>NZ_JBIAIL010000114.1:0-1000 GCF_042871425.1 Micromonospora sp. NPDC005806 | reverse complement strand
CGTTCGCCGAGGACTACTACGAGATCGAACTAGACGCGACGGAGGTCGAGCACGTCGTCGCGCACCGCCCGCTCACTGACGTCGTTGTGCAGGCCCTGAACCCAAAGATGACCGTTGCCAGGCTGCACGAGGACATCGCCGCGATTGGGTATTCGATCGCGGCCGCGTGACGTCAGTCCCGTACCTGGACCCCCTCGGCAGCACGCTGGTCGCTCAACGGCAGTACCGGAAGCTGAAGCACATGACCGATCGGCCACGGCCTGTGACGCGCGATCAGCGGCATAGCGGACGTTGTTGGCCGTTGTGCGGGCACCTGCCATGACAAGGCGAGGAGCCTTCGGTGTCACAGCCTCGCCGTAGGGTCGGCTGATGAGTGAAGAGCTACTGATGCGATCTTGCGCGGCTGCGGAAGTGGACGCGCGCCGGGCCGTTCGGGAGTTCGACAACGCATGCCAGTGGCTGGACCGCACCAAACAGGCGCTCGTGTCCCCGCTTGGGGCCGAGGTATGGGTCTTCGACGAGGATCTGGCTCAGGTGCTGCTCGTGAACCATCCCTGGCGGGCCTGGGTCCCACCCGGCGGGAAGGTCGAGCCCGGCGAGACGCCTCGGGAAGCAGCCAGCCGAGAGCTATTCGAAGAAACCGGACTCCGCGCGGAGCTGCTGTCCACGCCCGCAGCCGTTGCCGTGCGCTCGTATAGCCGAGGCTGGTCCCCGACCCTCGGGCTGTCGTATGTCGCGATCGTTGACGTCTCCACGCCGCTCGTCGAAGAGAACGGACAGCCGCTGGCATGGACGTGCCTCGACCACGACTGGGACAGCGTCTTCCCTGACGATCCACGTCGCATCCGTTGGCATGCAAGGCGGCTAGCGCAGGGACGAATCCCTAGGCGGTGAACTGCAGGGCTTAGCCTCGCGCCTTCATGAAGGCTCGTTGTGGTGGCGGGTCGAGAACGTGAAAGTGCCCTCTGGGCTGGAAGGATGGGACTTGCTGAGGGTCTCA
>NZ_JBIAIL010000113.1:0-1097 GCF_042871425.1 Micromonospora sp. NPDC005806 | reverse complement strand
CAGGACCAGAGCGGCGATGCCGACGAGGCGGCGCACGGCGAGCCGGTTGAAGACGACCCGTTCCAGCCGACTGCGGCCGAACAGGAAGAGCGCCGGCCCGCCGAGGATGACCGCGAGCCAGGCCGGCACGGAGGGCCCCTGGGGATTCGCCAACACGATTTCCGAGCCAGCCGCGGCCAAGGTGATGCCGAGCACCATGAGCAAATGGGCCACGCCGACGATCCCACCGGCAGCTGCCCGGTTCGACGCCATCTCGACGGCCTCGGCCAGCACCTGGCCAGCGCGATAGAAGTAGATCCGCCACATCAGAACGGACGTCACGAATGTGACCACCAGGGCCGCCTTTGCGGCGAGCGTGGCGGGGTGGGTGGCGTAGGTGAGGCCGATGGACAGCACCGTCTCGCCGAGCGCGATCAACAACAGTTGCTGGTAGCGCTCGGGGAGGTATCGGCTGCTGGACATCGCCCACGCGCTGGTCGGTGGTCGGCCCATGCCGGGTACCGGCCATCTGACCCGCGCCACGACCAGGTCCACGGTGACGGCGATCAACCACAGGGCCAGCCGGTAGTTCCCGCGCATCGCCGCCCCGGCGAGCCAGATGACGCCGGAGACGCCGGCCCAGATGGCCAGGCGGGTGTAGAGCGCCCGTACGTTCTCGTGCTCCCGTAACAACGGCCGGAGCACCACGGGGCGTCCGATGTGCAGCACCACGTACACGATGGCGAAGTAGGCGCCGCGTTGCTCGAACTGGTACAGGGACGTCGCCATGATCAGCAGGCCGAACGCGCTGACCAGGACCAGCAGCTGAATCCAGCGGTTGCGGTAGTCGAACCGGCTGGTGAGGTACGCGGTGGTGGTCCACAGCCACAGCAACGGCAGGGCAAGAACGATCGTGTACAGCAGCGACAGCCAGCGCAGGCGCACGTTGTCGGAGAGCAGGTCCGGCACGATCCGGCTGACGACCCCGACCAGGGCGAAGACCAGCACCAGGTCGAAGAACAGCTCCAGGAAGCTGGCCTGCTGGGCGTCCTCCTCGCCGCGCATGATGCCCCCGGTCTGCGCCGGCTCCGATGGTCGCCCCATCCGCCCATGGTCGC
>NZ_JBIAIL010000112.1:0-1146 GCF_042871425.1 Micromonospora sp. NPDC005806 | reverse complement strand
GGCCTAGTGTCCCGCGCCGGAAATTCGCCTACAAAATCGTGCGAGTGATTCCAGGATCTCTTCGGCGGTCTTGGTCCAGATGAACGGTCGTGGATCGCTGTTCCAGTCAGCGATACACGACCGGATGTCGGCCTCGAGGGACTACACGCTCTTGTGGGCGCCGCGGCGGATCTTCCGCTCGGTGAGGAACCCGAACCAGCGTTCGACCTGGTTGATCCAGGACGAGCCGGTCGGGGTGAAATGCATGTGGAACCGGGGGTGCCGGGCCAGCCAGGCACGCACGACCGGGGTTTTGTGGGTGCCGTAGATGTCACAGACCAGATGCACGTCCAGCTCCACCGGCACCGTCTTATCGATCGTGACCAGGAACTTCTTGAACTCCACGGCCCGGTGCTGACGACGCAGCTCGCTGATCACCGAGCCGTCGGCGACGTTGAACGCCGCGAACAGACTGGTGATCCCGTTACGGCTGTAGTCATGCGTGCGCCGCTCGGGCATACCGGGCATCATCGGCAGCACCGACTGGGAGCGGTCCAGGGCCTGGATCTGGGACTTCTCGTCCACACACAGCACCACGGCCCGTTCCGGCGGGTTGTGGTACAGCCCGACGACGTCGACGACCTTCTCGACGAACTGCGGATCGGTGGACAGCTTGAACGTGTCCGCCCGGTGGGGTTTGAGGCCGAAGTCGCGCCAGATCCGCCCGATCGTCGACTTCGACAGCCCCGACCGCTCCGCCATGGACGCGCGCGACCAATGGGTGGCGTTGCGCGGTGTCTGCTCCAGGGTGGCGACCACAACGTCTTCGACCTGGTCCAAGGTGATCGACGGGGGCCGGCCCGGCCGCTGCTCGTCGATCAGCCCGTCCAGGCGCTCGGTCAGGAACCGCCGCCGCCACTTGCCCACAGTGGACAGATGCACACCCAGAGCCGTTGCCACGTCGGTGTTCGACGCGCCCTCGGCGCACGCAAGGATGATCTTCGCGCGCATCGTGAGAACCTGCGCGGACTTCGCCCGCCGCGACCAGCGCACCAGCGTTGCGCGTTCCTCGTCGGACAACACCAGCGGCGGGGTGGGACGCCCGGTCCTCGGCATCCCACCACCCTACACCCACTTATGAGGCGAACTTGCGGCGCAGCACACTAG
>NZ_JBIAIL010000111.1:0-1181 GCF_042871425.1 Micromonospora sp. NPDC005806 | reverse complement strand
GGCTCTTCGGACAAGCCACTTCCCGGACCCGCCACCACCCACCCTAAACCCCTGGTTCCAGCAGCGTCTTGACATAAAGGGGTGCCAGATGCGGATGCCGGTTCGGCTGTCGTCGGTGATTCCTATCTGGTCAGGAACAGTCAAATCGGTGGTCGTAGGGACGCTCCGGGCATGATGTGCAGAAAAAGATGTAGATGCCTCCGGCATCTCCCAGCATCAATCCTGTCGGATTTTGAAGCGACCGCCACGGATGGTCATCCGGGCTATCGAAGCCCCAGCCGATCATTGCGGGCCGGTCCTCCAGCGGGACCCAACGTTGCTCGTCGCCCCGGCTGAACTCCCAGGTGGCGATGGTGAGCAGATGCTCCATACGAACCCCACACCTGCAAACCGGCCAATCAGGCGACTGCGTCCAGCCGGGGTAGCCGCCGACCTTGATCCCGGACGCGACCGCAAGATCGCTGTCGTACTCCCAGCCGCGGTCAGCCTCGACCCGACGTGCCGCTTCCTGGATCTGCGACCACACCTCGCGCGGCAGATCGTACGACGGGTACTCGACGACCCGCTCGGGATCGACGGCGCACGCGTCGGGTATATACCGTGCCTCGGCGTCCTCGTGTGGCGCTGGCATCGTCGTCAGTCGAGGTCCGATCGCTGATCGTCGCCGCCAGTGCAAGCGTGGAAGCGGAGCGCTCCAGGGATCATGGTCAAACGGGCACCACAGCACCTGCAGCACGTCCGAGCCCTCTGGGAATGGCAGCTCGGGCACGTCGTCGGCGAACAGTTGCAGGACCGGCACGAGCGGCACCCCAGCCTCGCCTGGATGGTCGTCCAGACCTCTACCGTCACAAGCCGGCCAGGGCTCGTTCGCTGGCCACAGCAGCGGCCCGCCCACGGAGCTCTGCTCCTCCGACGGTGAGCCCTTCCGTGGATGCAGCCGGGTGGTAGTCCGCGCAAACGCACGCAACTGCGGGAAGACGGCATCCATATCGATCGGAGCCTGCGGGGTGGTGTGCACGGCCGAGATCGTACGGGCACGCAGCGTACGGCTCCCAGAACGCCGCCAACGCGATCAGCGGCATGAGTGTGCATCGCCGCCGAGGTCTCGCGGACGCCTGGAGGTACGTGACGATATTGGTGCTGTCTCGGCGTAGGTTCCCCAGGTGACTGTGTACGACATC
>NZ_JBIAIL010000110.1:0-1215 GCF_042871425.1 Micromonospora sp. NPDC005806 | reverse complement strand
CCAGTTCGCCAGGTCGATGGTGGTCATCCAGTAGGCGGGAACCGCCGGGTTCGCCGAGTCGGCGATCCGCACGGTCCGGCCGTCGTTCTTGTAGCCGACCACGGCGATGTAGTGGCCGCCGGAGAACGAGTGCCAGCCGCCGTCGGTGTCGGTGGCGTCGCCGACGATGTTGGCGACCACGCCACGGCCGTCGGTGATGGCCTTGACCACGTCGGCCTGGAGCTGGTCCATCTGCGCCGGGGTGGCGGGGCCGGGGATCATGTGGGTCCGGTACGGGTTGCCCTTGACCATCTGGTTGAGGCCGCGGGTGGTGTCCTCGGCCGAGTTGGTGCCGTTCACGCCGGCGTTCAGCGGGGCGACCATCGCGTCCTGGGTGGTCTCGACGCCGCTGGCGCTCAGCGCGTTGCGCACCGCGGCCGGGCCGCAGTTCCAGTAGGCGGTCTGCGCCTCGTAGGTGTAGTCGAGGACCTTCGTCGACGGCGGCTTCGGCTTCGCCTTCTTGGTCACGTCCGGGTCGGCCTTGGCCGTGGTGCTGGCCTTGGCCGACGGCGAGGCGCTCGGCGAGGCGGACGGCGACGGGGCCGCGATCCGGGCTTCGCCACGGGTGGCGACCTCACCGAGCCGGGGGGCCAACTCGGCGACGGCGGCGGTGTTCTCCTGGCGGACCGGCGTGTTGTTGTCGGTGGCGGCGAGCGCCGTGCCGACGCCGCCGGCCAGCACGAGCGCCGCGGCGGAGCCGGCGATGATCCGGTACGGGCGCTCGGTCACGATACGCCGCAGCTGACGCTTCATTCGGTGCTTCACGTGTTCCTCCACGGGGGGCCTGAGCGGCACACGCCGGCCCGACACGCGGAGGAACTCACGCGCGTTGCTGGGGCGGGGGTGCCGCGGGGATCGGGAGCGCCCGGTGGGCCCGGGCTGGGGACGGTGCCGGAAGTCGCCGGTCAGGCGAGCGTCGGCACCGCGATGCCGTGGAGGCGAGGGGCGTAACGGGGGGTGGTTCGCACGAGGCTGGAACTCCTTCCGTGGCCGCCTACCGGGTTAGCTGACGGATTCGGGCGGGAAGTACGCCCTACCGCGGGCCGTGGCTCGCGGATTCACCCCGGTGTTGCGCTGGGTCCCCGGTTCGTAAGATCACGATTAGGCGGGTCGGCACGGCGTCGCCACTTGCGATCGGAAACCGCGCCGGACGCGCCGACACTACCGGTGGGTATG
>NZ_JBIAIL010000109.1:0-1222 GCF_042871425.1 Micromonospora sp. NPDC005806 | reverse complement strand
GCCAGGACGATCTTCTTCTTGCCTGATTGGCGGGTGATGGGGCTGGTGCCGGCGTAGTTGCGGCGGGCTTTGGCGTCGGTGTAGCGGGTGGGGTCGTCGCCGAACTCGGCAAGCACCCGGGCGCCGAGGATGCGGCCCAGGCCGGGCTGGCTGAGGTAGACCTCAGCGTCCGGGTGCTGCCCAAAATGTGCCTCGACCTGCTGTTCCATTGCCTTGATCTGCGTGTGCAGGGTGGTCAGGATCGCTACCTGGGCGCGGACGGTGGCCGCGTAAGCCGCGGTCACCACTGGCGGTTGGCCCAGCTGCCGGCTGCGTAACGCTGCCTGCAGCTTCTCGGCCTTGGCCGGGACGTCGCGGCGGCGGGCCCGTTTCAGCGCGCTGGTGATCTGTGTGGTCGTCAGCCGGGCCGCCGAGGCCGGGTCGGGTGCCTTGCCCAGCAGTTCTAGGGTGTCGGCCGCGGCCAGGTTGTCGAAGGCGACCAGGGCGGCGGGGAAGAACTCGCGTAGTGCCTGCCGCAGCCGCAAGGTGTGACGGGTGCGTTCCCAGATCAGCGTCTTGTGCGCCCGGGTCACGACCTTGACCGACTCGGCGCCGGCGCTGTCTCCGGCGACCGGGTGCAGCTGGTGCCGGTCGGTGCGCACCATGTCAGCCAGGGCGTGCGCGTCACCCGCGTCGCTCTTCGCCCCCGACACCCCGCGCCGTTCCCGATACCGCGCCACCTGCAGCGGGTTGATCGCATACACCTGGTAGCCGGCGGCGATCAGGGCCTGCACCCACGGGCCCCGGTCGGTCTCGATGCCGATCACCACCTGGACCAGCTCATCGCCCTCGCCGAGTTGCTCTCCGATCAGCGTGTGCAGGCGGGCGATGCCGCCGATCCCCTCCTCGAGTTTCGCCTTGCCCAGCCGCCGGCCCGCCTCGTCCTGCACCTCGACGTCGTGGTGGTCCTCGGCCCAGTCGTCTCCCACGAACAGCACATCAGCCTCCCTAGTCCACAGCGGACCCAGGCAGCGTTCGGGAGAACTCCCGCGAGCTAATGAACAAGTGCTCACGCCGGCGGGGCGGGCACGACATCCCATCAGCGGTTCTGTCTCCCGACCACCGGCAGGGGCACGATCTGTCAATAGGACTGCACGCGTCCTGCAACGGGGAGTGCTCACCCGCCAGCGGCTACCGGACCCGAGTCTGCCGCAACCGACCCGGCAAACCTCATTAGCAACGG
>NZ_JBIAIL010000108.1:0-1286 GCF_042871425.1 Micromonospora sp. NPDC005806 | reverse complement strand
GAGCGCGGCGATGGCGACCAGGTTGGTCAGCACACTGGCGATGACGTGACCGGTCAGCACCGCGCTACGGGAGACGTCCATGACTTTGAACCGGTTGATGATGCCCTTGGTCATGTCGGAGTTCACCGCCGTCGCGGTGGATCCCAGGCCGTAGCAGACGGCCAGCAGCATCAGGCCCGGCGTCGCGTAGTCGATGTAGTCGACACCGACGTTGAAGGCGTCTCCGAACATGTACACGAACATCAGCATGATCACGATCGGCATCAGGACCGCGTTGAACACCGAGGTCGGGTTCCGGGCGATGTGCTTGGAGTTGCGACGCAACATGACCAGCGAATGAGACTGGGTGCTCATTTCGCGACCACCTCCGTGGTGCGGCCCGTCAGGGCGAGGAAAACGTCATCGAGGTCGGGGGTGTGCACGGAGCACTCCTGGGCGCTGAGGGAGTACTCGTCGAGCCGGTCCAGCAGGGCCCGCAGCGATGTCGTGCCGCCGTCGCTGGGAACCCGCAAGGCAAGTGCCTCGTCCTCGCGCGTGGCATCGGTGAGGACCCGCGCGGCCGCGTCGAGTTCGGCGACGGTGGTGAACCGCAACCGCACGTGGGTCCCCGGGATCTGACGCTTGAGCTCGTCCGGGGTGCCCTGGGCGACCAGACGGCCCTGATCGAGTACCGCGATCCGGTCGGCGAGCTGATCGGCTTCCTCGAGGTACTGGGTGGTCAGGAAAATGGTCACCCCATCGGCGACCAGACCACGGATGATCGACCACATCGTGTGACGGCTGCGCGGGTCCAGACCCGTCGTCGGCTCGTCCAGGAAAATGATCCGCGGCTGCCCGACCAGCGTCATCGCCAGGTCCAGCTTGCGGCGCATACCCCCGGAATAGGTCGACACCGGCTTCTGCGCCGACTCCACCAGCTCGAACCGCTCCAACAACTCCGCGACGACCCGCCTGCCGTCCCGGGCGGGCACCCGACTCAGATCCACCATCAGCTGCAGGTTCTCCTGCCCCGTCAACAGCTCATCCACCGCCGCGAACTGCCCGGTCACCCCGATCGCCGCACGCACCGCCCCGGCCTCGGTCACAACATCATGCCCAGCGACACGCACCGTCCCACCGTCGGCCCTCATCAACGTGGTCAACACGTTCACCGTCGTCGTCTTACCCGCCCCGTTCGGACCGAGCAGAGAGAACACCGTGCCCGCACGAACATCAAAATCGATACCGTCGAGCACCACCTTGTCCTTATAGGCCTTCCGCAGTCCTGAGACCGCAATCGCTGAAGT
>NZ_JBIAIL010000107.1:0-1299 GCF_042871425.1 Micromonospora sp. NPDC005806 | reverse complement strand
GAGAGGCTCAAGAGCGCCTCTGTGTGTCAACCCGTGCCGGTGGCGAGTTTGAGTTGATCTCTGGTGAGGTGCCGGTAAAGGACGTTGGTGAGGCGTCGTTTAAGCGCGCGTCGGGCTTCGGCTGGCGTTTTCCCTTCGCTGAGTTTGCGCTGGTAGTAGACGCGGCCTGGGCCTTCGTCGCGGGCTTGGACGAGCGCGATGGTGTGCAGGGCGGTGTTGAGTTGCCGGTTGCCGGTGGGGTTGAGCCGGTGGCGGCGGCGTTCGCCGCTGGAGGCCTCAAGTGGCGAGGTGCCGGCGTAGCTGGCGAAGTGATCGGCCGTCGGGAAGCGGGTGACGTCACCGACGTGGCCGAGGATCTTCCCGGC
Source organism: Micromonospora sp. NPDC005806 (assembly GCF_042871425.1). Taxonomy (NCBI): domain Bacteria; kingdom Bacillati; phylum Actinomycetota; class Actinomycetes; order Micromonosporales; family Micromonosporaceae; genus Micromonospora; species Micromonospora sp. NPDC005806. Next base: position 934 of record NZ_JBIAIL010000107.1, on the reverse strand, counting down.
GATAATGTGCCCGACGCCGCGGATTTCGGTGATGGTGGAGTGCGTCTCGCTCAGGACCTGCCGGATCTGGGCCTGGTTGGTGTGCAGGCGCCGGTCCAGGTGGCGTAGGTCAGCGAGCATCTCACGGGCCAGGTCGCGGCGGCAGCTGTCGGTGGCGGTGAGCGGCCGGATGTTGCGCAGCAGCGCGGCGGCCTTGTCCGCGGTGAGGTCCAGCGCCGCGCCACCGGGGATCAGATCACGCAGTAGGACGTGAAGCCGGTTGAGCAGTCGGACGCGTTCACGAGCCAGGTCGTCGCGGCGTTCGGAGAGCAACCGCAGCCGGGTGTGATGACCCTCGGCGACGACTTGGCGCAACCGCTGGTGCCGCATGGCGGCGTGAGCGACGCTGGCGGCGTCCGCGGCGTCGGTCTTGCGGCTGCCGCCGGTGTCCAGCAGTCGAGCTCGAGCGGCCAGGGTGGCTGGGACGTCAACGACGTGCTCGCCGGCGGCGGCCAACAGTTGCGCGATGCCCCGCCCCAGCCCAGCGGCGCCTTCGACAGCGAAGCGGCGTTGCGGCCAGCGGGCGGCCCAGCCGGTCAGCGTCTTGTATGCGGCGGCGTTGACGGCGATCCGCCTTGTCGCCAGCAGGTGACCGGTCTCGTCGAGGGCGACAGCGGTCAAGGAGGACTTGTGCGGGTCGATGCCGATCGTGATCACGGAGAGCCGGGTTCCTTCCGCCAAAGCGAACGAGGATCGCCGTGGCGGGCAGCCTGACTTGGGGAATCGTTGAGCACGCCTCTGTTGAGCCACGCCACGGCCGGGCGCCGGCCAGCGGCGGCACGCTCTTGAAGAGCCAGCCCGAGAGCGGCAAGGGGTATGCGAGCCAGTGCCGACCGGCGCCCTGACGCTACGGGCTGCAGACCCGCGCATCTAACTCCAGTAGACAAGTCAGGGG
>NZ_JBIAIL010000106.1:0-1422 GCF_042871425.1 Micromonospora sp. NPDC005806 | reverse complement strand
TCCGCATCTGGCACCCCTTTATGTCAAGACGCTGCTGGAACCAGGGGTTTAGGGTGGGTGGTGGCGGGTCCGGGAAGTGGCTTGTCCGAAGAGCCGATGTCCGGGGTCAGGTCGGTCACGCTGGATTGCAGAGTCGTCCCCGAGTGCCCTCCCGGGCCTGCCACCTGCCGTCGTTTCTGGTCGGCGACCATGCGGGCGTAGACGACGTTGGACAGTCGCCGTTTGAGGGCGCGCATGGCTTCCATGGAGGCTTTCCCGGCGGCTTTCTTCGCGTCGAAGTAGGCGCGGCCTTGCGTGCGGTTGCGCAGCTGGACGACGGCCATGATGTGCAGCGTGCGGTTGATCCGTCGGTTGCCGGCGCGGGAGAGCCGGTGACGCTTCTGGTCGCCGGAGGAGGCGTCCAGCGGGGCGGTGCCGTTCCAGGAGGCGAACCGGTCGCGGTCGGCGAACCGGCGGATGTCTCCGACGTCGGCCAGCAGGCGGGCGGCCCCGGACGGGCCGATGCCATGCAGGCCCATCAGCGTCGAGCCGCGGGCGAGGACCAGGGCTTTGAGGTCCTTGTCCGCGGATTTGATCTTCTTGTCGATGGTCTCCAGTTCACCGATCAGCTCGACGGCGAGGCGGCGCCGGGTCTTGCCGACGATGTCTCTGGGTTTGACGGTGGCGATCAGCGTGCGGGCCTGCCGGGCGGACAGGTACTTCTTCGCCCCGCCGGGCAGCAGCTCCAGCAGCAGCCGGTGCAGCCGGTTAATGGTTTGGGTGCGGGCACGGCCGAGTTCGTCGCGACGGTCGACGAGCATGCCCAGCACCTGCAGGTCCGCATCGACCTGGACCTGCACGAGCCCGGGCGTGCGTAGCGCGACCATCGCCACCGAGTGCGCATCGACCGGGTCGGTCTTGCGGCCGTTGCCGGTGGCGAACACCCGCACCTGCGCCGACAGCTTCGCCGGCACGTCCAGCACGACCTCGCCGTCATGCACCAGCCGGTGGGCGATGTGCCGGCCGATACCGTTGCAGCCCTCCACCGCCCACACCCGATCCGGGTAGCGGCGGCCGGCGGCAAACATCTCGGCGTAGCCGGCCGTGTCGGTGCCGTACCGGCCGGCCGCAAGCACCCGGCCGCGGTCGTCGACGACCTCGATGGTGGCCGAGCGTTTGTGCGGGTCCATCCCGATGATCACGCTCATCGGCGCCTCCCTTGCCTGGACACGATTGGGTTTGTCGGCAAGGAGGGCACCGCTACTTCGAGCAGGACAAACCCCTTTCCAGCCTCTCCTTGCGCGGTGCCCGGCGAGACCGCAAGCCAGATGAGAGCCACACCAAAGACACCGGTGGGCAGCCGCAGAGAGGGAGCGTCTCGCCGAGCACCTGGACCGAGTCTGGCCGGACACCGATCCTGCAAGGAAGTCTCTAAGTAGCCGC
>NZ_JBIAIL010000105.1:0-1425 GCF_042871425.1 Micromonospora sp. NPDC005806 | reverse complement strand
CCGCCGAGCAGGTCGGAGACGTCCGCCCGGCCGGCGCCGCGGAGCAGGCTGGCCGCGACCGAGGAGCGGTAGCCGCCGGCGCAGTGCACGACGACCGGCCGGTCGGTTGGCACCTCGTCGAGGCGCCGGGTGAGTTCCGCGAGCGGGATGTGCAGCGAGCCGTCGACGGCGCCCTGCTCCCGCTCACCGGCGTTGCGGACGTCCAGCACCACCGGCGGAGTGGCCGTGTCCAGCGCCGCGCGCAGCTCGGTGGCGGTGACCCGGCTGGCCCGGGTCAGGTCGTCGACCAGCTCGAGGAACGCGTCCTCGGGCTCGCGCAGGTACCCGACCACCTGGTCGAAACCGATCCGGGCCAGGCGTACGACGATCTCCTCCGCCCGGTCCTGCGGGGCGACCACGAGGACCTTGCGGTCCGGCGCCACCACGCTGCCGGCCGTCTCGGCGAACCGGCCGTCGGCGGGGATGTTGATCGCCCCTCGTACGTGCCCGGCGGCGAACTCCTGCGGGTCGCGGGCGTCCACCACCACGGCACCCTCGGCCCGGGCCCGGGCGAACTCGGCGGCGCCGAGCGGGCGCGGGGCCCGGCTGTCGAACAGCTCGCGGGCCTTGCGGTTGAGTACCGCGTCGAAGGCGAAGTAGCCGGGCGCGGCCGGCTGGCCGCCGGTGACCAGGGCGAGGAACTGCTCCTCGGTCATCGGCGCGCAGGCGTAGTTGGTGCGGCGCTGCTCGCCGATGGTGGACTGCCGCTCGGTGGAGAGGTTCTTGCCGCAGGCCGAGCCGGCGCCGTGCGCCGGGAAGACCCGGACCTCGTCGGGCAGGCCCATCAGCTTGCGCTGCACGCTGTCGTAGAGCATCCGGCCCAGGTCCTCGGCGGTGACGCCGAGCGAGGCGAGCAGGTCGGGCCGGCCCACGTCCCCGATGAACAGGGCGTCGCCGGTCAGCACCCCGTAGGGCGCCGGGTCGCCGGCGTGCTCGTACACCAGAATGCTGACGGACTCCGGGGTGTGGCCCGGGGTCTCCATGACCTGCAGCGTCACGTCACCGAGGCTGATCCGTTCCCCGTCGGCGAGCTTGCGGCTCGGGTACTCGGTCTCGGCCCGGCGCCCGTAGCCGATCCACGCGCCGGTCGCCGCGGCCACCTCGAGGTGACCGGCGAGGAAGTCGGCGTGGAAGTGGGTGTTGATCACCCCTTCGATCGTCAGGCCCTGCGCCCGCGCGTCGGTCAGATACTCGTCGATGTCTCGGCGCGGGTCGACGAGCACCGCCCGCCCGGTGGTCTGGTCGGCGATCAGGTACGACGCCTGGGACAGACAGTCCAGGTAGTACTGGGTGAACAACATCGTGCCGAACTCCTTCGCAGTGATGACTGGCGATGCACTCACGATAGCGCATACCCGGGGGGGTATATTCCGAGCCGAAGGTCCC
>NZ_JBIAIL010000104.1:0-1434 GCF_042871425.1 Micromonospora sp. NPDC005806 | reverse complement strand
TGCTGCGCTCGGCTGGTGACGTGTGGGCGTGCGTGTTGGAGATCAACACGTGGCGGCGGCACCGTCGTGATGTGCCGTTGGTGGGCTATCAGGAGTTGTGCCGGGAGTTGTCGGCGGCCGGGCCGGGCACGTTCGGCGAGTTGGATTCGACGGGGGCCCGGTCGGTGTTGCGCCGGTTCTCGGATGCCTGGTTCGCGGCGGCGAAGCGCCGCCGGGAAGGTGACGTGTCGGCGCGGTTTCCGCGGCGTCGGCGTGGGTTGATGCCGGTGCGCTGGTATCACGGCACGTTCCTCCTCGACGGGCGTCGGGTACGGATCTCCACTGCCCGAGGCACCCTCTCCTTTTGGGTGCGTTGGCGCGGGAGTTGCCCTGTCCGGTCGAGCAGGTCCGGTCGGTCACCCTGTTGTGTGAGGGCGGCCGGCTGTTCCTGGACGTCACCGCCGAAGTGCCTGTCGCGACCTACCCGCCCGGTTGCGAACCGGATCCGGGCCGGGTGGCCGGGGTGGATCTGGGGATCATTCACCCGTACGCGGTGGCCGGCCCGGACGGGAAGGCATTGCTGGTGTCGGGGCGGGCGATCCGCGCCGAGCACCGCATGCACCTGGCGGACACCAAAGCCCGTCGCCGCGCGGTGGCCGGGCGGGCGCCGAAGGCGGGGCAGAAGGGGTCGCGGCGGTGGCGTAAGTACCGCCGCCGGGCCCGGCTGGTCGAGGCACGGCACCGGCGCCGGGTCCGTCAGGCCCAGCACGAAGCCGCCCGAACGGTCGTCTCCTGGGCCGTGCGCGAGCGTGTCGGGGTGCTGCATGTCGGTGACCCGCGCGGGGTCCTCGGCATCGACGCGGGAAGGCGGCACAACCTGCGGCTACGGCAGTGGCAGATCGGCCGGCTCCTGCAAATCCTCACCGACAAAGCCACCCTGGCCGGCATCACCGTCCATCTGGTCGACGAACGCGGCACCTCCTCCACCTGCCCCACCTGCGGGCGGCGGGTGCCGAAACCCCGCGGGCGGACGCTGTCCTGCCCGCACTGCCACTTCACCGGGCACCGCGACCTCGTCGCGGCCGCCATCATCGCCACCCGCACCCCGGGCGGCGGACCCACCACCCCGACAGCCGTCGTGCTGCCGCAGGTGGTCACGCACCGTCGAGCCGGACGGCACCTGCCCGGTGCTGGCCAGTCCCGGCGTGATCCCCGCCGCCTACCAACGGCGGCGCGAGGATCAGTTGGCCCGCGGAGGCCCGCCCCACCACCCAGTGGTGGTGGGGAGTCGCTCGCCTCAACGGCGAGGATCCACAACAACCACCGGAAACCCGGTGAACGTTAGTGGACACCGCACTAACTTGCTTTTTAACCTTCGGCGTTCTGGCCGGACTTTGTGCGCTGTCGTGAGTGGACATGAAGACGGCCTTCGGTGATCATGTCGTCTCGCCAAAG
>NZ_JBIAIL010000103.1:0-1446 GCF_042871425.1 Micromonospora sp. NPDC005806 | reverse complement strand
TAGTACGGCAGCCGCCGTTCGGGATCATGGTTGAAGTTCGAGGTTGAGCCGTCGGGTGTAGTGGGCTCGTCGAGCTCGGGCTTGGTGGCGCCGCCGCCATTGTGACCAGCGCAAACGGTGGGTGAGGTCGCTGATCGGGCGGATGATGAAGGTGTTGATCAGACGGCGAACTTCGTTGACGCTCAGCTTGATCAGGCCGCTCTCCGGGGGGTCGTCAGCCGCGTCGGCGGCGCAGATCGCCAGGACGGCGAGGGCGGCCAGGGCGAGGGTGGTGAACCGGTGCCAGGAGTCCCAGCGGCGGACCTGGTGCTGGTCGAGGCCGACCTGCCCCTTGGCGGCCTGGAATGCTTCTTCGACGGTCCAGCGGATCCCGGCCACCCGCACGAGTTGCGCGAGAGTGGTTGGTCGTGGGCTCCAGCAGCGGTAGAAGGCCAACTCCCCGGTGGAGGTGTTGCGCCTGATCAGGAGGGTGTGGCAGCCGCCGTCGTCGGGGTCGGCGTCCGTGGTGACCTGATCCAGCCACGCCCAGTCGTAGTAGCGGGGGCCTTTCGACCCGGCGCCAGCGCTGCGGCGCTGCCACGCCGTGGCGGGTAGCTCGGCGGCGATCCGGTCGGCGCGGAGGCGGACTTTCCCGCCGTCGAGCGGGACCAGGTGGGTGCGGGACACGGCCAGGACATAACCGAGGCGGTGTTCGCGCAGGTGGGCGCGAAAGACGCTGCTGTTGCCGTAGGCCTCGTCCGCGGCGGCCCACCCTGCCGGCACGCCGGCGTCGACGGCTGCGGCGATCATGTCAGCGGCCAGCTCGGACTTCGTGGCGAACTGGACCTCGTCCGGGATGCCGGCGGCCTGGCAGCGGTCCCGGTCCTCGGTCCAGGACACCGGCAGATACACGCGTCGGTCGATCAGGGTGTGACCGTGCCCGCTGGCGTAGCCGAGGAACACCCCGACCTGCGCGTTTTCGATCCTGCCGGCGGTGCCGGTGTACTGACGTTGCACCCCGACCGAACGCACGCCCTTCTTCAGATCGCCGGTCTCGTCAACGATCAGCACCGCGTCCGGGTCGCCGAACCGGTCGACGATCACCTGACGCAGGTCATCGCGGACAGCATCGGCGTCCCACACCGCCCGATACAACAGCCGCTGCATCGCGTCCGGCCGCCGATGTCCCGCCTGCTCCGCCAACTGCCAACACGTCTTCACCTCGATATCGGCCAGCAGCCCGGTCACGAACGCCGCCGCCGTCCGACGCGGCTCCACCCGCCCGAACCGGCCCGCGAACGAGGCGAGCACCCCGACCAGAACCCGCTCCCACCCGACAGGGTTTACGCTGTGGCACGCGGCCACCGCCAGATCTGAAGTTATGTCCACAACGTACAGACGATCACGCGGTGGCCGCCTCGCGTCCACCCCTCACCGCCAGCGACATCTCAAACGGCGGCTGCCGTA
>NZ_JBIAIL010000102.1:0-1465 GCF_042871425.1 Micromonospora sp. NPDC005806 | reverse complement strand
CTAGGGCCGTCCGGCTGACGTCGTACCGTCTTGGCGCTGTCCGAGCCCGTGGGTTAGTAGGACGCTGGGGATCTGATCGACAGGCACCCGGAACTGTTGCTTCGAGCACGCGTATCAGACTCTTCGCCCTGTGAGGTCCCCGCCGGCGGCTCGTTGCCCGGTGTGGGAAGGAGGGCGGCGGCGATGGATGTGGTCCACGAACGCTGCGCGGGCGTCGACATCAGCAAGGCCGATGTGAAGGTGTGCATTCGGGTTCCCGGTGCGGGGCGGCGTCGGCGCCGGGAGGTGCGCACGTTCTCAACCATGACGAATGATCTGCTCGCGATGCGGGACTGGCTGCTGGCCGAGCAGGTCACGGTGGTCGGCATGGAGGCCACCGGCGCGTACTGGAAGCCGGTGTTCTATCTGCTGGAACATGACATGCAGTGCTGGCTGCTCAACGCCCGGCACATGAAGGCGGTGCCGGGCCGCAAGACCGACGTCAAGGACGCTGAGTGGATCGCTGAGCTGGTGGAGCACGGTCTGGTCCGACCCAGCTTCGTGCCGCCCGAACCGATCCGCCAGTTGCGGGACCTGACCCGCTACCGCACCGAGATCGTGCGGGAACGCACCCGGGAGATCCAACGGCTGGAGAAGTTCCTCGAAGACGCCGGGATCAAGCTGTCCGTGGTCGTGTCGGACCTGATGGGCAAGTCCGCCCGGGCGATGCTGGAGGCGCTGATCGCCGGGGAACGCGACCCGCACGTGCTGGCCGAGTTGGCGTTGGGCAGCATGCGCGGCAAACGCCCCCTGCTGACCGAGGCGTTGACCGGCCGATTCACCACCCACCACGCGTTCCTGACCCGCGCGATGCTCGACCGTATTGACGCCTGCGTGGCCATGGAAGCCCGGTTGAGCAGCCAGATCGATCAGCAGGTACGGCCCTTTCGCAGACAGCTCGACCTGATCGCCACCATCCCCGGCGCCAGCGGCCGAGCCGCCGAGGTGATCCTCGCCGAGATCGGCGCTGACCCCACTCGGTTCCCCACCCCCGGTGACTTGGCGTCCTGGGCCGGAATGTGCCCGGGCAACAACCAGTCCGGCGCGACGAACAAGCCCGGCCGCACCCGCCACGGCGATCCGTGGCTCAAGGCCGTCCTCGGACAGATCGCGGTGTCCGCGGCCCGCACCAAGGGCACCTACCTGGCCGCCCGCTACCGGCGCATTGCCAGCCGCCGTGGCAAGAAACGTGCCCTCGTCGCGGTCGGCCACTCCGTCCTCATCGCCGTGTGGATCATGCTCAGCCGCAACATCGCCTACCACGACCTGGGCGCCGAGCACTTCGTCGAGCGGCTCAACCCGCACGCCAAGGCCAGGCAGACCCGACGACTGATCGACCAACTCCACCAACTCGGCTACCAAGTCACGGTCCAACGCACACAAACAGCCTGACCTGATCACCACGACCGCCCGATTTTCGTATCAG
>NZ_JBIAIL010000101.1:0-1556 GCF_042871425.1 Micromonospora sp. NPDC005806 | reverse complement strand
CTTGTTTTTTAACCTTTGCGTTTTTGCTGGTCGGCTTGGGTGCGGGCGCGGTGGAGGGTTTTGCCGACGTCGTGGCGGGGTGCGCGGTGTCGGTTGGGGCTGCCGGGTGGGCGTCCGGGGCCGGGCCGGGTGGGTTTTGGTGCCTTCGCGGGGTGGCTGGTCTTCGGTCGGAGGTTGCGAAACCCGCGTCGGACCCGGGCGGGGCTCAGGCGCTCGGGTCGGGTGGGGTCGGCGGGTCGTTCCCAGGGGCGGCGCAGATCGTCGGTGAGGCCGCGGGCCAGCCGTAGTTGGGTGTGCGCGGCGAGGATCAGCCAGGTCCAGGTGTCAGCGGCGTTCGGGTCGCGTAGGCGGGGTCGGGTCCAGCCGAGGGTTTGTTTGAGCAGCCGGAAGGTGTGCTCGAGGTCAAAGCGGCGCAGGTAGGCCTGCCAGAGCAGATCCACCTGGGCGGCGGTTAGGTCGGGCGTGGAGCACCACAGCCAGATCGGTTTGGGGTTGTGACCGGAGGGGACGCGGTCGACGGTCAGCCGCAGCAGGGTGCCTTCCAGAATCGGGAGCGGTCCGGTGTGACTGATCCAGGCGGCGCGGCGGGTCAGTCGGGGATGTACCCGGTTGAAGGCGCGGGCCTGTGCGGTGCCGTAGCGGGCGGTGGTGGTGTGGGTGTGGTGGGCCGGCTGCGGCCAGGTGGTCTCGTCGGACAGCCGTAGTTCCGGGCCGTGGTGGCGAGGCCGGCCGACCGTGGTCGCAGTGCGGGCCGGTGCTGGCAGGCGCATCACCCGGCTGGAGCGCAGCCGCCCGAGGATCTCGACCGGCAGGTCACGCAGGTCGTGGGCGAGGCGGGCGGTGTCGTAGCCTGAGTCGGCCACGATCAGGATCGGCGGGTCACCCTCGCGCCGGTGTCCGGCGGTGATCAGCCGGTCCACGACCTGGCGCACCTGCGCGCAGGTCACGGCCGTCTCGTCGTCGGCCGGACCGAGCCGGACCGCGTCGAGCAGCGCGGTCCAGGAGGTGGCGCCGGTCTCCAGGGCAGCCACGATCGAATACGGCCAGCCAGGGATACGCTGGTCCTGGGCGCGGGTCTGCCCGGTCACGTGACAGTAGAGCCGGTCCGGGCTGGTGTGAGCTTCCCTGCGCAGCCACGCCGACACGTCCACCGCCAGCACGATCCGCCCGTCAGCGGCCAGCGGGACCGGCAACGCGGCCACCGCCCGACGCAGCCGGGCCGGCTCCAGACGCCCGTGATTGACCGCATCGTAGAGCGCCCCATGACCCCGGCGATGTTCGGCGGCCAGGCTCAACCCGACCAAACTGTCCACCGGGCCATCCACGCACAACACCGCGTCGGTCAGCTCGAACAGGGCGTCCGCCCGACGGGTCAGACAGGCGTAAAACTCTTCCCGGAACCCCGCGAGTCGCCGCAGCGACTCGACGCGGTCAGCGGGGTCGGGCACACTGCTCATCACGGCCTTCGGTTGTGAGTCATGTTCTTCTTTGGCGAGACGACATGATCACCGAAGGCCGTCTTCATGTCCACTCACGACAGCGCACAAAGTCCGGCC
>NZ_JBIAIL010000100.1:0-1589 GCF_042871425.1 Micromonospora sp. NPDC005806 | reverse complement strand
CTTGATCTTTAACCTGTGCGGCGTGGACGGGGATTGACGGACTTCGTCTTCTTTGTAGCCGGTGTTTTGGCCTTCGTGGTGGTCGCGGTGTGGACGTCGTAGCGCGGGGTGGGGTGGGTGTTGCGGCGGCCGGGTGGCCGCCCTGGTCCTGGCTGGGAGGGTTTGGGTGCACCGGCCGGGCAGGCGGCCTTCGCGCGCAGGTGCCGAAACCCGCGGCGGACGCGGGCGGGTGACAGACGCTGCGGTGGTGCGGGTTTCTCCCAGGGGCGGCGCAGGTCGGTGGCGAGGGCGCGGGCCAGACGGAGCTGGGTGTAGGCGGCGAGGATCATCCAGGTCCATCGGTCGGCGGCCTCGGGGGTGCGGATCTTCGGGCAGGTCCAGCCGAGGGTCTGTTTGAACAGGCGGAACGTGTGTTCGATGTCGAAGCGGCGCAGGAACGTCTGCCAGAGCCGGTCGACGTCGCCCGGGGTGGCGTCGACGCCGGACCACCACAGCCACACCGGCTTCGGGGTCGCGCCGCTGGGCAGGTGCTCGACCTCCAAACGGATGACCGTTCCCTCGATGACCGGCAGCACCGTAGCCGAGTCGATCCAGGCGGATCGGTGGGTCAACCGTGGGTGCAACCGGTCCCAGGCTCGGGCCCACGCCGTGCCGTAGAGACGGGTATCGGCAACGGTGGCTGCGTCCGGTTCACCCCACGTGGCGGGATCACCGAAGACGAACTCGCCGCCGTGCCTGCGCGGTCGGCCGATCGTCCCGGCCGGCCGAGGCGGCACCGCCCGGCGTAGTACCCGGTCTGAACGCATCCGAGCGAGGATCTGCACGGGCAGGTCACGAAGGAGGAACGCAAGTCGGGGCGCGTCGTAGCCGGCGTCGGCCACGACCAGGATCTCCAGGTCACCGGCCTGCCACTGCCCGGCCGCGATCAGACGCCCCACGATGTCCCGCAGCTGCCCAGCGGTGACCGTGGCCGCGTCATCACCAGGCGCCAGCCGCACCGCGTCCAACGGCGCGGTCCACGAACTGCGGCCCGACTCCAGGGCCACGACCATCGAATACGGCCAGCCCGGGATCATGATGGTCTGATCCTTGCCACGACCGTAGGTGTGACACAGGATCCGCTGCGGAGAGGTATGCGCGTCCGGCCGCAACCAGCAGGTGATGTCAACCGCCAGGACGAGACGCCCATCAGCCGCCCGTGGCAACGGCACCGCCGCGAGGGACGTCCGCAACCGATCGATGTCCAGCCGCCCGCAGGCGAGGGCGTCATACAACGCCCCGTGACCCCGACGGTGCTCACCCACCAGCGACAACTCCACCAACGACCGGACCGGCCCGTCGGCGCACAACACCGCGTCCGTCAGGTCGAACAACGCGTCAGCCCGAGCAGTCAAGCAGTCGTAGAACTCTCGCCGGAACCCCGTCAACTCCCCGACGGCATCGGCCGGACCACGGTCATGCACACTGGTCACCAGAACAGCCCTTGGTTATCGATGTTCTTCCCTAGACAAGAAGATCATCGACCAAGGGCTGTTTCCGTGATCGGTCAGGGTCCCTACAGGACCCTCGGAGGTTAAAGATCAAGTTAG
>NZ_JBIAIL010000099.1:0-1597 GCF_042871425.1 Micromonospora sp. NPDC005806 | reverse complement strand
TAGCTTGATCTTTAACCTGTGCGGCGTGGCCTCGGGTTATTCGAAGTCTTCGTTTTCTTCGTGCCGCCTTTCGGCTTTGTGCTGGTGGTGGCGGTGACGATGTGGACATCGTGGCGCGCCGCCGGGTGGCGGTTGCGTAGTCCGGGTGGTCGGCCGGGTCCTGGCCGGGAGGGTTTCGGCGCGCGGGCGGGGTTGCCGGCTTTGCTGCGTAGGTGCCGAAACCCTCGCCGGACGCGGGCTGGGGTGAGTCGCTCGGGCGGCGCTGGGCGTTCCCAGGGGCGGCGCAGGTCGCCGACGGCGCCTCGGGCGAGGCGTAGCTGGGTGTAGGCGGCCAACACGAGCCAGGTCCAGCGATCGGCGGCATGCGGGTCGCGCAGTTTCGGGCTGGTCCAGCCGAGGGTCTGCTTGAGCATGCGGAAGGTGTGCTCGATGTCGAAGCGGCGCAGGAACACCTGCCAGAGCAGGTCGGTCTCGACGGTGGTGGCTTCCGGCTGCGACCACCAGAGCCAGACCGGTTTCGCGGTGGCGCCGCTGGGCAGCCGGTCGACCTGCAGCAGAATCACGGTGCCCTCGATGATCGGCAGCGAGCCGTGCTGGCTGATCCAGGCGGTGCGGTGGGTCAGCCTGGGGTGCAGCCGGTGCCAGGCCCGCGCGGTTGCGGTGCCGTAGAGGCGGGTGTCGGTGGTCGTGGCCACCTCCGGGTCGCCCCAGCTGCCCGGGTCACTGAAGATGAACTCGCCGCCATGGCGGGGCGGGCGGCCGGTGGTGCCGGGCAGCCGGGGTGGCGCGGGCCGGCGCAGCACCCGGTCGGAACGCATCCGCACCAGAACCTTCACCGGTAGATCGGCCAGCAGGAACGCCAGCCGGGGCCCGTCGTATCCGGCGTCCGCCACGATCCACATGTCCGGATCACCAAGCTGCCACTGTCCGGCAGCGATCAGCCGCTGCACCACGTCCCGCAACTGGCCGGCGGTGACCGTGGCAGCGTCGTCGCCGGGCGCCAGCCGCCGGGCGTCCAACGGCGCAGTCCACGAGGTGCGCCCGGCCTCCAAGGCGGTGACGAACGAGTACGGCCAGCCCGGAACCCCGATGTGGGTGTCCTTGCCGCGCCCATAGGTGTGACACAACACCCGCTCCGGGCAGGTATGCGCCTCCGGCCGCAGCCAGCACGTCACGTCCACCGCCAGGACGATCCGCCCGTCCGCGGCCCGCGGCAGCGGCACCGCCGCCACCGCCGTCCGCAGCCGCTCGATGTCGATCCGGCCGCGATTCAACGCCGCATACAGCGAGCCGTGACCGCGGCGGTGCTCACCCACCAGCGACAACTCCACCAGGGACCGCACCGGCGCGTCACCGCACAACAGCGCGTCTGCCAGCTCGAACAACGCATCCCCACGAGCGGTCAGACAACGGTGGAACTCACGCCGGAACGCGGCCAGCCGCCCGACCTCATCGGTCGACCCGGCATCGTGCAAACTGATCACCAGACAGCCCTTGGTTCTTGATCTTCTTCCCTAGACAAGAGGAATGATCGATCAAGGGCTGTCCCCATGATCAGTCGGGGTCGATGCCGCCGCCCAGCAGGTTAAAGATCAAG
>NZ_JBIAIL010000098.1:0-1668 GCF_042871425.1 Micromonospora sp. NPDC005806 | reverse complement strand
CTAGCCTCGCGCCTTCATGAAGGCTTGGCGGCGGTGGTGGGTCGAGAACGTGAAAATGCCCTCTGGGCTGGAAGGATGGGACTTGCTGAGGGTCTCAACCATCCGCCACGGAGGGCACTTTCCAGATGCACGATACCGGGTCGCGTCCGAAGATCGTGGCCACGCCGGACGGGCGGGGTGTTGTCGGGCATGCCGGTGCCCGGCTCCTGGCCGACCTTGCCGACGCCACGGGGCTGACCAGTGCGTTCAGCGACGCTCTTGGGTCGCTGCGGGTCCGGCGGGCGGGCCATGACCCTGGCCGGGTCGCGGTCGACGTTGCGGTGATGCTCGCCGACGGCGGTGAGGCGATCGCCGATCTAGCGGTGCTGCGTGACCAGGCCGGCCTGTTCGGCTCGGTGGCCTCTGATCCGACCGCTTGGCGGGTGTTGTCCGGCGTGGACGGCGTCGCGCTGGCCCGGTTGCGGCAAGCACGTGCCCTCGCGCGGGAGGTGGCCTGGGCGCAGATGATCGAGACTCGCGGAGGGTTGCCGACCTCGACCGCGGCTGGCCTGCAGGTGCCCGGCCTGGTCCTCGATGTGGACGCCTCGGTCGTGATCTGCCACTCCGAGAAGGAGTCGGCGACTCGCACGTGGAAGAAATCGTTCGGCTACCATCCGCTGTTCTGCTTCCTCGATGGATCGCGGGAGGCGTTGTCGGGGCTGCTGCGGGAAGGTCGGGCTGGATCGAACACCACCGCCGATCACATCACCGTCCTGGACGCGGCCCTGGCGCAGATCCCCGAGCCGCACCGTTACGGCACCGACATCCTCATCCGGTCAGACTCGGCGGGCTGCACGCAGGGATTTCTGGCCCACATTCGTAGCCTGCGAGCCCATGGCATCGACACCTTCTTCTCGGTCGGTGTCGCGATCACCGAGGCGATCCGTGACGCGATCCGCCATGCCAGGAACTGGGTTCCGGCCCTCGACACCGACGGGCAGGTGCGTGACGGCGCCGAAATCTGCGAGATCACCGGCGCTATCCCCGCCACCGGCTACCCGGCCGGGACCCGGTTCATCGTCCGTCGGGAACGACCCCACCCCGGTGCGCAACTGACCCTGTTCGACACCATCGAAGGCTGGCGTCACCAGGTCATGGCCACCGACACCCAAGCCGGAGCAGGGTCGATCCAATACCTGGAGGCCCGCCACCGCGCCCACGCCCGCGTCGAGGACCGCATCCGCACCGGCAAGGACACCGGATTCGGTCGCTTCCCCTCCCGCGTCTTCGCGATCAACCAGGCCTGGCTGGAGTTGGCCCTGACCGGCATCGACCTGCTCGCCTGGACCCAGCACCTTCTCCTCGACGGCGAACTGGCCACCGCCGAACCGAAGAAGCTGCGTCACCGGCTGCTCCACGTACCAGCCCGGATCACCCGATCCGCCCGCCGCACCTACCTACGCATCGCCGAAAACTGGCCCTGGGCCGCCATCCTCGCCGCCGCCTTCGGCCGCCTGACCGCGCTACCCCGGCCCATCACCTGAACCCACGTCCCGCCACCACGAGCACCCGGAGGACCCCGGCCCCGCGCCGGGCCACCGGCACGCCCACGACCCGAACAACCACCCAAAAGATCAACCAGCCGCCTCAACAGCCTTGATCAACAGTTAGCGAAAGACCGAGGCTAGT
>NZ_JBIAIL010000097.1:0-1972 GCF_042871425.1 Micromonospora sp. NPDC005806 | reverse complement strand
GCTCTCGTAGTACGGGACCCAGTGTTCCCAGCTGCGCGGGGTGAGCCAGAGGCCGTGGATGAGGACGATGGTGCTCACTTGACGTATCCCTTCAGAGTTGATACCACGAGAATGATCGTGCGAAGATCACGTCCCCGCTTAGGTGATGCAATAAAGCGGCCGTAAACGCTTTCGCCGCCTTGGTGACACAAAGCTATAAGGCCGGAATGCGGTTCCAGTGACGTTCCAGTGCGGCTACCCTGCGGCTGGAGGTGATTACCTAAGGTGACCTCTGACGAGCTTCCGGTGGTGCGGCAACGGCTTGAGAGGCTCGCCGCGACGTGTTCACCGCTACTGAATCCAAAGCGGCTGCGCCGTCCTGACCCTCTACAAGGCCATCCGCAAGCTGCAGTTGGGAAGGCCAACGCTCGGCTGGCCTTCCCGCCTAATCGTCACGGGCGAGCCCGGCCACACGGAGCAACGTGGCAATGTATGCGGTTTCGGCGTCCGGAAGGTTGTTGGCGCTCTGATAATGGATGACGGTCGCCTCCCGGCTCCCAGAACGTCTCTGGCCTTGAGAACGCGCTCCGGTTCGCCTCCAGTCAAAGATCATCTCGTCTTTGATCAGGTAACCCGAACGCAGGGCCGGAGTGGCGGTGCGGCGGGAAACGCTGGCTGACGGGCGGCAGAGTGATCAAGACGGTCGTCGCCTCAGCATTGTCGGGCACCGGCGGATTCGGACCGACGCGAGGATCTCAACTCGCGTGGTTGCCCACCACCGACGACAGCATCGGACGGCCTTTGCCGCGCAGTCGATGCGAGCCTCCTTCACCCGGCTCAGCGGAGGCGCACGCGCAGGTGTGCCTGGTGGTCCCGTTGTCGCGACCTACTCAGGTAAGCCAGTGACCGCGCGGACGCACTCGTTCGCCACTGCTTCTGCACTCGGCCTCCTTAGCGTTCCTGAGCACAGGGACGACCCTGACTTAGGAGGCATGCCATGCCCGGAAGACCAACCGTCGTGCTGGTGCACGGCGCATTCGCCGACTCGACCGCGTGGAATCCGGTCCTGGCCGGGCTGACCCGGCAGGACGTTGACGCGATCGCCGTCGCCAACCCGCTCCGCAGCCTGCGGGGGGACGCCGAGTACCTGCGGGACGTGGTCAAAGGACTCGACCGGCCGGTGATCCTGGTGGGTCACTCGTACGGCGGCATGGTCATCACCGAGGCGGCGACGGACCTCGACCCCGTGCGTGGCCTGGTGTACGTGGCCGCGTTCACCCCGGACCACGGCGAGTCCGCGTTCGAGCTCGCCGGGAAGTTCGCCGGCAGCACCCTCGGGTCGGCGCTGCTGGCGTACCCGGTCGCCGACGGCGGCAACGAGGTCCGCATCGACCCGGCGAAGTTCCACATGCAGTTCGCCGCGGACCTCGAGTTGGAGGACGCGATCCTGCTCGGCCGCACCCAGCGGCCGGTGACCGAGAAGGCGCTGACCGACGGTCTGTCCACCGACAAGCCTGCCTGGAAGACGCTGCCGACGTGGCAGGTGTTCGGCGACGCCGACCGCACCATCCCGGTGGGGCTGTTCCGGTTTCAGGTGAGCCGGTCCGCGCCGCAGGGCGTGCACGAGGTGGCCGGGGCCTCACACGCCATCGCGACCTCGCAGCCCGAGGCGGTGACCGCGACGATCCTCAGGGCCGTCGCCTACGCCACGGCGCAGTGAGCCGCTGATCCGGCTGTGCCCGTTGCCGCCTGCTGGCGACGGGCACAGCATTCACCTTCCGGATGCCGGAAGGTGAGGCGCACGTCTTGGACACCTAGGTTTCGGGGAGTCCTGCCCGGGGGGCCGGCGCGGCAGCGGGGCCGTGCTCACCGCCGCCGGCCTGCTCACGCTGCGCGAGGCCGCGCCGCACCACCTGCGCTCCGTGCGCACCCACCTGATGGACGACCTCGACGACGCCGAGGTCGCCGGCCTCACCCGGGTCTTCGAGCGGCT
>NZ_JBIAIL010000096.1:0-2112 GCF_042871425.1 Micromonospora sp. NPDC005806 | reverse complement strand
CGCGCCGACAGGTCACCGCCGCGGCGGCGGTTCGCCGCCGCGAACCAGGCATCCGAGAAGCGACGCAACACCGAGCGGGCAGCTACGGTATCCAAGTCGCCGAACGTGCCCGGCCCCGACGCCGCCAGTTCCCGGCACAACTCCTGATAGCCCACCAGCGGTGCGTCGTGGCGGCGACGTCGCCAGGTGTTGATCTCGAGCACACAGGCCCACACGTCACCAGCCGAACGCAGCAGACCGAAACATCGCCGCCGTTGCCCCGACGTCACCCGCAACCCGACACGCGCCGTGCGATGTACAACCCGAGGCGCGGCAGGATCCCGACGACGAGGCACGAACTGAACCCAACACCACCCGTACGACAACTTCCTACGAAGGTCGGCCCGGCGGAAATCGGTGGACACCTCAATAGCCTGGAGGGATGACCGATCTTGACGCGCGGAGCCTGCGCGACGCCTATGACACTCAGATCCGCCCGGAGATCCCGGACCCGTTGCCGTCCGGGGTGACCGTCGACCGGGACGGCCCGCTGGTCCGGATCCTCGGCCTGGACCAGCGCGGCTTCATCACCTACCGGGACCTGGGCGGGCTGGCCGGCGCCGAGCTGGACGTGCTGATCGCCCGGCAGGTCGGGTTCTTCCGCGACCGGGGCGAGGCGGTCGAGTGGAAGCTCAACGGCCACGACGAGCCGGCCGACCTCGGTGACCGGCTGCGCGCCGCCGGCTTCGTGCCGGAGGACCTGGAGACCGTCGTGGTCGGCCCGGTCGCGGCCCTGGCCGCCGCCGTCCCGCTCCCGCCCGAGGGGGTACGCCTGCGCGAGGTGACCACCTGGGAGGACCTGGAACGGATCGCCGCGATGGAGGAGGCGGTCTGGGACGAGGACCGGAGCCACCTGGTGACCGGGCTGGCGAAGGAGATCGAGGCCGACCCGCAGTCGATCACGGTGGTGGTGGCCGAGGCGGGCGACACGGTGGTCAGCGCGGGCTGGGTGCGCTACGTGCGCGGCACCGGCTTCGCCACCCTCTGGGGTGGCTCGACCCTGCCGGAGTGGCGCAAGAAGGGCATCTACCGGACGCTGGTGGCGTACCGGGCGCGGCTGGCCGAGCAGCGCGGCAAGGCGCTGGTGCAGGTGGACTGCTCGCCGGACAGCCGCCCGATCCTGGAGCGGCTCGGGCTCGTTGCGGTCACCACCACCACCCCGTACGTCTACACTCCGTGATCATGGAGCCGTTGACGGCGGACGAGTTGCTGACCCTCAAGACGGGGGCCTTCGGGGCCGTCTTCCTGGTCTCCAACGTCGAGCCCGGGATGCTGTCCATGGTGCGGGAGAGCTTCGCCGCGTCCGGGGCGTTGGGGGACGCCAGCGGGGTGGTCAAGAAGGCGCTGACCACCGGCCCCCTGCCGCAGCTGCCGCGGGATTCCGCGCTGGAGATCGAGGCGACCGTGCTGCCCGCGCTGAACCGGTCGGTGGAGATCCTGCGCGCGAAGGCGCCGGGGGAGGTCGAGGCGTACCGGTCGGTGGTGCTGGCCGCGGCGGACCGGGTGGCGCAGGCCCATCGCGGCCTCTCGAAGGCCGAGGCGGCGGTGATCGACAAGATCAGGCGCGCCCTGGCCGAGCCCGCCTGACCGGCTCGCCCGACCAGAGCGCGCGGACGCTGGCCCGGGGGCAGCGGTCCCGGACCCGGCCGCAGGTGCAGCGGTAGGTGTCCGGGACCATCCGGCGACAGGCCCGGCGGGAGGCGACGCCGCCCGTGACGGCCCGGGCGCCCGCCCGATCGCTGATTTCCGACATGTCGGTCACCTCCCGGTTCGGGAGCTTACCCGGCGCGGCGACGCTCGGTGAGCTGTGTCACCCTGGGGCCTCGGGAGGGCTATGCTACTTGCGGGTAACATTGGTCCGTGGGCAACTGCACAGCAGCGCGCGGTTGACCGAACGTTAAGTCACGCGCGAGGCTGCGCCCGTAACCGGGCGAGTGATCGCTACACCAAACAGGAGGGTCGTCGAAGCGCGATGAACATCGTCGTACTCGTCAAGCAGGTGCCCGATTCGGGCGCGGACCGCAACCTGCGTTCTGACGACAACACCGTCGACCGCGGTTCGGCGAACAACGT
>NZ_JBIAIL010000095.1:0-2227 GCF_042871425.1 Micromonospora sp. NPDC005806 | reverse complement strand
GCCTGCTCGCCCGACGCGGCGTCACCTTCCAACGCACCAAGACCTGGGAGGAGTCCCCGACCCCGACTACCACGCCAAACTCGACCGGATCGAGCATGTCCTGGACCGCTTCCCCGACCGGACATTCGCGTTCGACGAGTTCGGCCCGCTCGGCATCCGCCCTACCGCCGGCTGCAGCTGGGCCGAGCAGGGACGGCCCGACCGGCTCCCGGCGACCTACAAGCGCACCCACGGCGTGACCTACTTCCACGGCTGCTACTCGATCGGCGACGACACCCTGCGGGGCATCAACCGCCGCCGGAAGGGCACCGCGAACACCCTCGCCGCACTCCGTTCGATCCGCGCCGCCCGCCCCGACGGCGCCCCGGTCTACGTGATCCTCGACAACCTGTCCGCCCACAACGGCAAGAAGATCCTGCGCTGGGCGAAGAACAACAACGTCCACCTGTGCTTCACGCCCACCAACGCGTCCTGGGCGAACCCGATCGAGGCGCACTTCGGACCGCTGCGGCAGTTCACGCTCGCCAACTCGAACTATCCGAACCACACGGTCCAGACCCGCGCGCTGCACGCTTACCTGCGCTGGCGCAACGCGAACGCCCGCCATCCCGACGTCCTGGCCGCCCAACGCAAGGAACGCGCGCGCATCCGCAGCGAAAAGGGCCTTCGCTGGGGAGGAGGGGCATTCACCGAAGCGGCGTGAACGACCTGCCCTCTGCAGGGTCGCTCACCCGAAGGCCTAGACCGGCACGCGGACGAAGCCCTCGGTCCAGTGGTCCTCATCGAGGTCGTACTCTCCGATCTGGAAGCAGTCTGGCTCGTCGGCGAAGCCCGGTAGAAGACGCGCGCGGCGGATCCGCTCTTCGGCCACGCCCTCTGAGGAGTAGATGCCGAGCAGCTTGACGTCGTCGCCGTCCTGCTCGTTGATGAACACGCCCCCGTCGTCGAGGTGAATCGTCTCGTCGTTGGGGCCGGCTTCGTTCTGGTGGCTGATGTGCCAGAGGGGATGGACCTTCACGGGCGCAGGCTACCCCGGGCCCATCCGGTGACGTTCCCGGTCAGAGCACTAGCTCTCGTTTCACTCCTCTGGCGCTGACGCTGGCGCTGGCGCCGCCGGCCGCACAATACTCAGGCCGCTGACATCGGCCAGGGGTGCGGATTGCTGGGAGTGACTTCGTAGGTCAAGCAGTGAGTTGGTAGCGGGCCTGGTGGTTGCGCTGGTGCTCTTGGCCCAGATGGTAGGTCCAGTAGCGGTCGAAGTCGCCGTTGGCGAGCAGTGCGCGGAGTTTCAGGACGGCTTCGGCGCCGGCGCTCCGCCCGGCTGTCGACGCGTTCGTCCGACAAATTCCCTACCCGGCAGCCGGAGCGCAGTGATACACAACCGAGGTGCAAAACATTTTGGAGTTCCCCGAGGTCCTGCGGCTGATCGAAGACCGCTCGGCCGCGTTCCGCGCCGCGATCGCGTCCGCCCCCGACCTTGACGTCCAGGTCCCGACCTGCCCGGGCTGGACGCTGCGCGAACTGGCGCAGCACCTCGGCGACGGCCGCCGCCGCCAGGCCGCCATCGTCGCGGCGGGCCCGGGCGCTGAGCCCCCGGCGAGGACGGACCCGAAGGGCGCCCCGACCGCGCCCCGCGACCGCGAAGCCCTGGATGCCTGGCTCGCCGAGTCGACCGAGCTCATGCTCGACGCGATGCGCGAGGCCGGCCCGGACCGCGGCTGCTGGACCTGGTGGGGCCGCTCGCAGGCCCCGGAGACCAGCGGAGCCGTGGCCCGGCACCAGATCCAGGAGATCGCCGTCCACACCTACGACGCCCAGCTCACCCAGGGGGCCGCACAGCCGCTGCCGACGGACGTCGCGGTCGAGGGCGTCGACGAGTTCCTGACGACCGTCTCGGCGACGACCGTCCCCTGGCCATTCAAGCCGGCGACCATCGACCTGCACACGACCGAGGGCCGCTCCTGGCGCCTGACCCTCAATGCCGACGGCGTCCGCTGCGACGACCTCGCCGACGACGCGGAGCCGGGCGACATGGCGATGCGAGGCGCAGCGAGCGAACTGGTCCTCTACTTCTACGAGCGCGTCCCGCTCGACGGCCTGGAGACCACCGGCGACACCGAGCCGATGGAGCAGCTCGCAGACTGGGACCCGAACGCGTAAAACGCGCACTTGTGACGCATCTGTCGGTTGTGCGCGTGCTCCTGCGGGCGCCACTGGGCCCGGGGTT
>NZ_JBIAIL010000094.1:0-2247 GCF_042871425.1 Micromonospora sp. NPDC005806 | reverse complement strand
GGCCACCGGTATACCCACGCCAGCAATGACCACCCGAAAGATCAACCAGCCGCCTCAACGGCCTTGATCAACAGTTAGCGAAAGACCGAGGCTAGGGGGCCTTTGCCTAGCGGCAGCTGTGGCTTCGGCGGGGCGTCTTCGACCTGTTGCAGCGGTTCCGGGGACCCCACCGGTTGGGTTCGTCGACGCTTCAGAGGAGGACACCGCAAGGGTGGGGTACCGTGCCTCGGGCACGACTACGGGGTCGGCAGGGAAGGCAACAAGCAGTGACCGAACGGCGTGCGGATCACCCCACCGCACCAGACGGACGGCCGTGGCTGATCATCGACACACGGATGCACCGAGGCGGCGTGTCGTGGCTCGCGGCGCCGCTGTGAGCCACCCCCGCTTTCATGGAGCTTCTTGATCATGGTCTGATGGCCGTGGGGAGGAAGTCGTCCGTGGCAGCACCGAAGAAGTACCCCGATGAGCTACGTCAGCGCGCGGTGCGCTTGTACCGCGAGTCGAATCCGAAGCCGGTGATCCGGCGCTTGGCCGAGCAGCTCGGCGTTCATCACGAGGCGTTGCGGAACTGGATCCGACAGGCCGAGGCCGACACGGGTGAGCGTCACGACCGGCCGACCAGCGAGATGGCGGAGGAGAACCGCCGACTGCGCAGGGAAGTCGCCGAGTTGCGGCGCGCGAACGAGATCCTGAAGGCCGCGAGCGCGTATTTCGCGGCGGAGCTCGACCCGACCCGGCGACGGTCATGAGGTTCATCCACGAACACCGTGACCAGTTCACGGTCGCGCTCCTGCTACGGGTCCTGAACATCGGCGCCTCGACCTACTACGCGTGGGTGAGGCAGGCCGAACAGCCCTGCGACCGCGACGTGGTCGACCTGGGGCTGATCTCAACATCCACGAGATCTGGGAGACGTCAGGGCGCACCTACGGGCGCGGACCGGGTGCACCGGCAGCTGCGCCGCGACGGCATCCGCGTGGGCCGTAAGCGGGTCGAGCGGCTGATGGCCGAGCAGGGCTGGCAGGGGGCGTTCCTGCGTCGCGGCTGGCGCGGCGGCTCCACGAGGCAGGACCCGCGGGCGACGCCGGCGCCGGATCTGGTTAACCGGCAGTTCACCGCCGACCGGCCTAACCGGTTGTGGGTCGCGGACGCCACCCGCATCCCCTGCGGCGAGGGCGTGTTCTGGCTCGCCGCGGTCCGCGACGCGTTCTCCCGCCGGATCGTCGGGTGGAAGACGTCCGACCGCTGCGACACCGGCCTGATCCTCGCCGCCCTCGAATACGGCATCTGGTCGCGCGACGTCCGCGACGGCCAGTTGATCCACAACAGCGACCGCGGGTCGAACTACCCGTCCTTTCGCTTCGCGGAACGCTTACAGGACAACGGGATCCTGCCCTCGATGGGCTCCGTCGGCGACAGCTACGACTGTGAGACTGGTAGGCGCCGGCAGGCGGCCTGACTCTTGTTACGACCGACCCCGCGGTTTGGGTGTCCTTGCTGTTGATCTGTCGTCCGCCTGCCGGTGCAGTGCCAGTGGTGCTGGCCGGGCGGGCAGTGACCTCATAGGAGCCTGATCGCAACAGGTCCCGTCACAGTCCCGTCCACCCGGCCGGCCAGCGTCACGAACCCCGTCACCCCTGGTCTGAGCTGGAGCCCGCGATGTCAAGCATGAGCCCCGACCCACGACGGCGTCGAGTCGTCATCGGTGTCGACACCCACAAGCACGTTCACGTCGCCGTCGCCCTTGACGAGATCGGCGGCCGTCTGGACGCCCGGTCCTTCTCAGCGGATCGCGGCGGCTACGAACAGCTACTGGACTGGGCCGCCGGCCTCGGCGCCAAGAAGCTGATCTTCGCGATCGAGGGCACCGGCTCCTACGGCGCCGGGCTCACCTCTGCGGTCCGTCGCCGCGGTCTCAGCGTGATCGAGGTCCTGCGCACCGATCGCCGCGACCGCCGGCTGCTCGGCAAGAGCGACACCCTGGACGCCGAGAACGCTGCCCGCTCCGTGCTGGCCGGTGGCTCCACCGCCGTCCCGAAGACCAACGACGGCACGGTGGAGATGATCCGCCAGATCAAGGTTGCCAAGGACGCCGCGGTCAAGGCCCGCACCGCTGCGATGGTCAGCCTCAAGGCGGTACTCATCACCGCTGATACGAAAATCGGGCGGTCGTGGTGATCAGGTCAGGCTGTTTGTGTGCGTTGGACCGTGACTTGGTAGCCGAGTTGGTGGAGTTGGTCGATC
>NZ_JBIAIL010000093.1:0-2284 GCF_042871425.1 Micromonospora sp. NPDC005806 | reverse complement strand
ACCCGATACGACAAGCTCGCAGTCCGCTTCCAAGCCGTTCTGACCATCACCATCATCACCGAGTGGCTCTGACCGGCTTATGAAACACGCCTTAGATCAAGGCGGCCCGCAAGCGGGCCGCGCCGGCCCGGCCCCGGCCTGCTGGCGACCTCCGGCCGGCATCGGCCGGGCCGGCCGGCAACACCACGTGTCGCCGCTCGACCTCCGGCCGGCATCGGCCGGGCCGGCCGGCAACACCACGTGTCGCCGCTATCGAACGGCTCGGGTGTCGCCGAGAAAGAGTGCCGACAGCTTCGGCAGCCGACGACGCACCTCCGCAGAATCGCCGAGGTCGAACCTCACCCCGGGTGAGTGCTTGTCGTCGGCCTCCTGCGCGTCGCGCTCCTGCACCGCGTCCCAGAAGGCGTCGTCGTCGCCGATAACCCGTCCATAGACCTGCGCGGCGACGTGCTCCAGCGGCTCCATGTACAAGACCAACGCGTCCACCTCGCCACGGGCGATCCGCTGGACCAAGGGGTGATCGGCAAGAGCGTCGGGGTCCGTCACGATCCTCTCGAACGCATCATGGCCAAGCCCGATCAACCCCGCCCGGAAGCCGCTGAAGCTGTCGTCTGAGCAAAATCCCCACATCAGCTCCGCCGCTGCCCACAGGTTCCACTGGAAGGCCCTGCGATGCGCACGGCGAAAACAGCGATCGAAATCAAGGACCTCGTCCGGCGTGGCCGCCGCCAGCCGGGCAGCCAGGACCTCGGCGATGTCGCGGCCCAACGTGCTGCTATCACTGGCCTCCCGCCGCGCCTCGTCCACGAGCAGCCAGAAGTCGCCCATTTGCATCCGCGCAGTCTGCCAGACCATCAACGCTCTCCCGCTGAACCATCCCGCCAGCCCGGGGCACCGCCCCCACAGCCAGCGCACCATGACCAGGTCCGGGATCACTCCGTCCCCCGGTGCTCGACTCTCCACGCCTCTCGGCCGGCGTCAAGGGCGCTTCGCGTCGGCTACACCGATGGCCTGCGGCCACCCTTGACCCCGAGCGAGAGCCGAGGATCTGGCACCTATCCGGGGGACGGGGGCAGAGCGGCGACAGTCGGACGCGCCGGGCCATCCACGAGCCAGTAACCGTGGCGCCCAGCGGGCATGGTTGGGCACCAGGGGCACCCACCTTCGTCGTCGGACGCAGGCGTTCCAGGCATTACGGCCGGGCGAGCGCGCTCTTCCAAACTGAAGGTGCGATGCCTAGCCGGCGATGCAGGATGGATCATCAGCGCATGGGCGTCCAGGCATCTCTTTGGCAGGCGGGGAGGCAGCTGCTCGGGCTGCCCGACCCCGCTGGCGGGACGTTTGACTCGGCAGGCGACTTCGACCGGGTGCTAGGGAGGGAAGATCCCAGCTTGCCCCTGCTTAGTCGTGTCGATCCCTACGGCGACGTGCAGTTCATGCCGTCCGACATGCCGCAGCTTCTCTCCGAGATTGAGAGGCTGTTGCCCTCCGCGGCAAGGGCCGGAGCGCCGTGGCCTAGAGAGGCTGCGGATCTTGGGTGAGGCATGCGCGACGATGGCAGATGCATCGATCTCGTTCGAAGGGGACTGACAACGCGACGGGCAGGACCCGGCGTGCCATTGGGCGAGGACAACAGGGGCCAGCCGAGGCCACGAAGGACTGCCGAGACCAGGCCGCCAAGCCGGTGGCCTGCCCGAGACCGACAATTCCCAAACTGACGTTCGGAACCGACCCCGCCATGCTCACAGTCAGTCCTTCAGTCGTCGGGGCGTCTGTGCCATGAGGTCCTCAGCACGTCGGCGCCGGAGCTCCACCACGATCAGTGCCGTTGCGGTCAGCAGTGTCACCGGCGCGAGGGCCACGAAGCCGAGGGCCCCGATGTTCGGCGAGATGATCGCGGTGAGGACGCTTGCGACCAGGAGAAGGGGCCAGGACCATGCCAGGATGCCCGGTGCCCAGAATCGCCACGGTGACGTCCCTGGCATTGCTTCCCACTGGTTCAGATGACCGAGTAGCGCGCTGATCACGCTCGACCACACGCCTAGTAGGAACAGGAAGCACAGGAGCGGTCCTAGGCCATCGGGCACGGCAAGATTCTGCTGTCCCGTTCCATTCAGCCGCAAGGTGGCAGCCCTTGACGCCGGAGCTGGTATGTCGGGGAGGCGGGTCCGCAGCAATCGCATCCGAGATGACAGACATCCCATGAGCTTTGGAGTCAAGCTGCGGCGTCTTGGTGGTGCTCTTCGTGGTGTCGCCAGGCGGTGATCTCGTCGTAGCGGGTGCC
>NZ_JBIAIL010000092.1:0-3071 GCF_042871425.1 Micromonospora sp. NPDC005806 | reverse complement strand
GGTGGTTGTTGTGGCTCCTCGCCGTGTGGGCGAGCGACTCCCCATCCGCTGGTGGTGGGGCGGGCCTGCGCGGGCCAACTGATCCTCGCGCCGCCCAGGGCGGGCGGCGGGGGTCACGCCGGGACCGGCCGGCACCAGGGAGGTGTCGGCCGGCTCGACGGTGCGTGACCACCTCCGGCACCCGGACGGGTGCAGGGGTGGTGGGTCCGCCGCCCGGGGTGCGGGTGGCGATGATGGCGGCCGCGACCAGGTCGCGGTGCCCGGTGAACTGGCAGTGCGGGCAGAACAAGGTTCGCCCGCGCGGTTTCGGCACCCGCCGCCGGCAGGCGGGGCAGGTGGAGGACGTGCCACGCTCGTCGACGGGGTGCACGGTGATGCCGGCCAGAACAGCTTTGTCGGTGAGGACCTGCAGCAGCCGGCCGATCTGCCACTGCCGCAGCCGCAGGTTGTGCCGCCGCCCCGCGTCGATGTCGAGCACGCCGCGCGGATCCCCCACCCGCAGGACACCGACACGCTTGCGCACGGCCCAGGAGACAACCTGGCGGGCGGCTTCGTGCTGGGCCTGCCTCACCCGACGCCGGTGCCGGCCCTCCACCATGCGCGCCCGCCGCCGGTACTGGCGCCACCGCCGTGACCCTCGTTGGCCGGGCTTCGGCGCCCGCTCGGCCACCGCCCGGCGGCGGGCTTTGGTGTCGGCCAGGTGCATGCGGTGCTCGGCGCGCATCGCCCGCCCCGACACCAACAACCCCGCACCGTCCGGGCCGGCCACCGCATACGGGTGGATGATCCCCAGGTCCACGCCGGCCACCCTGGCCGCGTCGGGTTCCTCACCAGGCGGGTAGGCCGCGACCGGGACTTCGGCGGTCACGTCCAGGAACAGCCGACCGCCCTCACACACCAAGGTGACCGACCGGACCTGCCCGACCGGATACGGCAGCTCCCGCGCCAACCGCACCCACAACGGAGGCGCGCCCTTCGCCATCGGGATCCGGACCCGGCGTCCATCGATGTCGAACGTGCCGTGATACCAACGCACCGGCACCAACCCACGCCGCCGACGCGGGAACCTGGCCGACAACTCACCGTCCTTGCGGCGTTTCGCCGCCGCGAACCACGCATCGGAGAACCGGCGCAACACCGACCGAGCCCCCGTGCTATCCAACTCGCCGAACGTGCCCGGCCCCGAGACCGCCAACTCCCGACACAACTCCTGATAACCCACCAACGGCGCGTCCCGGCGGCGCCGCCGCCACGCATTCAGCTCCAGCACACACGCCCACACATCACCAGCCGAGCGCAGCAACCCGAAACACCGCCGCCGCTGCCCCAACGTCACCCGCAACCCGACACGCGCGGTGCGATACACCACCCGCAGCGCAGAGGAATCGCGACGACGAGACACAAACGACACCCAACACCACCGGTACGACAAATTCGCACGCCCGCCAACCCGCCGAACGTCACTGGACACCGCACTAGCGGGGCGGTGACGGCGGTTCGGGTGGGCGTCCTCGGGCGCGGGTTGCATCGGATAGGGCGATCGCGGCCAGGACGAGAGCAGCGGCGATGGCGATCACCAGCCGCGGCGCTCGGATCATCGCCGGTGAGATGGCGGCGAGCACGAGGACACCGATCAGCCGGTTGCGGGACACGCGGGCGAAGACCGCGTACTCGAAGATGCCGCGCCCGGCCAGGAACAGCGCGGGTCCGCCGAGGATCATGGCGATCCAGATCGGCTCTGCGTGTCCGAATGGGCGGTCGAGGATGTGATCGACGCAGTTGGCGGTGATGACGACGCCGGCCACCATGATCGGGTGGGAGTAGGTCGCCCAGATGCTGAGGCGGAGCGGATCGGGGGCGGCCGCGATGGCTTCCGCCAGTAGCTGCCCAGCGCGGTAGAAGTAGATTCGCCACAACAGCACGGTGGTAGTGAAATACACCAAGGCTGCAACGCTGTGCTCGGCCCCGAAGCCACTGGTGCCGAACGCCAGACCCGTGACCAGGATCAACTCGCCGAGCGCAATGATGAAAAACTGCCGGAAGCGCTCGGCCAAGTGCTCGCCCAGGATCGCAAGCTCCGATCGCGCAAGGCGACCCAACCCCGGTGTGGGCAAGCGGAGTGCGGTCGCCGTGTAGTCGACGGCCACCGCCAGCGTCCACAGCGCCAGACGCGCCGTATCGTGCGCGACGGCTCCCGCGATCCATGGCACGGCGGACACGCCGTACCAGAAGAATTGCCGCAGGAAGGCGCGCTGCGCCTGGTGGCCGCGCAGCAGGAGCACGAGGACGACGCTGGCGCCAATCCGAATGGCGACGTACGCGCCCGCGAAGAATAGGCCTCGCTTGCCGAACGCCTCCGGCGTCGCGGCGGCCATCACCAGGATGCCAAGCATGGACGCGATGACCAGCAGCTGTATCGGCGGTCGTTGCAAATCGAACCTGTCGGTTGTCCCCGCAACGCGGGACCAGACCCACCACAGGGCCAGCAGCAACACCAGCGTCTGGAAGGTGCCGATCCACGTCAGATTCTGGAGCAGCCCCTGCGTGAGCCGGAAGAGCGCGAGGACGAACACCACGTCGAAGAACAGTTCAAGGTACGTTGCCTGCTGCGGCTGCCCGGGTCTCCGCAGCAGCCCGCTCGCCCTACTCGTCGCCATAGGCTCGCCCACTTCTGCCGTTATTGTCGCTTTGAAGCAGTACCACGCTGCCGGCTCTGGTGGATGCGGATGTGCTGCCATGGCCTGGGGTCGAGCGGCGGCGTGCTACAGGCAGGGAAGTGTCAGCCAGGTACTGATGCCGATCCGTCACGTGGGTCCGGGGACCGGACAGCGTCCTGCGCCACCCAGGTGGAATAGAAACTCCAGCAAGCTCGAACGGGTCACCGCCGCTGCTCAACCCGATGATCGCCAGGCCGCCATGGCCTTCTCCTCGGTGTTCGTGGTCTCCAACAGCCTGCGGCTACGGACCTTCCGACCCCTAGCCTCGCGCCTTCATGAAGGCTTGGCGGCGGTGGTGGGTCGAGAACGTGAAAATGCCCTCTGGGCTGGAAGGATGGGACTTGCTGAGGGTCT
>NZ_JBIAIL010000091.1:0-4071 GCF_042871425.1 Micromonospora sp. NPDC005806 | reverse complement strand
TCGGACAACACCAGCGGCGGGGTGGGACGCCCGGTCCTCGGCATCCCACCACCCTACACCCACTTATGAGGCGAACTTGCGGCGCAGCACACTAGGTGGGCGCCGGCGACGAGTACCCCGACGCGCTCGGCAAGCTCGTCGACGTCACGCTGGAGCAGCGCCAGTTGGCCAGGGCGCGCAGGGACTACGCGACGGCCGACGCGCTAGGGACGGGGCTGGCGGCGGCCGGGGGCGTCGTCGAGGACACGCCGAACGGGCCGCGCTGGTCGCTCGGTCGATGAGTTTGTCGCGGGCGGGAACCGTGGCTGGGCAAGGGATTTCCGGTGACGTTCGTCGCCGGTCTCAACCGGTCGCCGCAGCGCTGCGGGCGGCGATGCCAGCTCGCCCCCTGTACGTCGTGGACGGCGGCGACGACCGTCGTCGCCGAGGCCGTCCGGCTGGCCAGGGGCAGCGGTGTCGACGTCCACCGGCACGCTGTCGGCCGTGCCGGTCGCCCGGGCGGTGAACTTGGTCGATGGACCGGGCCGCCAGGCGGCGCGGCGGGGCGCGGCGCGTGCTCCTCGAGGTGGCCGACCTGCGGATGCTGCCGGAGTACGTGTCCGCCGGGCTCGGAGTCGCGGTAGTGCCCGACGTCGTGCCGCTCGCCGCGCCCGGCACGGCCGCGGTGCCGCTGCGCGACCCGGGCCTGACGTGGCCGCTCTCGATCGTCACCCATGGCCGCAAAGCCGCCAGCCGGGTCGCGGCCACGCATTCGTGCACCGTAACGCTCGCCCCGATCCAGCGTGACAACGTCGTCGGGACCGGACCGCACTACCTTCGAGCCGCCAACCGGAACTGTCTCGGTCTCGCCGTACACGACCGGGTAGTCGTCCCGTGTAGTGCGCAGGCCGCGATGAGCTGCTGCTCGCCGATGAACCACTCGAAGTAGCGGCCGGGGTAGGCCTTGGCGAACTGGTCGGCATGGGTGAAGTCGCTGATCTCGCCATCGAGCGCGACCACGTGCGGGTCGGCCGAGCCACGGTCTCGCCGAATTTGCTGGTGGTTTCCCCGCGGGCGCGGGCTGCGGACGCGTACGGGCACGTCCGCAGCCCCGCCGGCGTGATCCCGGCGTTACGTTTCGAGGGTCAGTTGCGGCCGGCCATGATGCCGCCGTCGACATCGACGATGGCGCCGGTCATCCAGCTCGACTTGTCCGACAGCAGGAACGACACCGCATTCGCGATGTCCTCCGGGCTGCCGACCCGCCCCAGCGGGTGGAAGCTGTCGAAGCTGCCGACGGTCTCATCGAGCTTGTCCGCTGGGACGAAGCCCAGGTACAGGGGTGTCTTCACGACCGCGGGCGCGACCGCGTTGACCCGGATGCTGTGCGGCGCCAGCTCGATCGCGAGGGCCTTAGTGAACGAGTGCAGGCCGCCCTTCTGCACGGAGTAGCCGGAGTGCGGCGTCGCCGCGATGCCCTGGTGCGCCCACATCGAGCCGATGTTGACGATGGCGCCGCCCCGGCCCCCGGCGACCATGCCCGCGACGACGGTCTGCGTTATGAAGAACAGCGCGCGGTTCAGTTCGTTGTACGAGTCGTAGAAGGCTTCGTCGTACTCGCTGAACGCCTTCGGGATGAAGAAACCCGCGGCATTGACGAGCAGGGTCGCGTCGGCGTGCTCGGCGGCGAGCTGCTTTCGGACCTCGGGCACCTGGTCGCGGTCGGTCAGCTCGGCTGTGATGCCCCATGCCTTTCCGTTCTGCGACAAGGCTTCGACCGCGGCCCCGACCTTGTCCTGGTCTCGGCCCGTGATCACGGCGGTGCCACCCCCGGCGACCACCTGGTGGGCCGTGGCGAGGCCCATGCCGCTGCTGCCGCCGACGACCACGACCTTACGGCCCTCGAAACTCTCACTCATGACAGTTGTTCCTTCCACACCGAATCGCGATTCGTGTTGACAGCACCCAGCCCCCCGGGAGTGGCGCGACGTCCGTAGAACTGGGCGCCGGTGGGCAAGTCGGACAGTTCGTCGCTAGCGGAGGCACCCAGTCGGACGCCCCGAACCTAGTCGCGATAGAACTGGTCGGTCAAGTCCACTCTTGGGGTCAAGCGGGTGCTACTGTGGCGGCAACGATGCCCCAGTCCACCCACCATAACGACGGCACTCAGCCAGCCACTTCCGGAATTCTTTTCCGGACTTAATAGTCCACAAAAGGTAGGGGCCGCAGGAATACAACCGGCCCGTAGGGTGTCTGTACATTTGCGCGTCCAGGTGCGTTTCACCTCATTCCCCGGCTTCGCGCCGAAAGGCCCGGAAGGGCGAGCTGTGCCCCAGCAGTGTGCGACTCTGTTGCCTAATTCTGTCTATGCCGCGAGGGTGAGATCGAGCCTGCTCAGGTGGGTCGTTCGGGTGCGACCGCGCCGGACCCGAAGCGTGCAGCCGTGGCTAAGTTCGCGCAGCACGTGATCGAGACGCGCGACCAGGTCAGCGACGCAGATATCGCCGCCGCGCGCGACGTCGGTTACACGGCCGCCGAGACCCGGGCGATCGTCACGATCACGGGCGTAGTGCCCCTCACGAACTACCTCAACAACGTCAACGACACCATCGTCGATATACCCGACGCGGGCGCCCAGGCGCCCTGACAACGGCGCCCTCTGGACTCGCCGTCGTTCTTCCACATGCCACAGCCAATGGGTGTCGATCCACCTCCTCTGAAAGGGACCTCATGACCAACGTTGCAGCCCCACGCCTCTTGCCCGATACTCCCGGTCGGCACACCAGGGCGTGGTGGGGCGTCTCGTCACTTTCCCTGGCGATCCTCGCACTCGTCACAACGGAGTTCCTTCCCGCAAGCCTTCTCTCCCCGATGTCAGCTGATCTAGACGTCTCCGCCGGAACCATGGGGCAGATCGTGACGGCGACCGCACTGGTGGGCGCGATCGCCGGGCCAACTCTGGCGCCGCTGCTACCTCGAGCTGACCGCAAGCGCGTACTGATCATCCTGATGATGGTCGCGATCGCATCGAACGTCGTCAGCGCGCTCGCACCGTCCTTCATCGTGCTCGTAATCGCCCGCCTCGCACTGGGCGCATCGATTGCCGGTTTTTGGGGCATGGCTCTCGCCGTTGTCGCCGTCCTCGTTCCGAAGGACACAATCGGCCGCGCGATGACACTTGTGACACTCGGTGGCACCGTCGCGACCGTCGCAGCGGTGCCCGTCGGCGCATATCTGGGTGAACTCTTGAACTGGCGCGTCGTGTTCCTCCTGGCCGCGGTGCTCGCCCTGATCGCACTGGCAGTGCAGTGGTTCGCTCTGCCTCAGGTGCCGCCCGCACCGTCTCAAGGCTTCACCGTCGTCATGGAGACGCTTCGTCGTCCAGTTGTCGCTATCCCGCTGTTCGCCGTGGTTCTCATCGCTTTCGGGCACTTCGCCGGCTTCACCTATATCCGTTTGGCGATCGATACGTTGCCCGGCGCAACAGGCGAGGCGGTACCACTGCTGTTGTTTGTCTTCGGTGTCGCAGGTGTGCTCGGCAACATGCTCGTTGGATGGCTCGTCGACACACATCTGCGCCTGGTGGGCGCACTCGCGCCACTGCTGATCGCTGCGAGCCTCGCAGGGATGGTTCTCCTCGGACTCTCGGTCGTGAGCGTCGCGGTACCGATCACCATCTGGGGTGCAGCTTGGGGAATGTTCCCGACCATCGCCAACTCGTGGGTCGCGCGTGTTGCACCTGATCGACTCGAGTCGGTCGGAGCGCTCACTGTCACCATGTTCCAGGTGGGCATCACCTTGGGCGCGATCGGAGGCGGACTGCTGGTCGACAATGTAGACGTTGACGCCGCACTCACGACCGGCGCGGTCGCCGCAGTTGCCGGCGGACTGGTTCTCGTGTCACGTCGCCCCGTCCAGCAGACCTCCCATCGGTAGATCGTGGCACGCGAACCACGCTGCCGCAGGGGGAATGGGCCTCTGATCATCGGGCTCCGTGCTAGGCCGTGTCTCGTAGATCTTTGGTGAGGTCGCGGAGCCAGATGCGGATGGACGCGACCTCGATGGTGCCGTTGTAGACGTAGTCGCGCTTGT
>NZ_JBIAIL010000090.1:0-5344 GCF_042871425.1 Micromonospora sp. NPDC005806 | reverse complement strand
ACCGGTGGGCAGCCGCAGAGAGGGAGCGTCTCGCCGAGCACCTGGACCGAGTCTGGCCGGACACCGATCCTGCAAGGAAGTCTCTAAGTAGCCGCAGTCCAGGCGCGTTGATCGTTGCGCCTCCAGCACTGTCCGTGACCCATCCCAGTCCTCGCCCCGCCTCCGGGCGCACGCTTCTGCTTGATGTCCGGATACCCGCCGGGATTGCGATCAGCATCGACAGGCACGTGCGCCGGCAGGAGTCTCAACCCTCGTCGTCGTACTCGCTTTCGGGCCGCAGAGCCTGCACAAAGGACACGAGGTTGGCGTCGGCACCGTTATCGGGCAGCCCAACTCCTGATCTACGTGGACTACTCGCGGCTCGCCGTCAGGACCGCAGTCCCCGTAGTCGAACGTGATCCGCTGCTGTCACAGATCCCCGAGCCTACGCACGCCAGTAGGTACTGATCCACCAGCTCCTGCTCGTAGTCGGCCTCAGCCTCGGCCGACCCGAGCCGACGCGGCGAACCCAACGAACGCACGACAGCCAACCCCACACCCCTCCAACGATCGAAGAGAGTGGCAGGAAGGTCATGACGACAGACGACGGGTCAGAATCCCTGACCATCCGTCAATCACCCGTACAGCGAACGAGCAAGGCCAGATCGAAGTACTGGCGACGGACTCCACGCCTAACCAAAAGCATCGACAGCGATCAACTCTTGGCAGTTCCGGTAACCGGCATCGGGGAGGACGCATGACGACCGCCGCGACCTGGCCCGCCGAGCTCTGGCACTGGACCGTCGCCCGGCCGTGGCTCGGCGTTCTCGCCGCCGCTGCGATCCTCGGCGCGGTGGTCGCCCATGATCAGGTGCTCGCCTGGCGGCACCGGCGGTTCGCGACCGGCGCACGGTGGCTGACCATCGCCGCCCCGCCCGAGGTCACCGCCGAGGCCGCCGCCGCGTTCTGGACCACCCTCACCGGCGTGCTGACGCCGTCGGTGTGGCGGCAGCGCCTGTTCGGCATCCCGCACGTCGGGTGGGAGTACACCTGGAGCGGCCGCGCCTTGACCATCCGGGTCTGGGTGCCCGGCACGGTGGCGTCCGGCGCGGTCGAGGCCGCTGTCCGCGCGGCCTGGCCCGCCGCCACCCTGACCGTCGCCGACGCCGCCGCCCCGATCCCACCGCGGGTGGGTGAGCAGGTGGGTGGGGCGCACTGGCCGCAGCGCACCGACGTGCTGCCGCTGCGCAGCCAGCACGACGCCGACCCGCTGCGGGCGCTGCTCGCCGCCGGCGCGCAGGTCCGCCACTGTGAACACGCGTGCGTGCAGATCCTGGGCCGCCCGGCACCCGCCCGCCGCGTCCGCGCCGCCCGCCGGGCGGCGGCGGCCACCAGCACTCATCCCCACGGGCGGCCGGATGTGGCCGCCCGCGCTGTTGCGGGTGCAGCGCGGCTGGCCGTCGAGCCCCTCCTGTGGCTGCTGGACGTGTTCACGCCCGGCTCGCCTCGGCCGCGCACCCCGGCGTATGCCGCCCGGGCGGTCGAGCGGGACCCGGTTGCCGGCGCTGAGGCCCGCACGGTCGTGGAGAAGGCGGTGCGGGTGCCGCACTTCGAGGTCGCGGTGCGGTTCGCCGTAGCGGCCGACGCGGACAAGACACCGGGCACCCAGCGGGCCGCGCAGATCCGCTCGCGCCTGGTCGGGCTGCGGCACACCATCGCCTCGGCCGCCGCCACCTACACCGGCCCGAACCGGCTGCGGGGCATGAGAATGCCACGGCCGGTGGCCACCCTCGCCGGGCGGAGGCTGCGGCGCGGGTTCCTGGCCACCGTGCCGGAGCTGGCTGCTCTCGCCGCGCTGCCGCAGGACCTCGCCGTGCCCGGCCTGAACCGGGCGCGGGCCAAGGCCGTGCCGGCGCCCGTGCAGGTGCCCTCCGGCGGCCGGGGCGTGAAGGTGCTCGGCCGCTCGCAGATCGGCCACCACAGCGTCGGCCTGCAGGTGACCGACGCCCGGCAGCATGTGCACATGGTCGGCAAGACCGGCGTCGGCAAGTCCACGCTGCTGCTGAACATGATCCTCGCCGACATTCATGCCGGCCGTGGGACGGTGGTCATCGACCCTCGCGGGGACCTGATCACCGACATCCTCGACCGGCTCCCCGCGTCGTATGCGAAGAAGATCGCGCTCATCGACCCGGACCAGGAGAACCCGGCCTGCTTCAACCCCCTCGACGACGGCGGTGACCGGCATCTGGCGGTGGACAACCTGGTGGGGATCTTCGCGAAGATCTTCCAGGGTCAGTGGGGTCCAAGGATGGACGACACGATGCGAGTGGCGTGCCTGACGCTGATGCGGCATGCGAAACCGACCCTGAGCCTGGTGCCGTCGCTGTTGCAGGACCGGGAGTTCCGGGCCAGGTTCACCCACGGCCTGGACGACCCGGACGGGCTCGGCGGGTTCTGGCTCTGGTACGACGGCATCAACGAGCAGTTCCGTGGCCAGGTCATCGCCCCCGTCCTTGCCAGGCTCAGAGCATTTCTGCTGCGCGACTTCGTCAAAAGCGTCATCGGCAACGCCCACAGCTCCTTCGACATGGGCACGATCCTCGACGGCGGAGTGCTGCTGTGCCGGCTACCCAAAGGCATCCTCGGCGAGGAGACCAGCCGCATCCTCGGCTCGCTGATCGTCGCCCGGGTATGGCAGGCCGCCATCGCCCGTGCCACCGTCCCCGAGAACCAGCGGAAAGACGCCTGCCTATACCTTGACGAGTGCCAGAACTTCCTGACGTTGCCGGGCAGCGTCGGGGACATGCTGGCCGAGGCGCGGGGGTTCCGGCTCGGGCTGGTGCTGGCCCACCAGGACCTGGCACAGCTACCGAAAGACGTGGCGGCGGCGGTGTCGGCCAACGCCCGGTCGAAGGTGTTCTTCACCGTCGACCCGGCTGATGGGCGAGAGTTGTCCCGGCACACCAAACCCGAGCTGGACGAGCACGACCTCGCCCACCTCGACGTCTACACCGCAGCCGCCCGGCTCCTGGTCGATAACCGGGAGCTGCCCGGGTTCACTTTCGTGACCAACCGGCCCCCGCCGGTCGTGGGTGAGGCGACGGCGATCCGGCAGGAGTGCGCTATCGCCCACCGTCGCGGCGGCGGTGAGCCGCCGATGCAGCAACTCGCCCGCACGGCGATGAAGCGACGTATGGACTCCCGCGACCGCTGACCAGGCGGCTCGTGCGGGGGCTCGGCGGGGTGCGGCATCGGGGGCTCGTTTGGGGGTGTCCACGACACGAGCCCCCACACGAGCCCTCACCACCCGGCCTGTCAGGTGCCTGACCTGCCTGAACCCGGCCCACGGCGGGCCTGCCAGCAAGATCGACTCATCCAGACTCCCTCCGGGATTCTCTCTCCACGGGGTGAACCTCTATGCCGCAATCGCGCTCTACTGGCCTGCTGGCCATCTACCCGCACATCACCAGCCGCGACCGCCGGCTGCTTCAGCTGCTCGACGACCACCAGGTCCTCACCACCGACCAGATCCACCGCATGCTGTTCCACGCCCGGCGGACCTGTCAGATCCGGCTCGGTGAGCTGGCCGCCCTGGGTCTGGTGGACCGGTTCCGGTTCGCCCGCGCCGGAGGCGGCAGCCAACCATGGCACTGGACGCTCGGCCACCAGGGGCACCGCTTCCAGGCCGCCGCCCACCAGCGGCCCGAG
This sequence comes from Micromonospora sp. NPDC005806, assembly GCF_042871425.1. NCBI lineage: Bacteria > Bacillati > Actinomycetota > Actinomycetes > Micromonosporales > Micromonosporaceae > Micromonospora > Micromonospora sp. NPDC005806. The sequence continues at coordinate 1,654 of NZ_JBIAIL010000090.1, read as the reverse complement.
CCCACCCTGCGGGCGAGCCGGCAGACCGTGCACCGGCTGTCGGCCAACCCGCACCTGACCCACCTGCTCACCGCCAACGAATTCTTCGTCCGCCTCACCGCGTACGCCCGCGAGCACCCGGAGGCGCGGCTGGACCGGTGGTGGTCGGAAACGACCACCACGAAACGGTTCAGGACGATCACCGCTGACGGGCACGGCCTGTGGAGCGTCGGCGACGCCACGGTGGGGTTCTTCCTGGAAGCCGACACCGGCACCGAACCCTTGGGCCGGGTGGCGGCCAAGCTCGACCGGTACGCGCAGCTGACCCACCGCGGCGGTCCCCGCTACCCGGTGCTGTTCTGGCTCGGCAGCGAGCAACGCGAAGAACACCTCCACCAGCTCCTGCACACGCGACGCGACGACGTACCGGCCGCGACCGCCACCCGCAACGGCGATCCCGGCGAAGCAGTCTGGCTCCCGGTCGGCGCCACCAGCAGAGTCCGCCTCCCCGACCTGCCCAGCGACCACGGCCAGCCCGTAGCGGACAACCCGAACTACGGCGACGGCGTCTTCGTACTCTGACAGACCCTGACAGCTCTGCGGCAGCTCCTGTCAGCGCAGGTCACAGGCATGGCGTGTCTTCTGACCGGGCTTGTGCTGTCAGGTCACGAAGCTACGGTGCAACTTCTTCTCTTTTCTCGCACCGCCGCCCGTCTGTCCTCCTCGGATCTGCCCGCGCCCGCGGCATCACCGACAGCCCACCCTTTGCGGTCGGCTCGTGATCCACGCCCCGCGCACCCCTCTCACACGGCAGCTTCCCCGGCTCAGACGCCGCGATCCGGTGGCGCCACCGCGCGCCCAGCCACCTCCGTTCCTTCGCGAAGGGAGCACCCTGTCATGCCCACCCCCAGGCCGCTCACCATCCAGGTCGTCACCGTCTGCTTCGCCGCCGGCGAAGACGCCGACTGGTTCGCCGCCTCGGTGAAAGTCCACGACCATCTGCACGCTCACGGCACCCCCGCCCGCCGCTACCACGTCCGTCACCGCCGCCTCATCGGCTGGCTGACCCGCTTCTTCAGCTACCACCTACTCGACGCCGTCCGCCGCTTCGGCGCGATCACCATGGCCGCCGGGGGCCGCAAGAGCCGCCTCGACCTGACCGGCACCGCCGCGAACGCCGCCCACGACGCCACCCGACGATGGCGCGCGTGGAACGCCCACATCGGCGCCACCACCAGGCCCGCCCGCCCGTGGGAGGACTACCTCGCCCAGCACCTCGCCGACCCGGCCAAGGTCACCCTCAACGAGGCCCGCCGCCGCTTCGAGCAGCAACCAAGAGTCCTGGCGATGCTCGCCCACTCGTTCGACCCCTACGAGCTGCCCGTCTACCAGGCCGGTGAAGGCACCTACGTCGGGCTCTACTGGCGCATCGCGCTGATCGGCGACGCGCTGATCACCACCGACGGCCGGCTACTCATCGCGGCCAGCGCTTCCGTCGCGGATCGGTTCCGCTTCCTCAACGCCGCATGCGCCTACCTGCGCAGCCTGCGCTCCAACGCACGACTGTGCGCCGTCGCCATCGCCTGATACGAAAATCGGGCGGTCGTGGTGATCAGGTCAGGCTGTTTGTGTGCGTTGGACCGTGACTTGGTAGCCGAGTTGGTGGAGTTGGTCG
>NZ_JBIAIL010000089.1:1782-5455 GCF_042871425.1 Micromonospora sp. NPDC005806 | reverse complement strand
TGACTGGAAAGTTTGTCCGGCGGTGTCCTACTCTCCCACACCCTCCCGAGTGCAGTACCATCGGCGCTGGAGGGCTTAGCTTCCGGGTTCGGAATGTTACCGGGCGTTTCCCCTCCGCCATGACCGCCGTAACTCTATCGACATGTCAAACAACCACCGCGAACACTCGCTGGTGTTGTTGTTCGTTTGTCGGGAGTTGCACAGTGGACGCGTAGCAGCTTAGTAGTCAAGTCCTCGGCCTATTAGTACCGGTCAACTGAACCCGTTACCGGGCTTACATTTCCGGCCTATCAACCCAGTCGTCTAGCTGGGGGCCTTACCCACCCAAAGGGTGGTGGGATACCTCATCTTGAAGCGAGCTTCCCGCTTAGATGCTTTCAGCGGTTATCCCTTCCGAACGTAGCTAACCAGCCGTGCCCCTGGCGGGACAACTGGCACACCAGAGGTTCGTCCGTCCCGGTCCTCTCGTACTAGGGACAGCCCTTCTCAAGTATCCTACGCGCACGGCGGATAGGGACCGAACTGTCTCACGACGTTCTAAACCCAGCTCGCGTACCGCTTTAATGGGCGAACAGCCCAACCCTTGGGACCTGCTACAGCCCCAGGATGCGACGAGCCGACATCGAGGTGCCAAACCATCCCGTCGATATGGACTCTTGGGGAAGATCAGCCTGTTATCCCCGGGGTACCTTTTATCCGTTGAGCGACACCGCTTCCACATGCCAGTGCCGGATCACTAGTCCCGACTTTCGTCCCTGCTCGACCTGTCAGTCTCACAGTCAAGCTCCCTTGTGCACTTGCACTCAACACCTGATTGCCAACCAGGCTGAGGGAACCTTTGGGCGCCTCCGTTACCCTTTAGGAGGCAACCGCCCCAGTTAAACTACCCACCAGACACTGTCCCTGAACCGGATAACGGTCCGAAGTTAGATACCCAAATCAACCAGAGTGGTATTTCAAGATTGCCTCCACCCATACTGGCGTATGAGCTTCACCGGCTCCCACCTATCCTACACAAGCTAATTCGGATACCAATGTCAAGCTATAGTAAAGGTCCCGGGGTCTTTCCGTCCTGCCGCGCGTAACGAGCATCTTTACTCGTAATGCAATTTCGCCGGGCCTGTGGTTGAGACAGTGGGGAAGTCGTTACGCCATTCGTGCAGGTCGGAACTTACCCGACAAGGAATTTCGCTACCTTAGGATGGTTATAGTTACCACCGCCGTTTACTGGCGCTTAAGTTCTCCGCTTCGCCCCGAAGAGCTAACAGGTCCCCTTAACGTTCCAGCACCGGGCAGGCGTCAGTCCATATACATCGAATTACTTCTTCGCATGGACCTGTGTTTTTAGTAAACAGTCGCTTCCCCCTGCTCTCTGCGGCCATACAACGCTCCACCCGCGCGGGGCTTCACGTCTCCGGCCCCCCTTCTCCCTAAGTTACGGGGGCAATTTGCCGAGTTCCTTAACCACAGTTCGCCCGATCGCCTCGGTATTCTCTACCTGACCACCTGTGTCGGTTTGGGGTACGGGCCGCTAAGAACTCGCTAGAGGCTTTTCTCGGCAGCATAGGATCACTGACTTCACCTGAATCGGCTCGGCATCACGTCTCAGCCTATATGCGCCGCGGATTTGCCTACGGCACGGCCTACACGCTTACCCCGGCACAACCACCGGCCGGGCTCAGCTACCTTCCTGCGTCACCCCATCGCTTGACTACTACCCGCCAGGTTCCCACGCTCACCAGTATCAGTCCGAAGACCTCCACCAGCTCGGGTGGTTAGCACAACGAGGTTCATCAGGGTCGCTCTTTCGCGGGTACGGGAATATCAACCCGTTGTCCATCGACTACGCCTCTCGGCCTCGCCTTAGGTCCCGACTCACCCAGGGCGGATTAGCCTGGCCCTGGAACCCTTGGTCATCCGGCGGAAGGGTTTCTCACCCTTCTTTCGCTACTCATGCCTGCATTCTCACTCGTGCCGCGTCCACAACTAGGTCACCCCGTTGCTTCACCCCCGGCACGACGCTCCCCTACCCATCCACACACCTGCACCAGATATCAAGACCTGGCGAGGTCAATATGTGAATGCCACAGCTTCGGCGGTGTGCTTGAGCCCCGCTACATTGTCGGCGCGGAACCACTTGACCAGTGAGCTATTACGCACTCTTTAAAGGGTGGCTGCTTCTAAGCCAACCTCCTGGTTGTCTATGCGACTCCACATCCTTTTCCACTTAGCACACGCTTAGGGGCCTTAGCTGGTGATCTGGGCTGTTTCCCTCTCGACTACGAAGCTTATCCCCCGCAGTCTCACTGCCGCGCTCTCACTTACCGGCATTCGGAGTTTGGCTGATTTCGGTAAGCTTGTGGGCCCCCTAGACCATCCAGTGCTCTACCTCCGGCAAGAAACACGCGACGCTGCACCTAAATGCATTTCGGGGAGAACCAGCTATCACGGAGTTTGATTGGCCTTTCACCCCTAACCACAGGTCATCCCCCAACTTTTCAACGTTGGTGGGTTCGGCCCTCCACGCGGTCTTACCCGCGCTTCAGCCTGCCCATGGCTAGATCACTCCGCTTCGGGTCTAGAGCATGCGACTCAAACGCCCTATTCAGACTCGCTTTCGCTACGGCTCCCCCACACGGGTTAACCTCGCCACATGCCACTAACTCGCAGGCTCATTCTTCAAAAGGCACGCCGTCACCCCGCAAGGCTCCGACGGATTGTAGGCGAACGGTTTCAGGTACTATTTCACTCCCCTCCCGGGGTACTTTTCACCATTCCCTCACGGTACTCGTCCGCTATCGGTCACCAGGAAGTATTTAGGCTTACCAGGTGGTCCTGGCAGATTCACGGCAGATTTCAGGGGTCCGCCGCTACTCGGGAACACCCACAGGAGACCAGCCACTTTCACCTACCGGACTATCACCGCCTACGGTTGGCTTTTCCACACCATTCGGCTAGCAGCTGGCTTTGTAACTCCTCCAACAGTTGTCAGCCTGTTGAGCAGGGTCCCACAACCCCGACCACGCAACCCCTGACAGGTATCACACGCAGCCGGTTTAGCCTCAATCCGCTTTCGCTCGCCACTACTCACGGAATCACTATTTGTTTTCTCTTCCTACGGGTACTGAGATGTTTCACTTCCCCGCGTTCCCCCCACACACCCTATGTGTTCAGGTGCGGGTGACACCACATGACTGGTGCCGGGTTTCCCCATTCGGACACCCTGGGATCACAGCTTGGTTGACAGCTCCCCCAGGCCTATCGCGGCCTCCCACGTCCTTCATCGGCTCCTGGTGCCAAGGCATCCACCGTTCGCCCTTGACAACTTGACCACAAAGATGCTCGCGTCCACTGTGCAATTCTCAACAAACGACCAACCCACAACCCGAACCGCCCCACACCTATGACCCCCCGCAAGGGATCCCGGTTTGCGAGGCCAGGTCGTGCCTGGCGCCGGCGGAGCTCCGCTCCGCTCACGGCTCTGAAAGACAACCGAAGTTGTTCTTTCAGGACCCAACAGGGTGCTTTACATCCCTCCCCAGCCGCACCAGGACTTCGTTCCACACCACACGAGGTGGCCGTACTAGAAGGAACCCGGCCGTTGCCAGGGAAAGACTCGCCAGTGTCTCCGCCATTGAGCACCCCACCACCACATTCGGGCGGCGCGGGCTCC
>NZ_JBIAIL010000088.1:0-6816 GCF_042871425.1 Micromonospora sp. NPDC005806 | reverse complement strand
AGTTATGTCCACAACGTACAGACGATCACGCGGTGGCCGCCTCGCGTCCACCCCTCACCGCCAGCGACATCTCAAACGGCGGCTGCCGTACTAGGGCGACGCCCGGGCCGCGCAGGCCAAATGAGAGCCACACGACCAGCATGGGCAGCCGAAATGAGAGCGACAGCCCGGGCGCCTCGACCGAAGCCTGGCCGGGCCACGATCGCAGGTCAATGAAACAAGTAGCCGAGATGAGTGCAATGCCGTGTATCGGTGGCCAGCTTCGCTTGCATCAGAATGGATAGCGAGGGAGCGCAAGTTCGTCAGTTCCTCAGCGGAAGACCTGGTCGGGGTTGCAGTTCATCGCGACCTCGCAGTCGCAGTAACCACCGAGGTCTTCGAGGCAAGCAGACAGCAGGTTCCAATCGACGCCGTGGTCAAGAGCCCACGCCTGGGCGAGCCGCAATGAGTGGTCACAACCTTCCTCGTTGCCGCGGGTCACGATGAACGCGACCAGTGAGTCGAGTTGTACCGCGCTGATCGGCAATGCAGATCGTGCTGCGCGTTCAGCGTCCGACTGTGGCATGCCTACCGCCTCTTGGAAGAGTCGAGTCAACGGCGCCATCATGCTCCCAGCCGCGCCCAGGCGTTACGCGCTCGTCGCACCATCGCGCGAGAACTGATCAAGTGGGGAGGGCGGCCCGGCTCAGGCGAGTCCGTAGAGCCGGTTGAGGTCGAGTAGGTGATGACCGAGGACCGAGGAGGCATGTAGGTCGAGCACGAGGACCAGGAACACGTTGGGTGTCTCACAGTCGACCAGGACGTGTTGGTGTGCCCCGTCTGGCGACTGCCAGGCGTAGGTGACGCGGCCGTCGGAGAAGTCGTGCCCGTTGAAGTCGTCTTCGGGGATGGAGTCGAAGTAGGGCCAGAAGTCGAAGGGGGGTTCCTGGTCCGGACCCACTCTCGTGGGGTGGGGTCCCATCGTTGCCTTGTACTCGTCCTCAGTCAGTAGCGGTGGCACCAGGCAAGGATGCCTGGTCCACGGGTGGCGACGCGAGCATGCGGAAAGTTACACGTGCGATGTAGCGCTTGAGTTCCCTGAGTCAAGTCGTGGTGGTGAAGGCGTGGGCGGCGCGGTGCTGGGTGGGGTTGTAGGGCATGTTGGTGTGCCAGCAGGCCCAGATGACCCGTAGCCATGCACGGGCGACGATGCGGACGGCGTGGGGGTTGCGTTTGCCGCGTGCTCGGGCGTCGGCGTAGAGCTTTGCGGCCCAGGGTGATTGCAGGCGGGCGATGCTTTGGTCACCGGGGTGGTGCCACATTCCGCGGCGGCCTGCTCGGCGGTGTCGACGCGCATGAGGATCGGTCCGACCTCGGCGAGGAGTTGTGCCAGGTTGATCTGACCGACGCCGGGTAGGGCGGCGAGAAGTTGGGCTCGTGGGTGCACCGCGATGAGCTCCTTGATCAGCTTCTCGAGGTCGGCGATGGTGGCCTGCAGAGCTCGCAGCAGCTGCACCTGGGCGTGGATCATCGCGGTGAGAGTGGTTGCGGGCAGGGCTGCCGGGGTTGTGGGTGCGCTGCGTAGCCGCTGCAGCAGCTCGACTGCTGTCTTGCCACCTCGGTAGGAGTTGCGGCGCAAGAAGCCAGCCATCCGGACCTCGCCCAGGCGCCGGGCTGCTTCGGGAGTGGGGTAATCGGTCAGGAACGCCAACGCGATGGGAGAGGCCAGGGACTGGAAGAGCTTGCGGGGTCCGGGCCAGTGCGTGTCCAGCAGTGCGGCGAGCTGGTTGGTGGCGGCCGTGTGGGCGCGGACGTGGTCTTCCCGTAGCCGGGTGAGACTTTGCAGTTCGCTCAGCCCGTGGTCAGCCGGTTGCAGCCGGCGCAGCCGGTGACCATCAGTGCGGAGGTAGTCGGCGAGTTTGTAGCTGTCGCCGGGGTCGGACTTGGCGCCGGAGGCGCCCCAGCGGGGGCGAGCAGCGTGAAACGCGGTGGGATGCACGGGGAAGACGGGATGCCCTGCGGCAAGCAGCCGATCGACGACGAGCCCATCAGGGCGTTCGATGATCACCGGTAGTTCGGCGGGGCTGCCGTGGCGAGCGAGCCGGTCGAGTGCTGCGATCAGGGCCTGTTCGGTGTGAGGTAGCGCCCACCGGTCAACGATTGCGCCCCGGTCGTCCAGCACAGTGATGTCGTGGGTCGCGCTGGCCCAGTCCCAGCCGATAAACATCGTCGGTGCGTCCTTCATCCTCCCGCAGTTGGCTCCGAGGATGGCGAGGCCCCACCGTGCCGGATTCTCATTGTTCGGCCCTCGCTGGGGCGTGTCCCTAGACGCCGGTCCGGAGGCCTCGGCGTGTCAGGGGCGGCCGAACTCAAACTGGCCGTCAAGCGGCGCGGCAACGAAGCCGTCCCCCGACACTCACCGAGGAGCCACGACCCCTTGGTGGAATCGCGGAACCGATACTCCCCCAATGAGGCATCGCATGATCTCGGTCCTGGTCTGGCTCGTAGTCGACGAACGGATGGGTACGTCGGGCGCGGGTTTCAGGTGCCCGTTGATGGCATGAAGGAGCGGGGCCTCGCTCCTCGTGGGTCCCGGGCGGGATGCTCGGGGTGCTCACGTCTCACGACGAAGGAGGCCCCTCATGCAGGCAGAGTACGACGGCCGGCAGATTGTGGGTATTGATCTGCATCGGCGTCGGTCGGTGATCGTGCGGATGAGCGAGGCGGGCGAGAAGCTCGCGACGGTGCGGATCGACAATGACCCGGTCGCGCTGGGGTTGGAGATCGCCAAGGCCGGCCCGGACCCGGAGGTGGTCTTGGAGGCCACCTATGGCTGGTACTGGGCGGTGGATGTGTTGGCCGCGGCCGGCGCGCAGGTGCATTTGGCGCATCCGTTGGGGGTGAAAGGGTTCGCTTACCGGCGGGTGAAGAACGACGCCCGGGACGCCGCTGATCTGGCGGATCTGCTGCGCATGGGCAGGCTGCCGGAGGCGTATGCGGCACCGCCGGCGGTGCGCGAGTTGCGGGAGCTGGTGCGGTATCGGGCCAAGCTGGTCGCGTGGCGTTCGGGGTTGAAGGCGTCGGTGCACGCGGTGTTGGCCAAGCAGGGCGTGCACATCGCGGTGTCGGATCTGTTCGGCGTGGGCGGACGGGAACTGCTTGCTCGGGCGCCCTTGGACGGGGCGTATCGGGGTCGGGTGTCCTCGCTGTGCCGGCTGATTGACGCGGTTGATTTCGAGATCGACGCGGTTGCCGGGCCGATCCGGGCCAGACTTTGTGGGCACCGCGGTTACACCGCGATCCAGGCCATCCCCGGTGTCGGACCAGTCCTGGCGGCCGTGTTCGTCGCCGAGATCGGCGAGGTCGACCGGTTCCCCAGCCCGGCGCAGCTTTCCTCCTGGGCCGGGCTCACTCCCCGCCACCGCGAGTCCGACCTGGTCGTGCATCGGGGACGAATCACCAAGCAAGGCTCGACGTTGGTGCGGTGGGCGGCGGTCGAGGCCGCTCACGGCGTCCCGCACAGCGCCGGCTGGCTGACCGGCTCCCGCGCCCGCATCGCCGAGCGACGCGGCGGCAACATCGCCACCGTCGCGGTGGCCCGCAAGCTGCTCACCCTCGTCTACTACGGCCTGCGTGACGGGCACATCCGTGCCCTCGTACCGGGCAAGGCGGCGGCGTGAGCAGGTTCGGACGTGACCGGACGCGTGGTCGTGCCACGTCTGGCCCCCGTCGGCCGACGGCGAGGCCGCCCGCTTGATTGACCCCGTCCGGTCACGGTCGCACACCACCATGCCCCCGAACCCGCGGGGCGAATGGATGACCGGCAGCCGAACCACGGCCTGCCCTTCCGACAGCAGTCGGAACCTGGCGACGCGACCACACCCACAACACCGACTTCCGGCATCACCACGATGGCGTCCACGGCACCGGCGTCAAGGCCAAGCCCTACGGGTGGGCCTGCGGCCCAGCCCTGACCCCGACGCCGCACACGCGCCTGCCCGGAAACCATGCCAGAAGACGGGCAAAACAACGTCACCGGGTCAAAACCCCAGCCTTGACCGGCCCCGCTCCTTCATGGATGACGTGGTGCGTGCGCAGCCGTGCTGGGTCTCTGCCGGCGCTTCTGTGGCCTGGCGACCGAGGTCCGGAAGTCTGTCGCGGATGCGCGGTGTCGTGGGTACGGTGGCCCACGATTCGTACTCCGGGCCACGAGGAGCGTTCTGGCCACGATGACGGAACCGACCACGGTTATCTGGTACTACGCCAACCCAACAACCTTCACTGGCTCGCTCCAGCACGGCCTCGGCCGCGGCGCGTACCGCGCGCTTCACGACCCGGCAGCGCCACAGGCCGTACTCGCGTGCGTCAAGCGGGACTACCGCTGGGACTGGCTCGTCGACGAGCGCGCCGTCTACCTGGCCCGGCTGATCCGCGATCTCGCGCTGCCGGTACCTCCACTGCTCACCCTGCTGCACCAACACGCGGTCGATGACGATGACAACACGTTCGACAACACCCTCGCGGTACTCGAGGTATTGGGCCGCGCGGGCGACCGGCACGCGATCGACGGGCTGCGGTGGCACGTCCACAACGGCCCGCGCTGGGTCGACGTGCTCCACACGATCGCCCGGGACTGGCGCCGCGAGCTGTGGGACGATCTGTTGCCGGTCGCGCGGACCCGGCTCGCACAAGGTGACCGTGCGGACGAGGTGCTCTGGCGCAGCCGGCCGTGGCGGGACTGGGCCGCCGTGGAGGACCAGATCGCCACTGGGGTCGCGGCGTTCCAGCCGCCATCGGCACTGGCACGACCACTTGAGCAGCAGTCGACCGAGGATCTCCTCACGATGCTTCGCACCGACGGGACCGACCGGCAGAAAGCCGCGTTGCGTGAGCTGAACCATCGAGGGCCGCAACCGGCGCTGCTGCCGATCGTGGACGAGTTGCCCGTGACAGAGCTCCACGCCCCGCTGGGCCGCGCCATCCGACTGCTCGGCCCCCAGGCACTCCCGCTGGCCCGAGCCTGGGCCGCACCCCCCATCCATCCGATGATTTGGACCGCCTGCTTGGTGCTGGCCAAGCACGGCGACGACTCCGACCTTCCGGCGCTGCTCGCCGGCTGGGACTGGCTGGACCGCAGGACCGAAGACCGCTGTGGATACGATGACCTCGCCGAGGGCATCGCCCGTATTGGCGGACCGGCCACGCAGGCCGCGGTACCCCGGCTCCGCCGCGCCTGGTTCAGCCCGCACACCTTCGAGCGGGCCGCGTACCTACGCGCCGTTACAGCGCTCGACACAGGTAACACGAATTCGCTGCTCATCGAGGGCTTGTGGGATTGCGAGAGCGATGTACGACAGTTCGCGGCCGAACACACGCCACTCGACGACATGACCCGCAAACAGCTGAGCTATCTCCGCGATGACCCGATGGAGACTCCCGAGGTACGCGCCACCGCCGCTGCTCGGCTCAGCTGAGCGATCACGCACCTGCAGGGCCTCCCGTTGCGCTTCGTGACCGGCGGACTCCGGCCGCTCACGCAACCGACCACGGATCGCCATGACCGCACCCTTCTGCCGCCAACCGAGCGCTACCCACCGCGACAGACCCTCACGGAGGCCCTGCGTCCGATCGTGCCGAAAGTAGTGCGCCGTGTCGGTTGCCGACGTTCGAAGAGATCACTGCATGGCGGTGGCTAGTGGGTGATCGAACGAGACCGGGCAGCGGAAGATGTACAGGGCATAACCCCGGCCGATGGTGACATCGGTGGGGTTGGCCGGAGCCTCCGCCGGATCTTCCATCGGCCGCCAGCTGCCGCCCGACCCGTGCCACTCACCGGAGTCGGCGGTGAACAGCAGCGTCATCGCGGTGCCACACTCCGTGCAGTCCACCGGATGCGGGTCGGTCAGCGACCAGTTCGCGAAGCCGCCCAGCTTCCAGCCCGGCGCCAGTGACAGGTCGAACTGATAGTCGATTCCCTCCTCGTCGGATTCCTCCTCGGTCTCCTCCTCCCAGGCGGTGATCCGGGCGTCGAGTTCCTCGGGCAGCAGTTCGCCGTACTGGTACTCGCGAATCTGTTCCGGGTACACGACGCAGGGAGTCGGCAGATAGGAGTCGTTGACGACGGGCGGTTCGGGAGCCGCGGCCAAGGGCCGGCTGACGTCGGCGCTGCGCCGCCAGTACAGCCGTACCCGCGGGTTGTAGCCCTCCTCGGGGTGGTCCAGCGGGCACCACAGCACCTGCAACAGATCGGCGCCGTCCGGGCCGGTGAAGTCGGGAACGTCCCGGCGGTACAGCTGCGCCACCGGGAGCAGCGAGATCGGCTGGTTCACCAGGCTGTGCGGCTCGGAGAAGTCGAGGCCCGGCAACAGCGCTCGCTCCTCGTCGGTCAGGGCGTAACGAGTGCCCGTCGCGTCGGCGCGGGCCTGCGCCGCCGCGTAGATCTCCCGGCTGCGGCGGACCGTCGACGGCGTCTGGAGTTGGGAAATGTAGTGGGCATCGCCATCTGTGCACACCGGCCAAGCCTCATCGGCCGGCCAGAGCAGCGGGCCACCGACCGAACTGTCGGCGGCCGTCGGCGTACCGGGCCGGGGATGCAGCCGCGTGGCCGTCGCCGAGTGCTCCCTCAACTCGGGGAAGAGCTCTGTGATGTCCAGCGGCCGCGGCGGCGTGGTGCGAGTCATGGCCGATGATCCTAACGACCGGATACGACAGATCATGCGGTCCGCTGAGCCTCGACGCGGCGTCCGCATCTGGCACCCCTTTATGTCAAGACGCTGCTGGAACCAGGGGTTTAGGGTGGGTGGTGGCGGGTCCGGGAAGTGGCTTGTCCGAAGAGCC
>NZ_JBIAIL010000087.1:0-6936 GCF_042871425.1 Micromonospora sp. NPDC005806 | reverse complement strand
CCGACACCATGCCCTCAACCCAACCGCATCGAACACCAGCGATAAGAGGCCCGAGGCCGAAGCGGCCGACATCAGCCGTGAATGATCGAGGCTAGGGCCACAGTTACCAGGAATCGTCCCGCTGGTTGTCGGATCTGGTTGCTCGCCGGTCGTCTGGTTGGTGGAGGCACAAACAACCGAGGAGGATCGCCATGACGGCGTCAGCCGGTTCCAACCCGATTCCCGACACCTACCGCCGCGTCACGCCCTGCCTGGTCGTACGCGGCGCCGCGAAGGCTCTGGAGTTCTACGCCGACGTGTTCGGCGCCACCGAGCGGATGCGGTTCCCCGGCCCCGACGGCAGCATCGCCCACGCGGAAATTCAGATCGGCGACGCGGTGGTCATCGTCGAAGACGAGGATCCGCAGCGCGGAACGACCGCTCCGCCGGCCGGTGGTGTGCCCGGCACCCCCGTCTTCCAGTTCATCTACGTCGAGGACGTCGACGCCGTGGTCGCCCGGGCGGTCGAGCTCGGTGCGACGATGCAGCGCGCACCGGAGAATCAGTTCTACGGTGATCGGGACGCCTTCATCGTCGACCCGTCCGGACACGGCTGGACCGTCGCCACACACGTGGAGGACGTCAGCCCCGAAGAGATGTCCCGGCGAATGGACACCCTGTTCGCAGCGAACCCGACGGAGGGCCGATGAAGTACGTGCTGATGTTCGCGGACACCGAGCAGTTCGCAGCGGACCTGGCCGCCATGGACGAGTCCGAGCGGGGACGGGCCTACGCCCGCGTGCAGCAGTGGTTCGCCGACCACCACGACAAGATCACCCACCACGCCCACCTCATGCCGCCGGACGCCGCCACCACCGTGCGACTCGACCGGGGCGAGCCGCTGGTCTCCGACGGGCCGTTCGTGGAAGGCAAGGAAATCATCAGCGGCTACGCCGAGATCGAGGTGGCTGATCTCGACGAGGCCCTGCGGGTGGCGAAGTCGTGGCCGGCCTGCCCGGTGCTGGAGATCCGACCCATCGCCGCATGATCCGGCCGACACACGCCGAGCTGGCCCGTGTGGTTCGCGACCACGCGGGTCGGCTCGCCGCGTCCCTGGTCCACCTGGTCGGCGACTTCACCACCGCCGAAGATCTCGTCCAGGACGCCGTCGAGGCCGCGCTGACGCACTGGCCCGTCGAGGGCATCCCGGACCGGCCAGACGCATGGCTGTACACCGTGGCCCGCCGTCGCGGCCTCGACCACCTCCGCCGGGAGCATCGCTATCGGCAGAAGCTCGCCCTGGTGTCCTGGCCAGCCGAGCCGCAGCCCGCCGACCGCTTGCGGCTGATCTTCACCTGCTGCCACCCGGCACTGCCCCGCACCGCCCAGGTCGCCCTGACCCTCCGGGTGGTGTGCGGGCTGACCACCGCACAGATCGCCAAAGCGTTCCTCATCCCGGAAAGCACCGTCGGTCAACGGATCACCCGCGCCAAGCGGAAGATAAGCGACGCGGGCATCCCATACCGGATCCCGTCCGCGGATGAGCTGGGCGACCGCCTCGCCGAAGTCATCGCCGTGATCTACCTGCTGTTCAACGAGGGCTACCTGTCCACCGGCGGCGACCACGCCCAGTCCCGCGATCTCGCCGACGACGCCGAGTTCCTCGCCGCGCTGCTGCATCAGCTCATGCCCACCGAACCCGAGGTCGCCGGCCTGCTCGCCCTGATCCGGCTCCACCGAGCCAGAGCCAGCGCCCGCTTCGACCACAACGCCGAAATCGTGCAGCTCCAGCACCAGGACCGATCACTCTGGAACCACCAGGCCATCGCCGAAGCCAGCCGGCTGATCGTCCGCGCCGCAGCACAGAAACGACCAGGCCCGTACCAACTGCAAGCCGCGATCGTCGCCTGCCACGCGGAAGCCGCTCGGTGGGAAGACACCGACTGGACCCAGATCGCAGTGCTGTACGACATGCTGCTGCACCTGGCACCGTCACCGGTCACCCGGCTCCACCGGGCGATCGCTCTGCGATACGTCACCGGGTCGGCAGCCGCGCTCGCCGAAGTCGACCGCCTGGCCGATGATCTGAGCGACTACCACCTTTTCCACGCCACTCGCGCCGAACTGCTCCGCGATGTCGGCGACACCGCCCAGGCACGAGCCGCCGACGAACGCGCCCTCGCCCTGACGGCCAACCCGGCCGAACGATCCCTCCTGCGCCAGCGCCTCACCTGGGCGTGAACCGGCGACGGCAGGCCCTGCGGAAACTGGGCGAAGCGTTCGACCCGACCAACTGATTGTCAGCGTTCTCAGGCGAGCAGCGGTTCGAAGATGTCGCGGCCGAGCGTCACGGCCTGGCCCTGGTCGAGAATGGTGGCGGCCAAGCGGGGATGGGCGGTGATCCACGCCTGAGCGTTGGCGGCGCTCGTGAAGAAATTGATGGTGGAGCAGCACGTGTCCACCGAGCGGCCGGTGTCCCCGGTGGCCGCGTACACGACCACCGCATCCGCGGGCTGGTAGGTGGCGGCACCGTTGGCGACGGTCACGCGAATCGGTTGGCCGGTGTGCGGATCGGCGGAGGTGATCGTCACGTCGGTGCCGAGCATGAACGGCATGCCCAACGCGTCGATGGCACACATCGCGTACACCTCGACATCGCCGAGCGACACCACGTGCGGCGTCGGCGTTGGCGAGAACGGGTAGGCCGCGACCAGACGCCCGGCGCTGTCGACGGCGACAAGATCTTCCCGGGCGAGTTCCCGCAGCGCGTCTGCTGTATCCAGGTCCGCCGCTTTCATGGCAGCACGGATGTCGGTGTCCGTGGGGGCGGTCCCGGTGGCGGCGAAATGACGCAGGATCGTCTGGTGTACCTGCCGGAGCCGGTCGGGCAGCTGCTCGGCACGGCGGGGCCGGTCGGTCCGGATAGCATTGCGCGGATGCGCGCAGCAATCCTCGGCGCTCGGCTCCGTCGCGGCGGCGGCGCGTTCGGCGCCTGTCGCCTGGCGTAGGGCGGCGCGGATGCGCTCGCCGGTGGGGATATCGAGGCGACACGCCGCTGAACCGTCGCCGCTGCCGCCCATCACGTCCACACCGTTGACGAGTATCGACGGCGACGGATAGTCCCCCACAATCTCGGTGACCACCGCGAGCGGCAGGCCGAGGTCGGCCAGCGCGGCGCGCAGCTCGTGCCGAGCCGGGGCGAGGTTCGGACAGTCGGGCACGGAACGAAGCTCGACAGCCACCCGGTCCTCGGCTACGCGATCTGCTGCCATCACAGCCCTCCTAATAAGCGGCTACTGGTGGCATGACGCTGACCACCCCTACCGGCGTTGCTGGTGCCGTTGGATCTGCTCCTGCAGCAGCGCTAGACGGACGTTGATATCGGCCAGCTGCGCTGCTGCCCGCTTCGCGCGTACGTGCAGGTCGGCCAACTCCTGCCTGAGTTGGTTCTCGGCGTGATCCGCGGCAGTGGCCGGGACCTCAGTGGTGGTCATACCTGTTCTCCCCGTGCTTGCGCAACCCGCCGAGGGGTTGCGGGTAGCGCGGACCGTAGCCGGACGTCTGACCAGGGAAACCACTGCCCCGAGCAGGCCGAGCAATTGCGCAGATCGGCCCTCCGCGCTACGGCGTGGTCGTGGATCTCGACGGCGATATTGCGGAGCCGGACACTATTCCCAGTCACCTCGTATCCGGCGATTTCGAACTTAGGAATCGGTGGATGTAACACCCCGCCAGCGGACGACGCCTGTCGATGATGGAAGGCCGGGTCGTGGCCGCCATAACCGAGCGGGACGCGCACCCAGCCCCCGCGGTCGCGCCCGGCTCCAAGCAAATCCGAACAGGACACCGTCACGTCGTCGGAGGGCATCCGTTCATGGCTAAGTCGACACCCCACACCCCGCCGCCGCTGTGGCCGACCCGCCGCGATGTCGTGGCAGTACCACCGGCGTGGAACCAGCCAACCGAGCCGCTCCGACAGCAGCCGCAGGGTTCCCGCGACTGGTCGCCGTACATCATGTTCGGCGGAATCATCCTCATCGTCGGATGCTTCGCCACCATCGTGGCCCTCCTGGCCCGCTGACCGAGGAACCGACGGCACCCACAGGTGCCCCCAGGTGGCTGTTTCCACTCGCTGGCGCGCCGCTTCGAGATCGACCGGCGTCGCCATCGCCTACGTGTCGCGTGCCGGCTGGCGCCTGCCGCCTCGGCGGTGACGGAGGGCAGGAGGTGTCGTACGACTTCGCCGACGAAGCATCGGCCCGCGGGATGGTCGACCGGACGATGAAGACCTCGGCCGGCACGTGGCGTGACGTCACCGAGGCGATCCGGCGGGAGGCCAATCGACGGTGCACTGACCAGGTTGTCCCGTCGGCCCATGCTCGCGAATCCGGCCGCTCCCTGGAGTTTTCACCTCACCGGTAGCCTCTCCCAGACAGCGTGGTCGCTCAGCAGTTCGCCAGCAGGCGGAGAGCCTGCGGCGACCAGGCACCCCAGTCGACTGAGAGGGACGATGAGTGATATCGGGAACGCCGGTCAGGCGGACGCTGCGGTCGTCAGCCGACCGGTGGCGTTTGTCGTCGGCGGTCGTGAGGAGGTGTTCGACGACGCTTGGCGGGACGTGACCGCCGTCATCCGGCTCGACGCGGGGCAGTACTCGGAGGAGGCGCTGTACGGCATCGACGCCTTCTCGCACCTGGAGTTGGTGTTCCACTTCCACCGGGTGCCCGTGGAGAAGATCGAGACGGGGGCGCGGCACCCGCGCGGAAACACCGATTGGCCGCTCGTTGGCATCTTCGCCCAGCGCGGCAAGAACCGCCCCAACCGTCTCGGCGTGTCCCGCTGCCGCCTGCATCGCGTCGACGGTCTCGATCTGCACGTCAGCGGCCTGGACGCGGTCGCGGGGACACCGGTCCTGGACATCAAGCCGTACATGGCGGAGTTCGACCCCATGGGCGAGGTGCGTCAGCCAGAGTGGTCCAGCGAGATCATGCGTCACTACTACTGAGGATTCTCGTGCGACGCACGCCCAGAGTCGAACGAACCATAATCACCGAGCCTGTGCCTCCTCCATGGTGACGCTGCTCTTGGACCTGATTCCTGGCTGCTACACGCACTGCTACAACGAGACAGGGGCCTGATCTTGTGATCGGCTCCGTTGCTGGTCGGAGGTGACACCCATCTGCAATCGTCCGGCCTCGGCCGCCACCGTTGATGTCAGCGACTGATGTCAAGTCGCCGCTGGTGCCGGCTTCCTGAAGGACGCTCGCCTGAGCCGGATTGGTCGGCCTAGATTGGCGACGTGGAGCCAGCCGCAAGGGATCACTTCGCCGACGAGTGGGCGGCACTGCTCGCCCGGGCCGAACGAGACGACGCCCTCGCCAAAGTGCATCACCCTCACTACCCGGCGATCATGGGGCCGTTGGTGCGCGCGGCCGCAGCCAGCTCGCTGGCCCGGTTCCCCCCGTACATCAGTATGTTCTTGCTCCGGTTCGACGGGCCGCTCTGCAACAACCTGCCGCCACCCGTGAGCATCGGCGTCGCCGCTGGTCCAGCTCGATATCTGGTCTGGTGGGGACAGGCATTCAGCCGCCTAGAACGGGCGACGATCGTGCAAGAGACGACCGATCCGCACGAGGCGGTGGCGCTTGCGGAACTGCTGCTGCGCAACTGGCCGTTCCCATACGAGCTACGACGGCCGCCGGCTAGATCGCGGCCGGCCTGAAAGGCGGGTCGGAGGCCATCCGCCTCCAGCCGACCCCCGTCCCACCTCGTCGTCCGACGACTCGATACAAGCTGTGTGCAGGCCGTACCGGCGCGTCCATCCTCGTGTCTGACCTCGCCCCATCGTTCGTGGCTGGTCCTAGCCGGCCTCCGCTGGCCGGGCCCGTCGCTGTCGGCGCTGCTGTCATACCTAGCGATCCGGCACGCCGTAGCCTTCGATCGTGCCGCCCTGCCTTGACGTCTACGTGTGGTTCCCGGCCTCGACCCAGGTGTCTCAAAGCCTTCGTCCACCGGTATGTCGACGGGGAGAATCCCGGCGACGAGCGGCTGGACGCGTTCATGCGGACCTTCATCTCGGGATCGCCCCGGAGTGGGGACGCAGAAGCGCTAGCGGACCTCGCCCGGAACGGAGACGCCGCAGACGGCTTTTCTACGTTCGAGCGCAACTACCGGGAGGCCATCATCACGGTCACCCGCGACGGCGCCGCCGCCTTGGGCCTGGGCCTGGACGATCCGGACAACTCTCCGCAGACGCTTGAACAGGCGAAAGCGCTTCTCGACCGCCTCCGGCAGGAGTTGTTCTCGTCCCCTGCTGGAATTGCGGGAGTCGAACTTCCACCACCCCAGTCCCGGGAGGAGTGGCACGACGACAGCCTGGTGCAGCTGCGCGATGGCGGGTCTTAGCTGCGCTGGAAGATCACGTCGCCTCGCCTGAGCAGCAGGAGCAGTCGGGCTGGCACTCGCAGGCACCGGCGTCCGCAGTCTGGGTGGGGAGTGAGTTCGCGCCGCTGACGGGCACCGTGCAGCAGGTGCCGCCGCGCCATGCCTCCCGGCCCTCATTGATCGCCACTGCGGCGATGACCAGTGCGGCCAGCGGATCGGCCCATGACCAGCCGAACAGGCTGTTGAGGCCCAGGCCGACGAGCAGCACGGCCGACAGGTAGGTGCAGAGCAGGGTTTGCTTGGAGTCGGCCACTGCCGACCGGGAACCCAACTCACGCCCGGCCCGCCGCTGCGCGTAGGACAGCACCGGCATGATGAGCAGCGACAGGGCGGCCAGGACCAGACCGATCGTGGAGTGCTCGGCTTCTCCGCTGCCGGCGAGCGCGCGCACCGATTCGACGGTGACGTACGCGGCTAGGCTTGCTTTTTAACCTTCGGCGTTCTGGCCGGACTTTGTGCGCTGTCGTGAGTGGACATGAAGACGGCCTTCGGTGATCATGTCGTCTCGCCAAA
>NZ_JBIAIL010000086.1:0-7761 GCF_042871425.1 Micromonospora sp. NPDC005806 | reverse complement strand
AGCAGCGCCCACTCGGCATCGGTCAACTCGTGCCGTCGGATCATCCACAATGGATAGCATCAACCAGCCTAAAGATCTACGAGACACGACCTAGTTCCACGAGGGGCTGCGCCTTGATACGACACCATCCCGGAAACTCCTTTTCAAGGCAGCCCCGGCGTAGTGACTGAGGAAAGGATCGACCTCCGTCCTTCGAAACGCACACTCGCCCTCTTGACTCCCCGGCAAACCGCGAGCAGATGGGGAGGTCGAGCAGGCCTGAGTGCCGCGGATGTTCGCCCCTCGTCCGCAGATGCGGCACGGCGTGACCGCTCATGCCGCGACGCGCGCGTTCGACCAGGCTCTCGGACGTCCGACTCTGCCGGTGAGCGGACATCTGATCTTGATCCCGGTGTCGATGTGCGATGACTGAAGTGTCGCGCCCTTGCGCGGAGCCGAGACTCGCGCGGGCTGGTACTGCTGCGGGCTGATTGTGCGGCAACCACCGGAACTTGTACTAGCGGAAATCGGTTTGCTATGGAAACCTATTGGTATGACCACTAACTCGGTACCCGCCGGCGACGATCCCCGCCGGCTGTTGTCGGACGTGCACGCCCTCGCCCGCCGGGTGCGGCTCGACCAGCGGGTGACCTGGTTCGCGCTGCTGATGCTGGCCGCAGCGACCTTCGTGGGGATCGCGTTCGACTGGTACTTCCTCGACGTGCACTGCGTGCCCAAGCCCGAGGGCTCCGAGTGCCGCGTCTGGCATCGGGGCGCGGCGTTTTACTGGCCGCCTGCGCTGCTGCTGGCCTACACGGCGATCGCCGTCTGCTACGTGCGGGTCGCCCGGGCGCGGGGGCTGAGCGCCCGGGTGCTGCCGTACGCGGTCACCGGCGTCGCGGGGGCCGTCCTCTACACCGTCGCGGGGCTGCTGGTGCGCCAGTACCTGCTCAGCCACCCGGTGCCGACCCACCCGCTTCCGTACTGGGCGCTCCTGCTGGACCGTCTGGTCGCACCGTGGGGCACGATCGGGGTGGCGCTGCTGGTGCTGGCCTGGCTGGAGCGCCACGTCGCGCTGCTGGCGTTCACCCTCGGATATCTGGCGGTGGTGCTGGTGCCGATCAACTTCGGCTGGGGTGCCGACTGGGGATACTCGCTGCAGCAACAGGCCATCAACGGCACCGTGCTGCTGCTGGGCGCGATCGGCTTCGCGCTGGCCCGCCGGCGGCACCGGTGACCGCCGAGGACGGGGCCCCGGACCCGCACGAGCACCCGGTTAACGGCCTGGACGACGTGGTGCACCAGCGGGTCCGCCTGGGCATTCTCGCCATCACGCACGAGGCCCGCCGAGTCGAGTTCGGCTACCTGCGCACCCAGCTGCAGCTGACCGCCGGCAACCTCTCCCAGCACCTCGGCGTGCTGGAGACGGCCGGCCTGATCGAGATCGAGAAGGGGTACGCCGGAAAGCGCGGCCGGACCTGGATCACGCTCACCGCCGCCGGCGACACCGCGCTCGCCGACGAGATCGCGCGGCTCAAGCTGCTCATCGCGCGGGTCGAGACCACCGGCACCTCGAAGGACCAATGACCACCGCAGTGACCCGCCGACGCCTGCTCACAGCCACGCTCGCCACCGGGGTCGCCGTGCCGCTCGGCGGCACCGGCCGCGGGTGGGCGGCCCCGACGCCGGCCGCGCCCGGCCGGCTCACGCTGCCCACACCCACCGGGCCGCACCGTGTCGCTGCACCTCGTCGACAGGTCCCGCCCGGATCTCCCCCGGCCGTGATCCTCACCGACGGCAACCGCAACGACGTCACCAACTCGTCGCGGCTGCGACCTCGGCACACTGCGCTGGGTCAACGCGCGTCCAACCCACAGCCTCCGCAGACGCCGAGACGAGTCGACCAGGCAAACGACACCATTTGATCGGGTACACGGATCTGCCGCTGGTCGGTGCCGGCGGATCGCGCCGGGTCGGGGCGGGGAAGGCGGGATCACGACGCGGCGATTACCGCCGGCCTTTCGATGTTCGGCGATTCGGCTCCTGCCGAGAGAATGCCGGATGACCAAGACTGATGCGATGTCTCACGGTATCGGGGGTGCGCCACGCGCCCAGGTAGCAATCACCGCTCTGCTCATCGTCGCCGGCGTGCTCATCCTCTTCGTCCCCGCCGGTGACGAGGGCGCAGTCCTCGTGCCGATCAGCGAAGGTCACGGACTATCCGCCGTAGACGGGGTCGGCGCGGCACTGCTGGCGTTGGGCGGCACCTGGCTGGAAGTGCTCGTGGTACGGCGCCTGCCATACCTCGCCCTGCCCCCACGGGCCTTGTTCGGACTCGGCCTGCTGGCCGGCCTCGGCGTGGGGCTCCTGATCGCCTCGGTCTTTTCGGGCTTCTTCTGGTGGTGGGCTGTCGGCGCCACGGCACTTGGCATTGCCGTCCTCGTCCTCGTGCCCCTCACGGCGCGCCGTTGAGGTCGCTGACCGAACGTACGCTTCTGCCGCCGAACGGGCGTCACGGTACGTGACGTGTGCACGCAGCGTCCGGTGCGCGGTCGTGCCGATGAGCGGACGTGGACCACGACCTGCCGTCCATAGCCGGTTCAGCGCCAGTGCACGCCTGGCTTGGCCTGTGGATAGGAGGAGCCGCCCAAATGATGTTGTGAGGGCGGTTGCCAACCACCTTGGTGATGATCTTAGGTTTCATCGTGGCGATGGTGGCGGGCAACAGCTGGCGCTGGTGGCTGACTGCGGGCGGCGCTGCGCTTGCGGTACCTGGCGCTCGGGCAGGGTGCGCCCATGGTCGCTGTAGTGGCGGCGATCTGCGGCCTGATCGTGGTCGGCGCCTGGGCGTGGGGCACCCGTAGCGGCCGTGCCGTCGGCGTGGCTGTCGGCGTCGTCTTCGTCGCAGGGCAGGCCGCCGCGTTCGCCGTCTCGCAGTGGCCCCGCAGCCTGGTAGCCGCGGCATGGCTTGACTGGTTCGCGGTGTGGTTGCTGGTCGGCGTCGTGTGCCTGGCCGCGTTGGTCATCGATCGGAGCGTGCACCCCTTCGCGTCTCCTCGCCTCGCCGGGGGGAATCTGACGGCGGGCAAAGTTCAGTGGGTTGCCTCTATGGCGACGTTGGCAACCGTGGTGCTGCTGTGCGGCCGCGGGCTCGGCGTCGTCGGGTACGACGGCGACGGCAGGCTGCGGTTCTCTGCCCGCGACGACGAGGTCCTCCCGCTGCCGGCGTCGCTGCGCCTGGTGTCGGCCGACACCTGCGCCGATGGTGGCAGCAGCGGCAACTGCACAGCCGAGTTCGTGGTGATGGCCGCCGATGATGCCGACAGGACAACGACCGTGACCCGGCTCGTCGAACACCTCCGCGGCCGCGGTTGGCCGCTCCAGCCCGACCATGGCGTCTATCGCGGCTCCCGCGAGACCGGCGGGATCCTGAACTGGACAGCGCACCAGATGTGGCTGTACGCCGACGT
This sequence comes from Micromonospora sp. NPDC005806, assembly GCF_042871425.1. Classification (NCBI taxonomy): domain Bacteria; kingdom Bacillati; phylum Actinomycetota; class Actinomycetes; order Micromonosporales; family Micromonosporaceae; genus Micromonospora; species Micromonospora sp. NPDC005806. The sequence goes on along the minus strand of NZ_JBIAIL010000086.1, from coordinate 4,312 downwards.
CGAGCCGGCATCGGTGCTGCGACCGGCGTCACCGCCGGACGCGGTCGTCATCTACATCGACAACCTATGACACGGTTGCCCTGCCTCGACCAGCACGCATTCTTCTAATGCTGGTCGGGCGTCGCGCTCGGTCGTGTCGATGTCCCTGTGCGGCGTGTGCCCCAGCGTTTCAGACCCCCTGCCGGGCGCCGGCTGCAATCGAATTCGTTACAGCTGCAGGCCGAGGTAGCTCCAGCGCACGTCGTGGCGACCGAGGGGGTCCGCCCGTTCACAGCCGTGGATGAGGTGTAGGCCGAAGTGACGGGCCAGTGCGACCGTCTCCTCCGCCGAGACGTCGTACATCCGCCGCCCGGCAGGTACGGGGCCGTGGCGCAGGGAGATGACCACGCGGCCCTCGGGTAGAAGCAGGCCGCTGATGTGTTCCATCGCCGACGACCGCTCGTGCGGGTCGAGATGCATCCAGACGGCGGTTAGAAAGATCAGGTTGAAGCGTTGGTCGCGCTTGTTCAGCACCGTCAGGTTGGGCAGGGCGTCGTCGACCCATTCGATGTCGTTGGCGGCGTGGATGCGTTGACCATGCGCGCGAAGTTGAGGGGTGGGCTCGACGGCGACGACCCGGTGGCCCAGGTCGGACAAGGCTGCCGCATCGCGGCCCGTGCCCGCGCCGATGTCCAGGATCGAGCTGGGCTCGGTGGGGAACAGGTGCAGGACATCTCTGTGCACGTCGGCAAACGAGACGCTCTCGTACTGTTCGGCCAGGGTGTCGGCAGCTTCGCCGTAGCCTGCGGTGCTGCTGATGAGCGCCAAGGCTGCTCCGTCCGTGCTGCGGTTGATGCTGTGGTCGTCGCGCGTCAGGCTGCGTCCAGCAGAGCCGGGAGTTTGCGCATGTCGTCGAAGACCACCGTGTCCGGGCCTTCCAGCCGGTGCGCGGGGGTCAATCCGCCCGCATAGCCGAAGCAGCGCATCTCGGCGGCGCGGGCCGCTTGGACTCCGTACTGGCTGTCCTCGACCACGACGCACGCCGCGGGCGGGACACCCATCGTCGCCGCCGCGTGCAGGAACAGGTCGGGGGCGGGCTTGCCCTGGGCGACCTCAGTCGCGCTGAAGATGCGGCCCTCAAAGCGGGGATACAGGCCGGTGCGGCCCAGGGTGTGGCGCATCTTCTCGTGGGTACCGCTGGAGGCCACGCACGTCGGCCGGGTGATCTCATCGAGCGCATCGTTGATCCCGTCAACTGCGGTCAGCCCGGCGTCCACCGCTTGGCGGTGCGCTAGGTCGAACCGGTCCGCCCAGGTGGCAGCCACGCCCTGTCCGAGGCGGGCCGCGATCTGTTCACCGATGGACATGCTGGACCGGCCGATGAAGCGCTCGATGACCTCTGCCTCGGTCAGCGGCCAGCCCAGTTCCGCACCCAGTGCGATGTTGACGCGGACCGCGATGCGCTCGCTGTCGACCAGTACCCCATCGCAGTCGAAGATGACAAGCCCGATCGGATTGATCATCCGGACAGGCTAGTCGAGTGGGTAGGGCGAACCTGGCACCCACGGTCCCCGAAGGCGCCGGATCGCCGTCACCGCCGAGGTGGCGGCCAACTCGCAGGTCGACCACGTTGGGCGGCAGCAGCAGCGGCCGGTGCACGACCGGGGCCGAGAAGGACGCACGCTTCTGCCGCTGGCCGTGCGTTGGCCGCTCGACGGGGCCGTCCGCAACAGCGATGAGCGGGAGTCTGGTCGGAACCGCTCAGACGACATCCGTGCCTGCCTCCCCCGATGGCGATCACGTAAGGTCGGGCCATGATCGAATCCCAACGTGAAGCCGTGCCGCGCAACGACGGTGGCGAGCTCGACACCGCCCTCGCCTTCTTGGCCTTCGCTCGATCATGCGTGCTGAAGAAGGTCGCGGGCTTGAGCGAGGAGCAGCTGCGGCGCCGCCTGGTCGTCTCCGACACCACACTGCTGGGCCTGGTCCAGCACCTGACCGACGCCGAACGGTACTGGTTCGGCTACACGTTCGCCGGCGACCCGCGCTACGCCGACGTGGACTTCGACATGGTGGTCGAGCCAGACCAGTCCCCAGATCAGATCATCGCCGGCTACCGGGCTGCGATCGCCGAGAGCGACGCCCACATCAGCGCAGCCGCCGGCCCGGACGTCCTCACCGCGCAGCCGGTCGGTGACGCGCCTCGTACGCTTCGCTGGGTGCTCGCCCACATGACGAGCGAGACCATCCGGCATGCCGGTCACGCCGACATCCTGCGGGAGCTTATCGACGGCGTCACCGGTCGGTAAGAAATCGCGGTTCGGGGCCGCACCCCATCCGGTGCTACGCACCCTCGTCGAGCGCTCGGACACCACCGGCCCGAAAGATCGGCCAAACGACGGTGAGGAACAAATTTATCTGCCGCTGACCGGGCGTCCCGGTGTGTTACGAGGGGTGCGTGCAGCGAACAGCCGGTCCTTCCCGGGAGAGTGCGCGCACCTGGCTCAGCCCCGATTGGCCCACGATACGGTTCGAGCGTGATGGCCGGCCTCGCCAACAGCCCCTTGATCTTCGTCGATGTTGACGGACCGCTGATCCCGTTCAAAGCCCGGCCGGTTAGCCGCGAGCGTCCTTTGGGCGGTGGCGCCGTGCAGCCACTGGACGGCACTGGCAACCCGCTGCTCGATCGGCTTGACCCAGAAGACGGGCGGAGGCTGCTGGCACTGGGATGCCAGTTGGTCTGGGCGACGACATGGATCGCGGAGGCAAACGAGGTCATCTCGCCAAGGCTCGGACTTCCGGATCTGTCGGTCGTCGAATGGCCGGACGACGACGAGGATCCGGAGCACGGTCTGCACTGGAAGACCGTATTCCTTACCCGATGGGCAGCCGGCGGCCCATTCGTCTGGCTTGACGACGAGATAACTGATGCTGACCGGCGATGGGTAGCAGCACACCACCCGGTGCGGGCGCTGCTGCAACGTGTCGACCCATACGTGGGCCTGACCGAAGCGGATTTCTCAGCGGTCCGTCGATGGCTCGGGCAGATTGACGGCGCCGCTTGATCACCTGCACGCTGATGCCGCATCCGCGCTACGTAACATCACGCCGCGCTGGCCCGGATGCCGTCCGGACGCCGATGAGCGGACGTAGCGACCGGCCGCCTGGGCGAGGCCAACGCCGTCATGGCCGCCCGCCAGCGATCTCGGCGTCGCTCCTAAGAATGCAGAACTCGTTGCCTTCCGGATCGGCAAGCACAACCCATCCCGTTCCGTCGGCCTCGCGGCGGTCAGCCACGACGGCCGCACCGAGCTCGGTCAGCCGCGCCAGCTCCGCGTCGCGCGTGCCGTCGACAGGACGCAAGTCGAGATGGATCCTGTTCTTGACCTGCTTAACTTCCGGCACCTCGATGAAGAGCAGGCGGTGCCGCCCGTCACGGGAGTAGATCATGCATTCCTCGTGGCCGGGCTCGTTCGGATCGTCCGGGTTCTCGCTGTAGTCGAGAACGGCTTGCCACCAACGAGACAAGGCGTAGGCGTCGGCACAATCCACGGTGGTGTGGGACACGTAAGAGGTCACCACTGGATCATCGCAAGGCGAACGTAGGCGGGGGAACTCTGTACCCGACGCGCGCACCTCATGGCTCAAGGCACCGCCGGCACCAGGGGTCTAGGATGGTTGGTGGCGGGTCCGGGAAGTGGCTTGTCCGAAGGGCCGATGTCCGGGGTCAGGTCGGTCACGCTGGATAGCAGAGTCGTCCCCGAGTGCCCTCCCGGATCCGCCGCCTGCCTGCGCTTCTGGTCGGCGACCATGCGGGCGTAGACGACGTTCGACAGCCGCCGCTTCGGCGCGCGCATGGCTTCCATCGAGGTCTTCCCGGCGGCCTTTTTCGCGTCGAAGTAGGCGCGACCTTCGGTGCGGTTCAAATCCGGCCGTCCCGACGCAGCTCAGAGGGCCGACGGTCGTGCCGGAGTGGCCGCCCGCGCCGAACGCGAGGAAGCCGACCGGCACCCGTTCGGGTCTGCCGAGAAGCAGGCGGCGCTGCTGCGGATGAGGCACGCCGAGTTGGCCGCCCGCCACCAGCCCGGAGGCTACTGGGTGGCAGCCGCGGACCCGTTCGCAGCCCAGCACGCCATCACCGGGGAAGTTCCGCTCGTCAGCGTCCGACGAGTCGCGGTGCTCACCGACGGAGCCGCCCGCCTGGTGGCCCTGTTCGACTGGCCCGACGTGCTCGACGTCCTAGACGAGTAAGTCCTAAGCGTGGTCAGTGGTCGTAGGCGATCAGTGACCTGGTGAGGGGTGCTCCGTTGGCCCTGTTGTGCCAGATCGCGGC
>NZ_JBIAIL010000085.1:0-8006 GCF_042871425.1 Micromonospora sp. NPDC005806 | reverse complement strand
ATCCACGACCGTTCATCTGGACCAAGACCGCCGAAGAGATCCTGGAATCACTCGCACGATTTTGTAGGCGAATTTCCGGCGCGGGACACTAGGCCATCGCGACGCCACGGAGCCCAGCCGACAAGGGGTACCACGCGCTTCTGGCCGCTGGGCCGGTTGCCTTCCGCCTGCCCGCCGATACAGCACCACTCGGACACCAAGTCCTCCAAAACGAGCCCGACGAGTTCCGACCGCACTCCACCTCACCGAGGGCACGGTCAAATCCCACATGGCCCGCATCTACACCAAACTCGGCGTCGGCTCCCGCACCGCCGCCGCCGCCACCGCCACCGACCTCGGCCCCATCCGTCGCTGAACCAGGCCAGCCGCCCCATCACCGTCTCGGTCCCGAACGCCTGTGCAGCGGTCACCGGCGAGGGCTTCCGGCGGACAGCCGGGCCCGCGCCGTCCTTTCGTTCGCGACCGTGGATCTCGGCGATGACGGCGTCCATGTCGGTGACCTCCAGCGGGGACGCATCGTGGCCGCCGCCCGGTCGCATCGCACGCGCGGGAGGCGGACATTGAGCCTGCCGAAAACTCATCCGCGCAGGTCACGCTGTATGCCGGTACTCGTGCAGGATGCCGCCGAGCCGCTTGTGCCGGCATACGTCCCGGCGGGCGATCTTGTTCGGGTCTGCGATCGGCGGGGGAGCGGGTGCAGCGGACGGGCGGTTGCGATCCCTTGGTGCGGCCTGTGCGCGTTGTAGAACTGTTCGAACTCGCGTAGGGCGTGCAGCAGGTGGCGTTGGTTCCAGATCAGGGTCCGATCTAGCATCTCCTGGCGGTCTACGAGGCCCTGGACACCGCCGACGATACGCGGAAATCTCTTCCTGCTTGACGATCACCTGGCTGGATGAGGGTTCCGGCCGATGAAGGCGACCAACCGGTCCACGGCGGCCGCGTCGGCGTTGACTTGGACCTCGTAGCCGAACGTCTTGCCCGGACCGCGGTAGGCGGGCATCAGCATGCCGCGGGCGGCCTCGAGTGCCGCCAGCGCCTCCGGTTCGCTGTACGGCTGTGGTTGGCCTGTCGCGACCGCCAGGTCCCAGCCGTGCCCGACGTACTCGATCAACATCATCCCGAGCACCATGGAGCCGGGCAGTTCGGACGACGTCATGCGCAGTGGCCGGTCGACCGCCCCGGACCGGAACGCCGTGACCGCCTGCGCGCCCGCGGCGGCGAACTCCGCGGCCGGATGGGCGCCGCATTGGTACGCGCTCGGGTCGTCGTGATAATCCGTCCCGGCGGCGCGGGCGGAGAACATTCGCAGCCACCCGACCAGGTGATCAGTGAGCGCCGCTACGTCGTAGTCTGGGCACGGGGTCGGCAGCGCACGCTGTTCCGGCCGGACCCGTTCGAGGAGCGTCGTCGTCTTGTCGATCACAGCGGCCAGATTGGCGGCGTCTGCGGGCATGAACATCCTCCTGGGAAGCGGTACCAGCGATGCTAGGCCGGAGTTGGCCGCTGGTCTTGAACAAACGCGCCCAGTCTGGCAGCCACGGTGTGTGCAACCGGCCGCTGAGGATTCGCGGGGCATCCTCCATCCCCAGGAGAGCCTGCGCGCCTTCCGGCGGACCAGATCGGCGGTGCCCGGCCTGCTCGCAGCCCACCTCGACCTGTTCTGGCATACCGAGTGGGAGCTGCCTGGCGGCGTTACGCACCCGCAGCGACTGCTGACGCTCCCGGCAGTCCATGTGGTTGTCGAACCGCAGGATGCCACGGTAATTGGCCCGCTGCGGCGGCCCTGGGTCCGCAATCTCAGTGGCACTGGGTGGGCACTCGGCGTTATGTTCCGGCCTGGCGGATTCCGTGAACTGCTTGGTGGGCCGATCAGCACGCTCACCGATCGTGACGTGCCCATCGGGGAAGTGTTCGGCCCGGCCGGTGACCAGTTCGCCGCTGCCGTCCGGGGCGTGGTGACCGACGAGGAGCGGTTCGCGCTGGCGGCGGCGTTCTTCGCGGATCGGCTGGTGGCACCGTCGGCCGAGCAGCTCGCCGTGACCGCCGCGGTCGAGCGTCTCATCGACGATGAGGCGATCGTGAGGGTGGCCGATCTGGCGCAGGCGTGCCACTGGAGCAGCCGGCACCTGCAGCGCCTGTTCGCAGACTACGTTGGGGTGACGCCGAAGTGGGCGATCCGCCGGTACCGGCTGGTCAATGCGGCCGAGCGGGTGGCGCGGCAGCAGGATGTGGAGTGGGATCTGCTGGTCCACGAGCTGGGCTACAGCGATCAGTCGCACCTGGTCCGGGACTTCACCGGCGTCATCGGCATGTCCCCGGCTCGCTATGCCGCGGCCTGCCGCACGGGTCGATCCTGAGGCTCCTGGTTGACGGATACCTCTTTACGGAGGAGCAATCCACAGTTCCGAGGCGCGGGCCGGGGACGGCGCCCGGGGCGGGGTCACGCAGAGGGACGTCGGTGGGTCTACTGGTCGAGGTAGGTCAGAACGGCGAGTACGCGGCGGTGGTGGCTGCCTGATGGTGGTAGGCCGAGTTTGGCGAAGAGCATGTTGATGTGGTTGCTGACCGACTTCTCGGTGATGACCATGTCTGCGGCGATAGAGGCGTTGGAGTGGCCCTCGGCCATCAGGCGAAGCACATCTCGTTCTCTTGGGGTGAGGCTGGTCAGGGTGTCGCGCTGGTGTAGCAGTTGCGCGACGACCTCTGGGTCCATGACCGTGCCGCCGGTGGCGACTTGGCGGATCGCGTCGGTGAACTGCCGTACGTCACCGACACGGTCCTTGAGGAGGTATCCGACCGCCCCGGAGCGGTCGGAGAGCAGGTCACGGGCGTACAGCCGTTCGACGTACTGGGAGAGGATCAGGACGGGCAGGCCGGGCACCTCGCGGCGGGCGGCGATGGCGGCGCGCAGTCCTTCGTCGGTGAAGGTGGGTGGTAGGCGCACGTCGACCACGGCGACATCGGGCCGGATTGAGACGAGTGCGTCGGCGAGCTGCACGCCGTCGTCGACGGCGGCCACGACGTCGAAGCCGTACGCGGTCAGCATCCGGGTCAACCCGTCGCGCAGCAGTAGCTGGTCCTCGGCGATCAGGACGCGCACGGCAGTTCCACATGCAGAACAGTAGGCCCGCCCGGAGGGCTGGCGATGCGGAGGGTTCCGTCGAAGGCGGACAGCCGACGTTGGATGCCCCGCAGTCCGCTGCCGCGGGACGGATCGGCTCCGCCGTGTCCGTCGTCGCGCACGCTGATGTGCAGTGCCGGACCACCATCGGCGATGGCGATCTGGACACGACCGGCGCCGCTGTGCCGGATCGCGTTGGCCAACGACTCGGCTATGACGAAATACGCCGCGGACTCCACCGGCGCGCTCAGGCGTCGGTCAAGCCGAAGATCCAGCTCGACTGGGATGTTGCTGGTCAGCGTCAGAGCTCGCACCGCCCCCGCCAGACCCCGGTCGGCCAGCACGGGCGGATGAATGCCGCGCACCAGATCGCGCAGTTCCGTCAGGGCCGCGCTCGCGCTGGCCTTCGCCTCGGCCACCAGCGCCTTTGCACCGGCCGGATTCGTGTCGATGACGTCCTCGGCCATGCCGAGGTTCATGGTCACCGCGATGAGGCGTACCTGCGCGCCGTCGTGCAGATCCCGTTCGACCCGGCGGAGTTCGGTGGCGGAGGCATCAACGGCGGCGGCCCTGGTGGTGGTCAGCTGGTCCACCCGCGCGGACAACCTGGCGACGGACGTGGGCCCGAGCAGAGCGGCCGCGAGCCGCGCCTGACCAGCGATGAGATGTCGTGGCGTGCGGTAGGCCAGCACTGCCAGCCCGGCGCCGACCGGCACCAGCGCCCACGTGAGCGGGCCGGACCTGCCGGTGATCTCCAGTACCGCGGGGTCGAAGGCGGTCTGGGAAGGCAGCAGAGCCCGAAGCAACGGCGCGGACAGGCACTCCGCGGCCGCCAACCACAGTCCCAGTCCCAGCGTCACACTGATCACACTCAGCACGAACTGGCACACCAGCCAGGTCAGGTCGCGCCAGGTGGCCAGGTCGCCGATCAAGGTGCGGGCTCGGGCAGGTAGGCCCGCGGGCAACGGCAGGTAAGGGGAGGTGACCGGCTCGGCCAGCACCGCCGAGACTCGGCGGCGCTGCAGATCGGCCAGGCGGCGAGTCAGCCATACGGCGGCGACAAAGAGCAGGACGCCCAGACCCGCCGCAAGACTCGCCGGCACCGAGATCACCATCAGGAACAGTAGGACCGGTGCGGTCAACCCGATGGCGGCACCGGCCAGCAGCTGCCCGAGCTCCAGTGCCCCGTGCGCGATCCTGCGTCGCATGGTCGCGATCCTTCCAGCCGTGCGGCAGCTCAAGCGTCCCCGAACAAGATCAACCCTAGATCTCGTACCGCTGGGCGTCGACGTGCCAGGGACCCCGATCCGTCCAGGTGCCTGCACCCCTACGACATGAGGTGCAACGGCCCTGGGGCGTGTCCCGCGAGCAGGCGAACCTGATCTCCGTGAATGGCGCGCCGCCGGGTGCGCCAGACGATCTGAAGGGGACTGACCCATGCAGCATGCGGTGGCCCAGGTCAGGACAACGCGTCGAAGCGGCGATTCCGGCGCCGCTGGACCGGGCGGTGTCGGGTGGTTGCCGCGGATCGTGGCAGCTCTGGCAGCCCTCGCTGCTGCGGTGCTTGTCCTTCCGACCGCTCCCGCACACGCCGCCCCGGACGGCGTGACCAGCACGGAGGTGTCCTTCTCCGGCAACGGCGGCGTGGTTTTGCACGGCACCGTCCTGGCGCCGGCGCCGACGACACAGCGCCGGCCAGCGATGGTGCTGATTGAGGGAGCGGGCAATCGAGGCCGGCAGGAACTGTACGCGGACGCCGAAGCATTCGCACAGCGCGGCGTCGTGACACTCATCTACGACAAGCGGACCGCAGGCTACTCGCTGCTACGTCGCGACTACTCGATGCTGGCCGACGACGCGCTCGCCGGCCTGCGACTGCTCCGGTCCCGCGCTGATGTCGACCCGGCTCGGCTTGGTCTGTGGGCATTGTCGGAGGGGGCCTTTGTCGCGCCGCTCGCCGCGCACCGCTCCACCGATGTGAAGTTCCTGATCACTGTCGGCGCGGTCGGTATCACCCCCGGCGCCCAGACCGCGTGGGGGTACGGCGAGTACCTCCGGCACGCCGGCGTGTCCGGGTCGTTAGTACGCACGATGCAGGTGAACGCGGTGCGGATGACGATCGGCGCGGGCCTGTTCCCGGAGGCCAACTTCGACCCGACACCGGGCTGGCAGGCGGTGCGCCAGCCGGTACTCGCGCAATGGGGCGAACTCGACCGCGAAGCCCTCCCACGGGAGAGCAGCCAGATCATCCGGCGGGCACTTAAGAAGGGCGGCAACACCCACTACACGATCCGGTTCGTCCCCGACGTACGACACAACCTGCACCTGACCGCCAACGGCGGCTTCGACCGGCTCGACAGCCTGCCACCCACGTACGGCAATTACGAGACGTCCTGGATCGAGAATCTGCCCCACACCCTGCCCAGCCCGAACGCCGAGGCTCCGGCTCAGGATGCACCCGCCCCCACACTCACGCCGCTCGCCTGGTACGAGTCCCCCTGGATCCAACTCGTCGTCCTGATCGTGTTCCTGGTGGCCTTCACCGGCTACCCGCTGACCGCCGCCGTACGGCGCATCCGCGGCCGCCGCGATGCCCCGCTGGTACGGCGTTCGGCGCGCTGGCTGGCCGCCACCGGCTTGGCGACCACGACGGGTGCCCTCATTTACGTCTTCTTCGTGATGGCCACCGCCGCAAACGTCATCGGACCCGTTGCGATCGGCCGCCCTGCGCCCTGGCTCGGCCTGCAGTCCCTCGCCGTCGGCACCGTCGTGGCCACCGCCGCCACCGCACTGTCGTGGCGACGTCACCGCCGCGACCTCACCCGCGGCGACCAGGTCCGGCTCAGCCTGCTCGTTGTCGCCGGCCTGCTGTTCCTACCCTGGGCGACCTACTGGGGGCTGCTCATCCCGTAACCCACATGCCCTGGTTCCCAGGACCGTCCGCCCCACGTGGTCGTCTGCGAGGACCAGATCACCCCGCCGCTCACCCTCACAGGCCTACGGACCGTCGATCGGACGGGATCGGTGTTGCGATACCGTCAAGCGCCCACGCCGGCGTCGAGCAGTCCGGCGTCCGCGGGCCTGGCGATGGGGCCGCAGGGCGGCCCACGAATCTAGGGAGATATCGATGCCGGAGCTCGAGCCCGCTCAAGACGCCCACGCCGAGGATGCCGACACGCCAACCACGGCCGAGGCCGAGACCGAGACCGAGACCGAGACCGAGACCGACGAGCCTGCCGTTTACGCAAATCGGGCTGCCCGACGCGCGAAGGGCAAGGTCGCCTCGCCTCAACCGTATGGAAAGGGTCAGCGCCTCGGCGGCCGGGGCTCGGTCCAGAGCCCGCGCCAGTGGGGTAACCGCCGAAGCGGCTGATCCGTTGGTGGAGCCTTCATCGGCACACGGCTAAAGGTTCATCCTGCGGCGCATGCGGACAGTGGTGCGGTCGGCGACCCGTAGTGAGTAGGTAGCGGCGTTGTGGGGTGTGATCTCGGGCCTGGTGCGGTCGGTGCTCGTTGTAGTGCGAGACGTATTCGGCCAGCGTCGTCAGCAAGGTCAGTAAGTGCCGGGGTAGTAGATCAGGATCCCGTCGAGGCACTCGTGCCGTACCGTGCGCACCCGTCTCTCCGCGTGCGCGTTGGCCGCGGCGCTTGCGGCGGGGTACGAAGGATGTCGATGCCGTCAGAGGCAAAGAATGCGGGCGTGCACTTCGCGACGCGGTCACGGACACCTCTTCGCCGGAGGGCGACAGACGGCAACGACCGGTCCGGGACATCGTCTCGCAGTGCCCTTCGGGACCGGCCATGGCCGGGGGGAGTGGGGTTTATTAGTGTTCCCCGTCTAGGTGGCGACCACCGCCGATGGTGCCCCTCGCATCCAAGGGCGAGCGCTACTCTTCCACCGCTCTCTTGAGCACCACGACATGCCCCCCGCCGTCTACCGTCATGACACCCATATCAAGCGGGAGAGGTCATCACGATGAGCAAGCCTATCGATTACGACGCACCGCGCCGACCCGCTGTTGAGGTTGAAGACGACAGCCTGGAGGAACTCAAGGCGCGCGGCGCGGCGTCGCAGTCAGCGAGAGTCGACCTCTACGAGGCCGAGGTTGCCGAGAACTTCGAGTTACCCGGCGCCGACCTGTCCGGCGAGGAACTGACCGTGGCTGTCGTGCCGATGCAGCCGGACGAGTTCCGATGCGTGCGCTGCTTCCTGGTACACCACCGCAGTCAGCTTGCCCCCGACGGCCGGGAGGTCTGCCAGGACTGCTCCTGACGTCCACTGTCAGGCACCATTTCCCGCCATTCCGGACGACCACCCAGCCACGCGTCGGCGAGGATCTTTGCCGACGCCCGGCTCGGACAGCGGTGTAGCTTCGACCGGCCTGCGATGCCGCCGGTCTGCGCCTCTACTTCCCATCGCTGGCCGTCGGTGCGGATGTAGACGTCGCGACGCCCCCGCGGACTCCGGTCCCCGTTCCACCAATGACGCTCGATTCTCACGTGCTGACCGTATAGCACCACCTGCGGAAAGACGAACGATAGGGATCTTGGGAAGACACGGCCGGCGTGATCGACCAACCACGGATTGTGGACGAGTGGCGTCCGCCGTAGGGTGGCCGACGGTGACCTGCGGGACGGGTCAGCTCCACCTGCACGTAGCCGTGGCCAGCAACCCGACCGGCAATCTCGCCAACGCCATCAGCGTGGCTCATGTTCGCCGACCCTGGCGCCTGGCGGCAGGACCAGCAACTGCTGGCAACGGTCGGTCGGTGCGTCTGTCCGGTCACCACTAAGGCGTGTTTCATAAGCCGGTCAGAGCCACTCGGTGATGATGGTGATGGTCAGAACGGCTTGGAAGCGGACTGCGAGCTTGTCGTATCGGGTG
>NZ_JBIAIL010000084.1:0-8043 GCF_042871425.1 Micromonospora sp. NPDC005806 | reverse complement strand
ACACGGCGCCGATCGCGACGCACGTGTCGGTTCAAGATGGGGACAACTTCACGGAAACTGTCGCCTCCGCGCCCGTGGAGACCACACTTTCCCTGAAGTTGCGCGGATCTTGAAACGGGACGGGCCGGACATCCGGGCGGCGCGGGACCACGACGCGGGTGTGGCCCGCCCTGACCGGCGCAGGGCTCAAGCCAGACCCCCCCGAGCCGGGCACGGCGGGCCACACCCCACAACCCCAACCACAGACACAAACGCAACCACCGAAAACCGCAACCACCGATGAACGGCCCAGGGGTTACCCTGACATCATGCAGGCCACGACCACGCACCTCGCCCGCCCCGGGCGTCCCGCCGTGGTGGCCCGTACCCTGGCCGAGCTCACCGGCCCCACCCGGGGCATCGTCGAGCTCCCGGTACGCCTGATGTGGAGCAGCGAACGGGCGTTCGACCTCGCCGACCCGGACGACCTGCTCTGGATGTACGAGAACGTGCTGCGGGAGACCACTCGCGTCGACGACCTGCGGGCGCTCATCAACGGACGAACGCTGCGCCGGGTGTGGCGGCGGCTGAACCTGCCCCGGGGCGTACGCCTGGCGTGGGAGAGCCGGCACCGGGGTCTGCGTACCGCGTGAGCCACTTGCACGACTTCTACCGGGAGGTGGCCCGGGTGGCCCTGGCTGCCGCCGGTCCGCACCGGTTCGTGCTGGGCGGCGGGGTGGCCTGGGCGGCGCACGGTCTGGTCACCCGCCCGACCGAGGACGTGGACCTGTTCGCGGACGTGGAGGGGGCGGCCGCCGCAGCGGCGGCCGGGGTGCGGGAAGCGCTGGAGCGGGCCGGCTACCAGGTGGTCGACGCGGATCCGGACAGCGAGCTGGGCGCAGTCTTCGACGGTTTCGACCGGGACATGCGGGACTTCGTGGTGAGCCGGAACGGCCGGCAGATCCGGCTGAGTCTGGCCCGGCTGGACCGGTACCGCAGCCCGGTGGTGATGGACCTCGGTCCGGTGATGGACGTCCGGGACCTGATCGCCAACAAGACCGCCGCGCTGGTGAACCGGCGGGAGGTCCGCGACTACATCGACGTGTCCGCCGCCCTGGACCGCTACGGCGTGGCGGAACTGGTGGAGCTGGCCCGCCAGGTGGACCCAGCGCTGGACCTCGAGGACGTCCGGGCGGCGGGTCGCTACCTGGATCGGGTGCCGGACCGCCGGTTCACCCGCTACGGCCTCGGACCCGAGCAGGTCGCCGAGGTGCGCCTCCGGATGGCCGCCTGGCCGCGCTGACCACGAGGGGTCGCTGCCCCGGTGCCACTGCTGCTGCTGCGGCACCTCCCTTCGTCCACTTTGTTGCCTTCGCCCTGCCCGCCGGCAGCGGGCGAGAACGGCCGGTCGGTGGCCGACGTGTTACGCGAGGGTGGCGGCCGGCGCTGTTGGGGTGAAACAACTCGGGGCGATGTGGCGCGAGTGACATCAGGTGGTTATGGTGCGCAACGGCGCCCACGAGGCGCGTCGACCCCCATGGAAAGGCACCTCATGACCTCCTCCTCCGGCGCCTCGCGCCGTCAGGTGCTGGCCGTCGCGGCCGCCGCCGCGACCGCCCCCCTGATCGCCGGCGCCCCCGCGCGGGCGGCCGAGTCGCAGGGCAAGGGCCCGAAGACCTGGGACCTGACCGTGCTCGGCACCTCGGACACCCACGGCAACGTGTACAACTGGGACTACTACAAGGACGCCGAGTACGACGACAGCAAGCACAACGACGTCGGCGTCGCGAAGCTGGCCACCCTGGTCAACCAGATCCGGGCGGAGCGCAAGGGCAAGGCGACCCTCGTCCTGGACGCCGGTGACACCATCCAGGGCACCCCGCTGGCCACCTACTACGCCAAGCAGGAGCCGATCACCGCCACCGGTGAGACGCACCCGATGGCCAACGCGATGAACGTCCTGAAGTACGACGCCGTGACCCTGGGCAACCACGAGTTCAACTACGGCCTGCCGCTGCTGGCCCAGTGGATCGGCCAGCTCGGCTTCCCGGCCCTGGCCGCGAACGCGATCAACGAGAAGACCGGCAAGCCGGCCTTCCTGCCGTACGTGATCAAGGAGGTCGACCTCGGCGGGCAGGACGGGCCGACCCTGAAGGTCGGCATCCTCGGCCTGACCAACCCGGGCGTCGCCATCTGGGACAAGGCCAACGTCGAGGGCAAGCTGATCTTCGCCGACATGATCGCCACCGCCGCGAAGTGGGTGCCGATCATGCGGGAGCGCGGGGCCGACCTGGTCATCATCTCCGCCCACGGCGGCGACAACGGCACCTCCAGCTACGGGCCGGAGCTGCCGAACGAGAACCCGGTCGCGCTCATCGCCCAGCAGGTCCCGGGCATCGACGCGATCCTCTTCGGCCACGCCCACAACGAGGTGCCGCAGAAGTTCGTGACCAACGCCGCCACCGGCGAGCAGGTGCTGACCTCGGAGCCGTCGAAGTGGGGCCAGCGCCTCACCCGGATGGACTTCACCCTGACCCGGGAGAAGGGCCGCTGGAAGGTCGTCAGCAAGGGCTCCACCATGCTGAACACCAACACCGTGGTCGAGGACCCGGCGGTGCTCGCGGCCGTGCGCGGCCAGCACGCCAAGACGGTCGACTACGTCAACGAGGTCGTCGCGCAGTCCGAGGTGGAACTCTCCGCCGCCGAGTCGCGGTACAAGGACACCCCGATCCTGGACTTCATCAACCAGGTCCAGACCGAGGTAGTGACCACGGCCCTCGCCGGCACCGCGTACGCGGGCCTGCCGGTGCTGTCGATCGCCGCGCCGTTCAGCCGCACCGCGGTCTTCCCGCAGGGCGACGTGCGCATCCGCGACGTCGCCGGCCTCTACGTGTACGACAACACCCTGGAGGCGGTCGTCGTGACCGGCGCCGAGGTGAAGGCGTACCTGGAGTACTCGGCGAAGTACTTCGTCACGCAGCCGGTGGGGGCGACCGTCAACCCGGACACCATCGCCGACCCGGCCGTGCCCGACTACAACTACGACGTGATCTCGGGTGTGGACTACGACATCGACATCTCGAAGCCGGTCGGGCAGCGGATCACCCGCCTGGTCCTGCCGGGCACCGACACCCCGGTCGCCGCGGACGCCCAGTTCGTCATCGCGGTGAACAACTACCGGCGCAGCGGTGGCGGCAACTTCCCGGGCATCGTGAAGACCCAGGTCTACAACCAGCAGCAGGAGATCCGCCAGCTCCTGATCGACTGGGCCCAGGCCAAGGGCGTCATCAAGCCGGGCGACTTCTTCGTCGAGAACTGGAAGCTGGTCCGCGAGGGCGTGCCGGTCTTCTGATCCGTACCGTTCCGACGGGCCGCGGGGTTCAGCCCTGCGGCCCGTCGGCCGTTTCGGGACCAGTCAGGCGCCGCCCGCCCGCAGGTCCCACTCGTGCTGCCCGCCGGCCGGGCCCGGCCGGTCGCGGCGCGGCTCGGTCTCGGACTCGGTCAGCGCCACCCGCTCCTCGGGGCGGACCGCGGGCGGCAGTTCGCCGAAGCGTACGTGCCGCAGGAACGCGTACTCCTCGTCGGTGAACGACTCGCTCGACTCGCTCATGACCGCATTGTGCGCCCGATCGCCCACCGCCCGCATCAACCGGAACGGCGCGGGTAAGGCGCCACGACGACCGCCGGCGACGAGGTGGAGGACGACCATGCGCGCGGTACGGATGACCGCTCCCGGGGTGCTCGAACAGGTCGAGGTGCCCACCCCGACAGCCGGCCCGGGCGAGGTCCTGCTGCGCGTCGGCGCGGTCGGCGCCTGCCACTCCGACCTGCACATCCTCGACGCGCCGCCGGGGCTCTTCCCCACCCCGATGACGCTCGGCCACGAGGTCGCCGGCACGGTCGACAGGGTCGGCGCCGGGGTGGACGGCTGGGCGGCCGGGGACCGGGCCGCGGTCTACGGGATCATCGGCTGCGGACACTGCCGTGCCTGCCTGCGCGGCCTCGAGAACCAGTGCCGGGTGGTGCCGGTGGGTGGCATCGGGCTCAGCCGCGACGGCGGGCTCGCCGAGCACGTGGTGGTGCCGGCGTCCCGACTGCAGCACGTGGGCGACCTGGACCTGGCCCAGGCGGCCCCGCTGACCGACGCCGGGCTCACCCCGTACCACGCCCTCGAGCTGGCCCGGGAGAAGCTGCGCCCGGGGACGACCTGCGTGGTGATCGGAATCGGCGGGCTGGGCCACATGGCGGTGCAGATCCTGGTGGCCACCACCGCGGTCCGGATCGTCGCGGTGGACACCAGCGTCGCGGCGCTGGACCTGGCCAGCCGGATGGGCGCCCACGACGTGGTGCAGGCCGGACCGGACACCGTGGACAAGATCCGAGCGCTGGTCGGCCCGCCGCCCGACGGAGCGGACGTGGTGCTCGACTGCGTCTGCGCGCAGCCCACCCTGGACACCGCCCGGCAGGTGGTCGCGACCGGCGGCCAGCTGCTGCTGGTCGGCCTGGCCGGCGGCACGTTGCCGGTGCGGCCGGTCGTCGACGAACCGCCCCCGCTGCCGATGGAGACCAGCGTCGAGGTGCCGTTCTGGGGCACCCGGGCGGAGCTTCAAGAGGTGATCGCGCTGGCCCGGGGCGGCGTGCTGCAGGCCGACGTGCAGACCTTCCCGCTCGCGGAGGCGCCGGAGGCGTACGAGCTGCTGCGCCGGGGGCAGATCCACGGGCGGGCAGTCATCGTGCCCTGACCACCCGTATCCGGGGTGGGACGCCCGGTGGCGGTGGGCTAGCGGGCTGCCGTGTCGACCCTGGCGGCCGCTCTCGGCCGCCACGGCGAGAGCCGGTCCACCAGGGCCAGGCCTGCCCGGACCGGGCGCCGAGCGAGGGTCTCCTCGAAGCTGACGCGGCCGTGGCAGAACCGGACGAACATCCGCCAGCCCGGTGGGGTGGCGAGCAGCGTGTGGAACACGTCGGGCCGCCGCTCGAAGACCTCCAGCAGCCGATGCCCGGCCTGCATCGCCGGCACGAGCTGCCGGCGTACCTCCCGCTCGTAGACCTCCGGGTCGCCGCCCGCGACCGCCTCGCCGGCCAGCCGCCCGGAGCGCAGGGCGTAGCTGATGCCCTCCCGGCTCCACGGTTCCAGCAGGCCCGCGGCGTCGCCGGCGACCAGCACCCGGCCGCGGCGCAGTGGCGCGTCCTCGGCCCGGCAGCGGGTCAGGTGGCCGGAGTCGTGCTCCGGGGTCACCCCGGACAGGCCCAGCCGCGCCACGAAGTCGCGCAGGTAGGCCCGGGTCCGCTCGCCCTCGCCGCGGGCGGAGATGACGCCGACGGTGAGCCGGTCGCCCTTGGGGAAGACCCAGCCGTACGACCCGGGGACGGGACCCCAGTCCAGCAGCACCCGGCCCCGCCAGCGGTCCTGCTCGGCGGGGGGCACCGGCAGCTCCAGCTCCAGCCCCAGATCGACCTGGCGGAAGGTCACCCCGACGTGCCGGGCGGTGATGCCGGAGGAGCCGTCGGCGCCGATCACGGTGCGGGCGCGGACGACATCGCCGTCGGCCAGCCGGAGGCGTACCTCGTCGGGGTCCTGCTCCACGGCGCGGACCGCGACGCCCTCGCGGACCTCGGCCCCGGCGGCGATCGCGGCGGCCCGCAGACGGTCGTCGAACTCCTCGCGGCGCACCATGGCCAGCAGCGGACCGGAGTGCCGGCGGGTGAATTCGCGTCGCCCGTCCCGGGTGACCGTGATCCGGTCGACCCGGTCGTGTACGGGCACCTCGATGCGGTCGGCAACTTCGGCGAGCGACGTCCCGATCAGGCCGCCGCCGCAGGTCTTGTAGCGGGGATGGGTGGCGCGCTCGACCACCAGCGTGCGGACGCCGGCACGGGCCGCGGCCTGGGCGGCGGAGAGGCCGGCGGGGCCACCGCCGACGACGACGAGATCCCAGATGATCACTGGTTCAGCCTAGGGCACCGCGCGGCGGCACCGCCCCTCGCGCGGCCGTCGCGAGCCCCCCGATCGGGTGGGCATCATCGGACATCGTCGGGGTATGCGCCGGGCGTAGACCGCCCGCCGGTCGGGCGGATCACGCCGAGGAGGGAAGCGATGCAGCAGGTACAGCTGTCTGCGGTCGAGGAACGGGTGTACCAGGCCGTGTCCGCGCTGGAGGTGCGGGGCCACGTCCCCTACCCTGACCTGATCGCCCAGGAGACGGGGATGACCGAGGAGGAGCTGCGCGAGCCGCTGCACCTGCTCACCGAACGAGGCCTACTGCACCGGGAGGACTCCCCGATGGCGGGTCTGGACTTCGGCCCGCGGTGGTGCGCGCGCCAGATGGCCTGACACCCACCGTTTGCCCCACCGGGGGCCGGGTAGCGATCGGGGATGCGTGATCGACGGTTCTCGGGGGGCACGATGAGCGCGGACCGGTCGTCTGCGCCGGCGGAACCCGCCGGGTACGGCGGTCGGCGGCGCTGGCAGGCACTCGGCGTCGGCCTGGTCGCCGCGTTCATGACGCTGCTGGACATCAGCATCGTCAACGTCGCCATACCGTCGATCGACCGGGCCGTCCACGCCACGCCGAGCGATCTGCAGTGGGTGCTGTCGGGGTACGCGCTCACCTTCGGCCTGGTGCTGGTGCCGGCCGGGCGGTTCGGTGACGCGCGCGGCCGGCGTACCGCGTTCGTGGTCGGCGTCGCGCTGTTCACGCTGACCAGCGCGCTGGCCGGGCTGGCCCGCTCGCCGGAGTGGCTGATCATCGCCCGGCTCGTCCAGGGCGCCGCCGCCGGCGTGGTCAATCCGCAGGTGAGCGGGATGATCCAGGAACTGTTCCGGGGTGCCGAACGCGGTCGGGCGTTCGGGCTGCTCGGCGCCACCATCGGCATCTCCACGGCGGTCGGTCCGCTGCTCGGCGGGCTGCTCATCCAACTCGGCGGTGAGGAGCACGGCTGGCGGTGGGTGTTCTTCGTGAACGTCCCGGTCGGCATCGTGGCCATGCTGCTCGGCTGGCGGCTCATCCCGGCCCGGCCCGCCGGCCAGCCCGACCGGCACCGCCTCGACCCGCTCGGCGTGCTGCTGCTCGGCGCCGGGGTGACTCTGGTGCTGCTGCCGCTGGTGCAGCGGGCGCAGTGGCACGGCTCGGGCAAGTGGGCCCTGATCCCCGCCGGGCTGCTCTTCCTGGTCGGCTTCGCGCTCTGGGAGCGGCGGTACGCCCGCCACCGGCAGCCGCTGTTCGACCTGCGGCTGTTCGGTCTGCGCTCGTACACGCTGGGCTCGCTGATCGGCCTCGTCTACTTCGCCGGGTTCACCGCGATCTTCTTCATCTTCACGCTCTACCTCCAGATCGGGCTGGGCTACAGCGCGCTGATCGCCGGCCTGGCGATCACCCCGTTCGCGCTCGGCTCGGCGGCCGCCTCGGCGGTGGGCGGACGGGTGGTAACCCGGTACGGTCGACCGCTGGTGGCCGTCGGACTGCTGCTCGTGGCGGTCGGGCTGATCGCCACGATCGTCGTGCTGCACGGCGAACCGCACCACTCGGTGCCGCTGCGCACCGCCGTGCCCCTGCTGCTCGCCGGGATCGGCAGCGGCCTGGTGATCGCGCCCAACCAGACCCTCGCCCTGTCCGAGGTGCCGGTGCCGCAGGCCGGCAGCGGGGCGGGCATGCTGCAGACCGGGCAGCGGATCGGCTCGGCCGCCGGTATCGCGGGGGTGGGCGCGCTCTTCTTCTCGTCGCTGGCCAGCACCCACGGCGACTGGGCCGCCGCGTTCCGGCACTCGTTGCTGCTCGCCACCGGGATCATCGTGGTGGCGCTCGGCGCCGCCATGGTGGACATCGTGGCCGGTCACCGGCGGTCCAGCGCGACCTCCTGATCGGGTGCCTCGGTGGGTGGTTGCTGTTGTGGGCTGGGTACGCAAAAGGCCGCTGGCCGGCACCCCTGTCTCGGGGTGCCGGCCAGCGGCGTGATTGCGTTTGTCAGTTGTTCCAGTGCTGGGCGACGAGGTCGGCGGCCTGCTGCTCCCACTGGGCGTAGGCGTCCGGGTAGGCCGACACCTGCACGGTCTGGGCGGCCTGG
>NZ_JBIAIL010000083.1:0-8759 GCF_042871425.1 Micromonospora sp. NPDC005806 | reverse complement strand
AACACCGTGCCCGCACGAACATCAAAATCGATACCGTCGAGCACCACCTTGTCCTTATAGGCCTTCCGCAGTCCTGAGACCGCAATCGCTGAAGTCGTCATGCGGCCAACTATCGGGATCCGCCCTGTCACCGGCCTGACGCGCCCCTGACACGGGGTTCTTGTCGCCGATGACGAGCTCACCGGGGCGGGCGGGTCGGCGCAAGACTTGCTCTGCGGCCTGCTAGTCCTGATTGGTGCTCATCCCTGGTTTCCTTTCTCCGTCTCGGCATTGGGTATGGTTGATGCCACGGTGGTTGCCATCACGGCAGGGGCATGGGGCGTGACGGTTCAAACGGCATCGAGGGCTCCGGTGATCTTGCGGGCCATCTCAGCCATGGTGGGGCTGGGCTCGCCCCGGTTGGCCTGGGCGGCTGCCTCGACGGCGACGGTGACGGTGCTGCGGAAGTTGTCGGCGCTGCCCTGTTCGAGCGGACCAGCCGCGGCGTGCGGCTCACCCCGCTCGGCGAGCGGCTTCGCGACCGGCTCGTCGCGGGCTACCGCGAGATCATGGCAGGCATCGATGAGGCTGCCGCCGCCGCTCGCGGGCAGGTCGGCACCCTGACCGTCGGCACCATGTCCACCCACCACCTGGAGATCGCGGCCGTCCTCGATCTGTTCCGACAGCGGCATCCGCAGTGTGAGCTGCGCATGCGCGAAGTTCTCCCCGCCGACCCGTTCGGCGGGCTGCGCGCGGGCCGGATCGACATCGGGCTGCTCTGGCTACCTGTCCGCGAGCCCGACCTCGCCGTCGGGCCGCAGCTGTACACCGAGCAGCTGGTGCTGGGTGTCGCCGCCGATCATCCGCTGGCCGGTCGGGACCGGGTCGAGATGGAGGATCTCGGCGATCACCCGGTGGCGGATCTGGAGGGGCCTATTCCGAGCTATGTGTGGGAGGCGCACACCCCGTTCGTGACACCGGCCGGGCGGCCCATCCGACGCGGAACCGCCGTGTCCACGCTCGAGCAGGCCCTCACGGCGATCGGCGCCGGCAGCGTCGTATCCGCCATCGGGTTGCACGTGGCCGCCTACCGGCAACGCCGTGACATCACATTTGTGCCCATCACCGATGGACCGATCCTGCGGTACGCGCCGGTGTGGCGCAGCGCCAGTGAAACCCCGCTGGTCCGCGCCTTCGTCCAAGCCGCCGGGGACGCGCAGAACACCACGTAGCGCAAAGAGGCGCTGTCGCAGGTCACGGTCACGTCGGGGTGGCGCGGAAGGTCGGGAAGCCGGGACTCCTACTTCCAGCGGAACTGGACGAACCGAGGAAGACCACGACGTTGACCTGCGACGCTACGCCGGCCCGAAACGGTGGGAACAGATCGGGCACAACCCGGCACCTCACCGGGCGACCGCCAGCCGAGCACCTGATAGAGCCGCGTCGACCAGGTTCCGCGTCCGGTCGATCGCCTCTGGCCACTCCCCCGCGTATGTGTTGAGGGTGATGATCGGCGTGGCGTGCCCAAGCGCCATCTGAACCGTCTTCACGCTCGCCCCGCCATGGATCAGCAGCGTGGCGAAGTAGTGACGCAGCCCGTGATAGCCGAACCCCTCCGGTACCCCGTCGACCGCTTCAACGGCCTTCTTCCATGGGTGCGCCCACCCGGTTCGCTGGATCGGGTTGCCGCGGCCGCTGGTGAACAACAACTTCGCATTGCGAGTTACCGGCTTGCGTGGGTTCGTCTCGTCGACAATCTCCACGTCGACCGGCGGGAAGAGTTCGATGTGCCGGGCGAGCGCGTCGGCGACCACCTGGCCCATCTCCACGGTTCGCCGGCTGGTCGCAGTCTTCGGTGGCGCGAGCCGTGGCGAGCCACCTGGCGGGGTGACTACCTGCTGAACAACGCGGATCTCTCGGCGCAAGAAGTCGACGTGGTCCAGCTCCAGGCCCCAAGCTTCGCCCTGACGCAGGCCGGCGTGACGCTGTGTAGCACGCGGAGCGCGGGCCAGGCGGCTCGGGGAAGACCAGGCTGGCCACGGAAACCGCGCGGACGTTGCTCGGGGACCTGCCGGACGGGGCCTGGCTGGTGGACCTCGCGGCCATCGGCGCCGACGGTGACGTGGCGCAGTCGACGCTTGCCGGGCTCGGCCTCCAAGACGCTCTGCTCGGCGGGGCACCGGACGCGGATCTGACGGATCGGCTCATCGCCGCGATCCGCGAGCGGACGATGTTGCTGATTCTGGACAACTGCGAGCACGTGATCGAGTCGGCGGCGGCGTTCGCCCATCGACTGCTCGGGGAGTGCCGGCGGCTGCGGATCCTGGCGACGAGCAGGGAACCGCTCGGCATCACCGGTGAGGCGCTGTGGCGGGTCGCGCCGCTGGCCTTGCCGGCGGGGGACGCCGGCCCTGACGAGATCGAGTCCTCTGCCGCCGTCCGGTTGCTGCTGGACCGGGCGAGCGCGGTGCGCAGGGATGTCGCGGTCGACGCCCACACGTTGTCGACGATGGTGCGCGTTTGCCGTGCGCTGGACGGGATGCCGCTGGCGATCGAACTGGCCGCGGCCAGGTTGCGCACCATGTCCATCGATCAGCTCGCCCACCGGCTCGACGACCGGTTCCGCCTACTGACCGGCGGCAGCCGTACCGCGTTGCCGCGGCACAGGACACTACGCGCGGTGGTCGACTGGAGCTGGGAGCTGCTCACCGACGCCGAACGGATGGTCCTGCGCAGGCTCTCGGTGTTCTCGGGCGGGGCGAGCCTGGAAGCGGCCGAGCGGGTCTGCGTCGGCGACGGGGTCGAGCAGGAGCAGGTGCTCGAGTTGCTCACCTCGCTGGCCGAGAAATCGCTGCTGCTCACTGAGGGCGACAGCGCACCGCGCTACCGGATGCTCGGCACGATCAAGGAGTACGCCGGGCACCGGCTCGCGGAGGCCGGGGAATTCGACGTGGCGCGCCATGCGCATCTCGCCTACTTCACCGAACTCGCAGAGACCGCGGAGCCGCAGCTTCGCCGCGCCGAGCAATTGGAATGGCTCGCCACGCTCGATGTCGAGCACGACAACATCAGTTCTGCGATGCGTGGTGCGCTCGCGGCCGGCGAGGCGCACGCGGCGATGCGGCTCGCGGCGGGCGCCGGCTGGTACTGGTGGCTCGGCGGGCACAAGGTCGAAGGCATGGAGCTGATCACCGCGGCCATCGAAACGCCCGGCGAGGTGACCGATGAGATCCGGGCCACGGTGTACGCGCTCATCGGCAGAAGCGGATAGGGCAGCCCTGCCCCTGGACGTGCCCAAGGCGTGGGCGACCACCTCGTGCGGGCGGTCCAGCAGTGGGCCGGGCTGGTGGGCGCGCGGACGCTGCGGCTGGCCGTTGTAGAGGGCAACAAGATCGCCTGGGCCCTCTACCGGCGGAACGGTTTCCGCGACACGGGTGAACGCGGCGACCTCATGCCCGACGGTGTGCGCCGCGAGCACCTCATGACGAAGAGCCTCGTAGGTTAGCGGTCGGCCGTCGGGTCGTGGGGCTCCGACCGGAGGTCGCACAGTCGTTAGCCAGCGAACCGGCCATCGCGTAACCCATCTGTGAGGCTCGCGGTGGTGGTCCTGGGTGGGCTGCTGCCAGTATCGGTGCCGGTGATCAGGGCTGACTCATAACGCATCTGGCCGTCATGCGGAGTACGACAGGCCGGCTGCCGGCTGCCGGCTGCCGGCTGCCGGCTGCCGAGTCCCACCACATGCTTGACGAATCCGTCCCAGCTCATGCTTGACAATGATCTAGCGAAGCGGTGATAGGTCAGGACTGGTACTTGCTGCGATATCTGGATCGTGGTGAACGGGGGAGCCGCCGCCGAACGAGGTGACCGTCAGTCACGCAGGGCGTGAGTCCGCCTGTAACCCAGCACAGGACGAGGGTCGCGACGAGACTCACGAGCCCGGTGATTTGCCAGAAGCGGGCGTCAGCAACTTCGCTTGGGGTTTCTGGTGCGATGAGGCCGCTGGGGTCGACCAGCACAGTCATCGTCTCGCCTACGGCGAATTCGTCCGAGTCCCGGCAGATGTCGCCAAAGATGGGACTGCCGTCGGTGCGCTGCACGCGGTAGCAGTGCTCTTCCCCGCGGCCGACATGGCTGGCGTCGTGGTCCACGACTGTCGCCACCACCGGCTGCCCTCGCAGATCCAGCACAGTGAGCCGGGGGGCAAACATCATCGCGATCACCCAGAAGACGGACGCGACGAACGCCGCCATCGCGACGGCCTTCACCGTGAGTGAAGCGCCCCTCCACACGGTTTGGGTCAACACAAGTTGGCTAGCAACCACCAATGCTATGACCGACGAGATGACAGCCAGCCACCCCGACCAGGCGAACAGGCTCGCGAGCGCCGCGATCCCGCCGGGAGCGGTGAAGCAGGCGATCAAGGAAAGCCGGTGGCGACGCGCGGTGCCGGAAAGAGGGCGTGAAGCTGTCACGGCCTGGATTGTGGCGCGGGCTTGCAAAGAGCAGCAGGCCCCCACGGTCAGGCCCTCATGCAGGACACGGACGGTCCATCAGTTGTGGATCATGTCCGGCATCTGCTGAGGCGCCGGTCTCAAGCATCTCCCGTGACAGGACACCGGCCGGCTGCCGGAGTGCCGGGCTCCATGGGGTAGTGGGGTTGGGCTCAGGCGGCGAGTGGGGTGAGTTCGGCTTGGTCGCCGAGGTCGTGTAGTTGGCGTAGCGGGTGGTTTTTGCGGGTCTCGGGGTTGTCTCGGTGGGTGTAGTAGTCGGCGCCGAGGTCGGTGTAGGTCGTGTTGTTGGCGAGTGAGTGCCAGGCGATGACGAGGATGGTGTGGGCGATGGCGACGGCGGCTTTCTTGCTGTCGGTTTTGCCGAAGCGTCGGTGGAGTCGGCGGTAGCGGGCGCCGAGTCGGGTGCGGGTGCGGGAGGTGGCCCAGGCTGCTTCGACCAGCACGGTGGCGAGGTCGGGGTTGCCGTGGCGGGTGGTGCCTTTTCTGCGTTTGCCGGCTGATTCGTGGTTGCCTGGGCAGAGGCCGGCCCAGGAGGCGAGATTGGCTGGGGTGGGGAAGCGGGTCATGTCGACCCCGATCTCGGAGATGATCGTCTGCGCTGCGCGGTCACCCACGCCCGGGATGGTTTTGAGCCGGTCCCGCTGCGCGGCGAACGGGGTGATGACTTCCTCGATGCGGGTGTCGAGCTTGCCGCTCATGTCGTTGAGGTGGTCGATGTGGGTCAGGTGCAGCCGGCAGAGCAGGGCGTGGTGGTCGGCGAACCGGCCTGCGAGGGCGAGGGTGAGGTCGGGGATCTTCTTGCGCAGCACCCCTCTGGCCAGGTCAGCCAACACTACGGGGTCACGTTCGCCGGCGATGAGGGCTTCGATCATGGCCCGGCCGGAGACGCCGGTGGCGTCGGAGGCGACGGAATCGAGCTTGATGCCGCCGTCTTCGAGGACCTTGTGCAGCCGTTGGGTCTCCCGGGTGCGTTCCTCGATCAGCTTCTTGCGGTAGCGGGTCAGTTCCCGGATCGCGGCGATGTCGGCGGGCGGGATGAAACTGCCACGCAGCAGCCCCACCTCGCACAGCTCGGCCAGCCACACCGCGTCGGAGGCGTCGGTCTTGCGGCCCGGCACGTTCTTGACGTGGTGGGCGTTGCACAGCAGGACCTTCAGCCCGTCGGCCTCGGCGAGGGCGTGGAAGACGGGCCGCCAGTACACGCCGGTGGCCTCCATCGCCACGTGCGTGATCTGCTCGGTGAGCAGCCAGACAGCCATCTCCCGCAGCGCGCTGTAGAACGTCGGGTACTTGCGTACCTGCTGGCGGCGCTGCCCGGCCTGCCCGCCTGGGACCCGGACCGCCACCGTGATCTGCTTCTTGTGCACGTCGATCGCCGCGACCCGCGGATACACGATCTCCACGACGCCTCCATGGTGGAGTCGAGCCGACAAGGCGTCGCCCGCGGAACCCGCGAAAGATCAAGAAACTCAGACACGCGCTCACAGCGGCAACCCGGAGTACCTACCGGGGCGGGCTCCAGCGTCACTCTTACAAACGGGCTTGCAGGTGCCAAGCTCTGTCGACGTCAGCGGGTGACGCATCGAGTTTCACAAACCCGCGGGTGCCCTGCCAGGGGCATCTTCCTCTTTACAACCGAGGGGTCGCGGTCGCGGCGGCTGGGCCCGGCAGCTATTCGGCGACGAAGACGCCCGCGCCGGGCGGCGTATCGGTCATCCCCTTGATCCGTAGGACCTGCATAGCGCGGTCGATGATCGGCTCTGTTACGCCGTAGTGCTCGATCAACTCTCGCCAGCTGGGGAGTACGCCGACGAGGTGGGCGGTGCAGACGGCTGGAAGAAGGTGGCGGACCAGTACCTCCAGCCCGGCGCGCTTGACGTAGAGAAGTTGCACCACTGCTACTACCTGTTCTACTCCCAGTCCCAGCACTTCAACCCGGACCTGCTGTGACCGCGCCCGACAGCGGCCCGCTTCGTTGGCTGCACACGGACTCCGACCTGCGCGTCTTCCTGACCTGATGCGCCAGGACTGGTCGGTCGCCGCGTCAGCGACGGCCGCGCGGGTGCTGCGGCGGCTTTGGATCGTCCGGTGGTGGCGGTGGTAACTCGTGGCCCACCTCGTTTGCCGGCGTCGGCTGCTTCGGGCCGCGCCCGTAACGCACTACCCAAAACGCGATGAACGCCACAATCACGACAATAAAAAAGAAGCATGCTATCCCCCCGGTGATGCCCATATCGCGAAATTATCGTGTTGTGCACAGCGGGGGACTCGGTTTCGAGGATGCTCGATCAGGTGGGCGGCCGCCTCGACCAAAGGGCGACGACCCGGCCACCGGCGGCCGGCCCAGGAGGCGAGTGCCCGACAACCGGGTCCGCGCCCGTTGCGTGCCCGATGTTGAGGTCTCCCCGGCAGCTGGGTGACTATTTGGTTGACGATCGGGACGGACGCCAGCGGACCGTCGCGGACACTGGGGGATCGTCCTGGCAGCTCAGCGGCTTCGGAGCCGCAGGTCAGCGTCCGGTGTTGGTTGCCTGGGCGTCAAGGGGTCGACGAGGACCAGGTCCAGGCCGTCGGAGGCCGATCGTCAAGCGACCAACGACGACCGCTGGTGACGACGTCTGCCCAGGCAACCAGGCGTATCGGCCCGATCACCAGGCCAGCCGGGTCCTTCTTACCTGTAGTTGGTGAACTGATGTTTGTCTGGCGCAGTTGCCCCCAATCAGCCTCTACTGACTGGTGCTGAACGGTCTCTGGCTGTCGATTGACGCGAAGCACTATGGTGCTGCATGTTCTTCGACGTCGAGGTGAACCTGCCGTGGTGGGTGGGCCTGCTGTTCCTGGCCGTCATGCTGGCCATCGCACTGCCGGGTGCTGTACCCCTGGCGTGGGCGGCGGCGCATCGCTGGCAGCGCCACCGCGTGCTCGCGGCGCTGACCGCTGCGTTGGTGGGCGCTGGGACAGTGGCGTTCGGCTTCGTGTTGGCCGACAAGCTTGCCCCGGTCTTCTTCCCGCCGCATACACCAGTGCCAAAGGCGTACTGGGTCGGCCCGTACCTGCCGGCGTGGCTGATCGCGTGGAGCGTGTTCGCCACGCGGAACCGACCTGAGTCGTGCCCCCCGCGCTGATGCCCGAGCACGCCATCGACCGTCGGGTTGCCTGCACGCCCCCCGTACGAGGCTGCCTGAATGCGGCAGGCATCGATGGATGCTTTGAGTGACGCCGGAAACCGTAGCGGCGACCTGACATCAGCCGTTGACATCAACGGTGGCGGCCGGGGCCGGACCAGCGCGAACGGATGTCGCCTCCGGGCCGGGCCCCGTGGACGTCAGCGGACGCTACGGCTCTCGCCGGAAACGCCTTGTAAGCGAGACGTCGCGGACCCTAACGGTGAGCAGCCCCAGCCTTCAGGCTGTCATCGACGCTCGCGACCCCTCGCTACGTTCCCGGTTGCCCGCAGTAGGGCTGGCCGCGCGTGCCGTCCCGAGCGACCGAGAGGGATGCTTCGTGAGTGGCCCCCGGCGGGAGCGCTTGGGCCCAGTAGCGGCCGGGCTTGCCGTCTGCACTCTCACCCCGGATCCCGGTCAGAAAGGATGAGATCTCCTGGTCGACCAGGAAGACGACAATACGGAAACGCTGGTTCACGTCGCCTTCGCCGCCAAATGTGTCTGTCGCCCGCCATCGACCGTTGTCGTCGTAGGTGGCTTGCGCGAAGAAGTATCTTCCGCCTGAAGAGGTGTGGGCCATCCACAGCGCCTTGCCCTTGATACCGGGGAGCGGAGCCCCGCATCGTGGCGCACCTCGACAGCGTTCCTGACTCGGGAGGGTCGACTTGGATCTTTTGCCGATCCTCGCTCGCCGCGCCGGGGATGGTCCAGTTGAAGACGTCTCTGGCAAGCGCACCGAGAGCAACGATCAGTGCCACGAGTTCGATCCAGGCGACAGTGCGCGCCGACAGCAGCCTGCGCCTGTACGTGCGTGGTGTGGTCACGCCGTGACTGTAGGTCTGGCTTGCAAGCCTTCGGCGGCCCTCAAATAAGCGACGGCCGCAACCCGCCCGCCGTTACTGGGCCGCCGCCGAGCGCCTCGCCGGCAATCCACGGGTTCAGGAACAGATCCGGCACAACTGAGCGCGAGTAACGGCAGAGGACGCCGGAAACCGACGGAAGGCGTTTCAGCAGGTCATCCCTGAAGGAGCGGGGCCGGTCAAGGGGTGTGCTGGCCTTGCTTTGGGTGTTCTCCGTCGTGTTGTGGGCGCGCCGAGGTGAGGCG
>NZ_JBIAIL010000082.1:0-8781 GCF_042871425.1 Micromonospora sp. NPDC005806 | reverse complement strand
ACGCCTCACCTCGGCGCGCCCACAACACGACGGAGAACACCCAAAGCAAGGCCAGCACACCCCTTGACCGGCCCCGCTCCTTCAGGGATGACCTGCGGAACACAAGACCGCAGGTGGGGGCGTGTGCTGTTGGAGGTCGTTCGGTACCATTGAATGCAGTTCAACGCCGTTCAGTGCACCCGTCTGCTCCCGGGGTGCTCCCCTGGATCCCGGCCCGCACGGCCCCACACTCAGCCGGGATAGCATGCCTAACCGCAGGGACGTCCGTCCTGTGGCACGGAGCAGGCGACCCGACGGCGGGTATGGACGGTGAGGACTGCCTCGCGGACGCCGTGCTTCCTCAGCGGCAGTTGAGAGCGTTGCTCCGCTCGCCGGCCAGAGTCGCTCCGCCCGACGCGGCTGAACGAGGACATCAGCGAGAGGGATGACGCGGACGTGCCCAACCTCAGGCGGCTACCGGTGGGCATGGTTGATGGCACGGAGAGGTTCCCCGAGTCGATCTTGCGCGGGCGGAGCACCCGCGGGCCGTGGCAAATCACGCCGCCCCTCGCCCGCACTGCGGCTACCCGGCCGGCAGCGCCTCGAGCAGGCTGCGCTTCACCTCGCCGGCCTCCATGGCCGTGCGGCTCGGCGCCTCAGCCAGTCCGGCGTCGATCGCCGCCGCTAGCCGGGCCGGTACCGACGGCACCCGTTCCCGGATGGGTACGGCATCGTCGCGCAACACCACCGCCACCGGATCCTGCCCGCCCGGGAAGTCACGCGGGGTGGCGAGGGTGAGCATCCAGTACAACGAGGCGATGGCCGCCCACACGTCGACATCGGGCCGGGCGTACTTGTAGTCGA
Organism: Micromonospora sp. NPDC005806; assembly: GCF_042871425.1. Classification (NCBI taxonomy): domain Bacteria; kingdom Bacillati; phylum Actinomycetota; class Actinomycetes; order Micromonosporales; family Micromonosporaceae; genus Micromonospora; species Micromonospora sp. NPDC005806. The sequence continues at coordinate 7,938 of NZ_JBIAIL010000082.1, read as the reverse complement.
GGATCTGGGCACGGGCCATGAAGGCATAGCTGCCGCCGACCGCGCCCGACGCGGTGTGGCCGGAGAGGCCCGCGCGGTCGAACGCCTTCGCTAGGCCGAAGTCGGCAATCTTGGCTACCGGTTCGGTGGGCGGCCCGGACAGCAAGATGTTCTGCGGCTTGACGTCCCGGTGCACCAAGCCGCAGCCGGACAGGACGTCCCCGTCCGCCAGGCGCACCACCGGGACCATCGTTTGATGCGCGTAGCTGAGCCCGTCGAGCACCTGTGCCACGATCGGTACCGCCTCGGCGACGCGCAACGGACGGCCCAGCCGGGACACCACCTGGTCGACACTGCCGAGCGGGCAGTATTCGGTGGTGAACAGGAAAGCCGCGCCGACGGACGCATACCCGCCGAACCGCACGATGTTCGGATGATGCAACGCTCGGGTGTTCTCGACCTCGCGTAGGAATCCCGCCCGCGCGTCGGCATCGACCGCGACCTGCGCCAGCAGAGTCTTCAGCGCGACCACCCGTTCCCCGTCCGCGTCGCACAGCAGGTACACCACGCCCTGGCCGCCGCGCCCCAGCTCGCGGACGACGCGGTAACCGCACAGCAGCGCCAGGTCCGGGTCACCCGCATCAGCCCGGGCTAGCAGGGTACGCACCACGGCCTCGGGTTTGTGCCGGCAGGCCATGCAGACGAGGGCTCCGCCACCGGCACCGGAGCCGTCCGGGCTGATCCGTCCGCAGTGCGCGCACTGGGGCACGCCCGGCGGCGAGGCGCCCGTCACCGACACCGATATCACCGTCCGGCCGACCCGCACCTCGTCGCCGTCGACCAGGTCCTGCTCCTGCACGACCCGGCCGCCGTTGACGAACGTGCCGTTACGGCTGAGGTCGCGTACCCACAGCCGCGGCGGGTCGGCCATGAACAGGCAGTGCCGACGGGACACCTGTGTGTCCGCCGCGCTGACCCGCACCTGGCAGTCGCTGCCCCGACCGACCAGGCAGGTGGAGCGGGCATCTAGCCGGTACGACCGGGACGGCCGGTCGGGGGTGGAAACGGTCAGCGTCACCGCGGCCGACAACCTCTCACCTATCCCCACGTGTCGCGGCTGCGGACGTCCTCGTACAGCCGCTCGGCCTGCTCCGCCTCCCGCCTCCGGCCGAGCTGCCGCAGGATGTACGCGCGGTTGTAGTACATGTCGGACCGGTCAGGGCCGCAGCTGATGGCCACGTCCACGGCGGTCAACGCCTCGTCATACCGTCCCAGGTTCACCAGCACCGCGGCCCGCGCGGCGTAGGCATAGCTTCGGCTGTCCCGGCGGCCGCCACGGTACCCGCCCTCTTCGGCGAGCGCGATGCTCCGGTCGAGCTCGATCAGGGCCTCCTCGTACCGGCCCAGCTGGTTCAGCGTCGCCCCCAGGTTCACCCGGGCGTTCAGGTGTCGCGGTTCCATTTCCAGGGCCTGCCGGTATGCCTCGACCGCAGGCTCATGGCGATTCATCAGGCCGAGTACCCGACCCCGATCAAAGGCGGTGGGTGGATGACCGGGGCGTTGGCGGTCGGCGAGCTCGTACGCCGCCAGCGCCTCGGCGTACCGGCCCAGCTCCTCTAGGACGGCACCGCGGTAGTGGTGCGCGTCGGGGTAGCCAGGTCGCAGCGCTACCGCGCGCTCCAACTCGGCCAGGGCGGCGTCGAACTGGCCGTCCTCCCCCAGCCGTACCCCTTCCTTGCACGCGGCCACGTCGGGGGACAGGGGCTGATTGTGTGCCATCAGCCGCATGGTGCCCGGCAGCAGGCGCCCGGTGCAGTGCGGACAACGCGGCCGGCGCAGCCCCCACCGACCCACGGGCATGCACCGGTGGCAGAAGTTGGCGCGACAGTGGTCGCAGACCTGAAACCGGATCGCGAAGTGTTCCGGATCGTCGCGGGCCACCGGATTGCCGCCCGGGAGGTCGGACACCGAGATCAGCATCGAGCACTCCCAGCCGGAGCAGGCGAGAAGCATTAACCGGTCTCCCTTCGGTCGCGCCGCGCCGACCACCAGCCAGGCGGCTGTGGCACCGGCATCCGCGCGAGTTCCGCGCGAACTCCATCGGGACGCAGCCAGCCCAGGCCGGCGAGCTCCAGCGTGCGCAGCAGGCGCGGGAACTCCTCCTCGGCGCGGGGGCGCTGGCGCCACCGGGTGCCCACGGCGAACGCGGACAGGTACGGCCGCGCCCGCTCATCCCAGTCGGCCGGCTTTGGCACCTCGTAGTCCCAGTCGAAGCGCCACACCCGGATCCCGCCGCCGGTACGCCGCGCCAGCACCACCCGGGAGTCGGAGCTCACGCTCCACACGCTCTGGTCGTGGCCGTCCAGCACACACAGGCACTGCCCGGTGGTCAGGTCCCAGGCGCGTATCGTGCCGTCCTCGCCGAGGGAGAGGGTGAACCGGCCGTCCGCAGTGGGTGAAAGCGCGACGACGGGGCCCCGATGACCGGTCAAAACCCGCAGGCAGTGCTTGCGGTCGACGTCCCACACGCGCAGGGCACCGTCGGCGGACGCCGTGTGGGCCAGCCGGCCGTCCGCGCTCACCGCCGCCGCGGACACCTTCCCGTCGTGCCCCATCATGAAGCCGCGCAGGTGCCGGGTTACCGGCTGGCACACCCACACCGAATCACCGGCGTGGCCCGGAGACAGCGCGGTGGAGCCATCCACGCTGAACGCCAGCGTCCGCAGGGTGGCCGCGATACCCGGCAGGATGTGCCGGCGCCGCCCGGCGACCAGATCCCATAGCCAGACTTCACCAGAGCCGTCAGTCGAGGCGACGATCCGGTCGTCCGGGCTGATGGCGACGCCGGTGATCATCCGATGGTGCGGCATCGCCAGCAGGCGTCGGCCCTTAACGATGTCCCACAGCACAATTTTGCCGCCGCGAGTTCCGGCGACCACGCACCGCCCGTCCGTACTCAGAACTGCCGGCATGGTGAAGCCCATGGCCGAGGGCCGGGAGCCGCGCGTCTTGAGGGCATGCCGCAGGTGCCCGGTGGTCAGGTCCCACACCCGGACGGTCTCGTCACCAGCGCCGATGACGGCGGTGCGGCTATCCGCACCGAACAGCAGGCAGGTGACCCAGTCGCCGTATCGGTAGAGGTTGTACCGTTGCCGTCCGGAGTCCACCTCTAGCACCCGTACCGTGTCTGAATAGTCGGCGCACATGGCCAGGCTCCCGTCCGGGCTGACCGTGAAGCTGTCGGCCGGCTCCAGCTCTCCGACCTGCACCACGTTCAGCAGGCCGCTACGGTGCCCGTGCCGCCCCACCTCGGCCCACCGGTCCAGCAGCTCACGCCGGCGTTCATAGCCCGGCACCTGAAGCGCCGCCCGCACTTGGTCAGCGGCGGCGGACCAGGCACCCTGTCGGGCGTGCCGGTCGGCGCGGTCCAGCGCGGCGCTCACGATGTCCGCCTCGCGTACCAACTCGCCGGCCTGGCGGGGTCGGGGGTGGCTCCACGGTGACGGCGGCCCGGCCGGCGCCACCTCCCAAACGCGAAGGTCACCCCCGGCGCAGGACAGGGCCAGCCGGCCATTGGCGGTCAGCACGGCCGGTCCGCGCTGGACTGGGTACGTGCGCAGGCAGCGTCCGGTCTCCAGCTCCACCAGGCCCAGCCCGTCCGGCCCGGACAGCAGCGCCAGCCGGCCGTCACCGCTCACCGCCAGCACGTTGCGCGGCCGCTGACGCAATTCCACGGCCCGCAGCAGCTTTCCGGTAGCCGGCTCCCACAGCTGCAGCGTGGCGTCGCGGACGGCCAGCGCCATTCGACCGTCCATGCTGAGCACCGTGCTCGCGGCTATCAGTTGGATGGAGCGGACCAGGTCTCCGGTCGCCGCGTCCCACCCGCGCAGCCGGAGGGTCATCGGCTCCCAGCGAACCACGAGGTGCTCGCCGACCGCCACCTGCCCGCCGGAACCGGTCTCCCGTTGGCCGTCGTTCAGCACGCGGACCTGCCGGGCGGTGCGGGTGTCCCACACCAGCACCGCGCTGTCACGGGACGCGGACACCAGGATGTTCCCGTCCGCGCTGAACGACAGCGCCTCGACCTCACCACGGTGGCCGGTCAGCCGGTGCCGTAGCATCCCCGTGCCACCGTCCCAGATCAGCAGCGCGCCGTCCCGACTGCCGGCGGCGATCAGTCGGGCATCCGCGGCGACCGCGAGCGTGGTCACCGCCGCCTGGTGGCCCGCCAGGCGATGCAGGCATCGACCGGTGGCAGCATCCCAGAGCCGTATCGTGCCCCCTTCGCTGCCGGGGCGCGGCGGCTGCGCGTTGTGGAAGCCACCCGAAACCGCATACCTGCCGTCGGGGTCGAGTGCCACTGCTTCGATCGAGCTCCGCTGCCCGCGCAGGTCAACCGGCGGGCGAACGCGAGGGATCGAGCCGGCCGTCGCCCGAGCAGTGTCCACGCCGGGTGCCGAGGGAGCCAACGCGGCGGCCTTGGCCAGCATCTGCTCGGCCCGCTCGGAATCGCCCCGCTCCAGATACACCAGCCCGAGCAGGTACTCGTCCACCCAGTCACGCGGGTGACTGACACGCACCCCGTCCAGTTCGGCGATCAGCTCCGCGTCGCTCTGCCGGCCGGTGCGCCAACGGTACAGCCCACGGTTGTACACCGCGTGCGGATGATGCGGATCGGCCTGGATCGCCTTGTCCCACAATTCCTCCGCCCGCTCGCGGTGGCCGAGGTCCAACATGGAAAGTGCGTGGTTGGACAGCCCGTCGGCGAGCAACGTGGCGGCCGCCGGGTAGGCACGCGGGTACGGTTGGCCGGTCACGCGGACGTAGATGTCGGCCAGGGTGTCGATCAAGTCGCTGATCCGTCCGGGCCGCTCCTCGGGCCGTGGGCGCAGGCATGTTGCCAGCAACTCGGCCAGTTCCTCGGGGAGGCGCGGGATCTGCCGATCCGGCGGGGCGGCGCTCCGGAACGCGTCGAGCACCCGGTCGGCGACCTGACCGTGCTGGGTCGGCGGCCCGCCGGTGAACATCTCCAGCACGGTGACTGCCCAGGACCACAGGTCGGTGGCCCGGGTGAGTTTCACCGAACGGCCCGCCGCCGCCTCCGCCTGCTCCGGAGAGCAGTAGGCCGGCGTCCGCCCGCCGTAGCTGGCCAGCAGGCTGCCGCCCAGCGGTGGGGCGCTGCTCTCCCCCGCCGCGGCGCGCGCCCTGGCGAGACCGAAGTCGGTCACCTTGGCGGTACCGTCCGGGGTGAGCATGACATTGGCCGGCTTGACGTCCTGGTGGATCAGCCCGCTGCGGTGGGCGTGTTCTAGGCCCCAGCCGATCTGGATGGCCAGATCCAGGATGCGCCGCAATGCCTGCTGCGGGCCGTCTCGGTAGAGCTGGCGGCCGCGTACCGCGTCGGCCAGGCTGCCGCCGTCGACCCACTCGGCAAACACGCGAGGAATGCCGTCGATGCGGCGCACGTATGCGCAGCTAACCGCGTGCGGGTGCAGGCCTAGGTTAACCCAGGACTCGGCCTCCACCTCGAAGTTGCGCAGGCCGGACGGTGACGCGGCCCGTTCCGGTCGGGGGGTCTTCACCGCCAGGTCCATGTTCCAGCCACGGTGTCGTACCCGGTAGACCAGGCCCATCCCCCCGCCCGGCAGCACGTCGCGCACCTCGTACAGGTCGAGAATGACCTGGCCGGGGCGCCAGAGGGTGCGGTCCTTCCCGTCTGCGGGAGCCGCCACCGATCAGTCCGCCAATGCCACGTACAGTGGGGAACCCAGCAGCACCGACATGTTCGGGTGCGGATCCTGCTCCGGATCCGGGCTAGGCCCGTACAGCAGCCGCTTTGCCACGAACTCCAGATTCTGCGCCGGCCCGCGCAGCCGAGCGGTGGCCTGGCGTACGGTGCTCAGCGCGGCCACTTCCGCCTGTTCGTACCCCGGATCGGCGTCGTCAAGCAGGGTGCGGATCCCGCGCGGTCCGGCCAGCCCCGCCAGCATCGACGGCATGTGCGAGCCGGTCAGCGCCGGGCCGGACTCGGTGCCGGGCACTGCGCCGACAACGTGGGCCCGCGATCCGCCCAACCCGACCCAGGTGCGCTCGCTACACCCGCCGAAATAGATCAGGGCGAGGTCCCCCTTGACCGGGCCCCAGCGCAGCGGAAGCAGGCCCCAGAAGAACTGGCCGGGCTCGTCGACGGAGCCGAGATCCCCGTGGTCCTGCAGGCACCGCACCACCCGTTCCAACCGGGCCACCCGGTCCGCGCCCGGCAACTCGGCACCTCGGCTGGCACCAAAGATCTTCAGATCGACTTTGATTTCCGTGTTGCGCCTGCGGGTGAGCGCCGGATCAATCTGCTGGAGCAACATGTCCACCTTGCTGTCACTGATGTAGAGGTAGTACCGGAACGACACCACGTCACCCCACGTTCACAGCCGCTTCCTCAGTGTACCGATCTGAGTCGATGTCGATGACCCACTGAAGTAGACCGCCTGCAGCACTCAAACAGTCAGCGCGAAGATGCACGTCGGTCGAACTGACTGGACGCTCGGTTCTCTGGGCCGTGGTCCAGCCACGGAGCGGATCGATCCCCTGACCTCGTCGAGGTCTGCGGCACCGAGGAGGCCCGCCCCGCTTGGCCTCTTCGAATCTCCCGAAGAGGTCACCGAGCGGGAGGCCCTGGTCAAGGCGGTACGGCTGAGATTGATTTTCCAGGTAGCAGGACGGGCTCGGGACCAACAGACAGACGCATACAGAGACGCGCACCTATCACCCGGCCGCATCGCCGGGGCGCCCCAGCCATCGACTTGCTACCTGAAGTTGCTCAGCGCCTCCTGCGCAGGGCGGGTGACCACTTCGGTGTTCTCTGGAAGGTCACGCCGGGCCGCTCGCCCGCATCACCGCAGGTCAGAGCCCTCGGCTCTGTCCAGTGTCGGTGAGCACTTCGGGCGCGGTGACCACTTCGCCAACCTGCACCCAATCTGCTCCCATTTGCAAGGCCAGGCCATCCAGCAGCTCCTTACCGCCGTGACCTGCGCACACTCCCCTGCCAGGGGACATAGAGTGCTGTCGACTGCTGCGCAAAACCGCGGAGCACTCCGTGTGAAGCAGGACGCTGCACCGACTCTGACCTGCGAAGACGAGGACCCGCAGGTCATGTTGGGTGCAGGGGGATGCCGTTGGGTGCTGTTGGATGGTGTTCAACGCCGTTTAGGGCGGCCCGTTGCTCCCAATTCGCTCCCCTAATATCGGCTGCGGGCCCACCGAAGGCACAGCGGCTGGCAGGCTGCCCTGTGGGCAGGCCACCGCGGCACCGGGGCGGAACCTGTCAAGATCCAAGCAGACGTTCCAGGCATCGGATGATCTCGGCTTTTGTCTTGCCCTCTGCGGTTCGCCGGGCGACGTAGGCACGGGTCGGTTCGTGGTGTTGCATGCGCACGATGACCGCGCGGTAGAGCGCAGCGTTGGCCTGGCGGTGGCCGCCGCGGTTGAGCCGGTGGCGGTTGGTCATGCCGGAAGAGGCGGGGATCGGCGCGACCCCGCAGAGCCGAGCCCAGGCCGGCTCGGAGTGGACCCGGTCGATGTTGTCGCCGGCGACGATGAGCATCTCGGCTGCGGTGTCGGCACCGACGCCGAACGCGTCAATCAGCTGCGGTGCGAGCTGGCTGGTGAGCTCGGCCAGCAGCTTCTCGTGGGTCTTGATCTCATCGTGGAGTTGCTGCCAGCGGCGGGCGATCGAGCGCAGGGTGTGCTTGGTGGCGGCGGTCACGCTGGTCACCGGGCCCGGACGTAGGTTGGCACACCGCTCGATGAGCGCCATGTTCGACAACGGCTGCAGTTGTTCACGCAGCTCAGGGTTAGTAGTTCGTGCGCCTGGTGGCGCGACCCTGAGCGGGTGAAAATCGGGCTAGGGCCGTCCGGCTGACGTCGTACCGTCTTGGCGCTGTCCGAGCCCGTGGGTTAGTAGGA
>NZ_JBIAIL010000081.1:0-9047 GCF_042871425.1 Micromonospora sp. NPDC005806 | reverse complement strand
CCCGGTTCGTAAGATCACGATTAGGCGGGTCGGCACGGCGTCGCCACTTGCGATCGGAAACCGCGCCGGACGCGCCGACACTACCGGTGGGTATGTCCCATGCCAAGCCTCCCCACCTGCGTAAACCTCGAACATCGTTACTCTGACCGGAACATCCGGTTACTCATGCTACTCAATGGGACGAGCAGTTATAGCAGGACCGCCGGGACGTAACCGGACATCGGAAATGGCATTGGCGCCGAATTGCATGGCCGATCGCCGCGTCCTCACCCAAATGACCGTTTCCCCGGAGGGGTTACCTAGCCCCAAACCAATTTCACGTCACAATTCAGCCAACCCAGCCCGGCAGCAGCGGTGGTGGTGGCACGGGCCGAGGCAGCGCCAACACAGTCGGTGCGAGCGAGCGGTCACCGCAGGCGCACATGGAGATGGAGTTGGCGGCACCCGGCAGTCAGCGCAGGGAGACCGGGTGGCTCACGCTTACTGCCATCGCCCACGCACACACCGCGGGTACCTCGACATTCGGACGTCGACGTGGCGCACCAGGTGATTCGTGCTCAGGATGTCGGAGCGCCGCCGGCGGGTCGATAGGGCGTCGCGTCGTTCCGTCACGGCCGGGGCCGCCTCGGCGTCGGTGCCCATTGGACATGTATGCCAGTCCGGGGGAACTGCGGCCCTGGCTTGGCCACCAGCTCATGCTGGTGCGGGCTCGCCTCCCGCCGCCTTGGCGATCAGGTGTCTTCCTCGGGCCCGGGAGGGCAGAAACCACCGGATGTGCGGGTTCGCCGGTAGGTCACGAATGCGGGCGGGCGCTGTCGGCGCCCGCCCGCTTTCACGTGGCAGCGTCAGTTGAGCAGGAACGTTTGGGTCTGCGGGTTGAGCATCGGCAGTTTCTTGGCCCCGGCGGTCTGGGGGCCGCTGAATCGGAGCACGTCCACCCCGCGGGAGATGTCGTTGGCGATGATGAGGCCGTTGTACCAGTAGGTCGACCACTGGTTGGACTGCATGTCGTAGTAGGCGATCTCCGTCGGGTTGCGCGGGTCGGTCAGGTCGACCATCGAGGTTCCCGACCCGTAGGCGGAGGAGACCAGGATGTTTCGGCCGGCCACCGGCACGTAGTTGAAGTTGTGGTAGGTGCTCGGCTCGGCGCGCGGGATGCGGAGGTGGCTCAGCGGCGTGCTGGGGTCGTCGACCGTGTACGTCCAGATAGCCCCGAACGGCTCCTGCGCGGGCCCGAAGTACTCATCGCCGAAGGTGACGTACTTTCCGTCGTGGGTGAACGCCGCGCTGTGCCAGATGTCCACGTCCGGCGTGTCGACGTTGGCGATCACGCGCGGGGCTAGGGGGTTGCTGATGTCCCACAGCTGGCCCTGTGACAGGCAGGCCGCGGCGGCGAGCTTGCGCGGGGTCAGCACCTGGATGTCGTGGCAGGCGAAGAAGTCACCGGACGCGCCGGAGAACGGGTCGACACCCTTGATGGTGGGCTCGGCGACGACCTTCGCGGAGAGGCCGGCGGCGGCGTCGCCGCCCGGGACGTCGATCACCGAGATCCGCTCGAACGGGGCCTGGCAGTCCGGGCCGATGTTGCTGGCGCTCAGCGGGTACGACGCGACGTAGATGTAGGTGCCGCCGTCCTCGCGGGGCACGAGGGTGTGGGTGTGCGAGCCACAGTCGGTCCGGATCGCCTGGAGGAACCGCGGCGCCCTCGGGTCACTGACGTCGAAGACGCGGACGCCCTCCCAGGCGCCCGGGGTGGACGCGGTGACGTTGCGGGACCCCTCGCAGCCCGGCGTGCTCTGCGGGGTGTCCACAGACAGGAACAACAGGTTGCCCCAGACGGAAACATCGCCCTGGGGGCCGTTGCAGTGCACGTCGGCCAGCTCAGCGGGCGAGCCCGGCTCGGAGATGTCAATGATTCGGAAGCCGCCGTAGTGGCCGGCGAAGACGAGGTTGCCGGAGAATGCGAGGTCGGAGTTCACGCCGCCGGTGTGCGCGTCGGTCCCGAGCAGGTGCATGTTCTGGCTGTAACCGTCGGCCGGGCTGCTCGGCGGGGGCGGCGGGACGGATCCGTCGTCCCATGGCTCGTGTGCCTGGGCCGGAGATGCCATCACGGCGAGCAGGATCGCCGCGCCTGCGACGGCGAGTGATCGGATTCGGGAAGGTCTACGCACGGCGCCCCCTCACGTCGGGCGTGTCGCCAGATGACGCGATCACGCAAGTGATCATCACACTGTCAAATATTTGCAGACGTTGCTAGACCCTCGGCGAAAATCGACCCAACCCCGGCTGGCGGCCCCTGGCCGGACCGCCGCTCTGCCGACGAGTGGGCACCCGCCGCGCGAAGCGAGTAGGAACCGCGTTCGACAGCGTGATCATGGTGACGCCAGCCTGCCGGTGAGGCTGTGGTCGCGGGTCAGCTGGTGGGTCGGCAGGCGAGCAGTTCGACAGCAGGACTGTTCATGCGCCTGGGAGACACGTGGAGGGTGACATCGACGAAGCCCGCGGCTCGCACGTCATCGGCCAGCTGCTCCGGTGAGGTGTTCAGCACATGGCGATGCACCGCAATGGCCAACCGGCCACCGGGCCGCAGCACACGGTGCGCCTCAGCCAGGCCGGCCCGCCGGTCCCACAGCATGACGTTGTTGACCGAGATCATCGCGTCCATGCTCCGGTCGGCGCAGCCCGTGTGCTCGGCGCTGCCATCGCGGATCTCGACTACACCAGCGGCGATCGCCTCGGCGCAGTGGGCATTGGCCAGCTGGCGCATGGTCGCCGAGGGGTCCACACCAACCACGTGTCCAGTCCGGCCGACACGGTCGGCCGCCAGGGCGAGGCCGATGCCTGGGCCGTGTCCCACCAGCAGCAGGTGGGCCCCGGCCGGTGATGCTAGGCGTTCATCAGCCCAGCGTTCCTGGTCGGCGTTTCCTCTGGCCATGATCGCACCGCCGATGCGGCCAGGCAGGCCACGAGGATGGCCGAAGAAGGCATCGAAGACGCATTCCCAGATTTTCCTCATGCCGTCCATCCTGCACCGACGCGTCCAGCTGGCAGAAGACACTGCGAACCCACTCCGCCGGCGCCCACCCCACACGTCCACGGTGAGCGCTGCGCGAGCGGGAAGCCGGAGTCGTGCGGCTTCCCCAACGAGCCCATGAACCAAGAAAGGCGAATTACCGGCGACTGGCGGTCAACCCGGCCAGGGTGACGGTGACCAGGCGCTGGACGCCCTCCGGGCGGGGAACAGTGCCGGCGGCGGTGAGGGCATGCAGGCAGTAGGTGGCCAACTCGTCGGCGGCCACGTCGCCGCGGAGGTCGCCGTCTCGCACAGCCTCGGCGATCAGATCTTGAACGAAGCCGCGTAGCCGTTGCTGGGCGCGGTCGACGTGCTCGCCGCGGTGCAGCAGCGCGGCGAGTTCGCCGCCATGGTGGCGCGCCGAGTGGTGCTGGATGTGCGCGTAGCTGTGCAGGACAGCTTCCAGGCGCACGATGGCCGGGGCGGCGGGGTCGACGGCGGCCGTGAGCTGGTCGAGGTGTGTGGTGATCTGACGTTCATGCCAGGCGGTGAGAACGGCCTGGGCATCCGGGAAGTACTTGTACAGCGTCGCGCGCCCGATCCCGGCCTGCTCGGCGATCTGCGACATCGTCACCGCGATCAGCCCGTGCTCGGCCACCAGCGCGGCCATGGCATCCATGGCGGCGTCCCGAACCGCGGCGCGGTGCGCGTCGATCGTCTCGGTCCACAGCTTGGGCACACCCACATCCTACACGCCGTTCACGAGAGCAACAGCTTGTAGTTGACGAAGACAGATTGTCTCGATAATTTTGGGAGCGGGCCGGGATCTGCCGAGTGCCCCGCCACCTTTCCAGCCTGACCCTCGACTACACCGGGAGCCCGCCCGCGAACCGCTGAGGATCGGCTCCCCCGAGACCACGACCGAGAAGGAATACCGTGCTAGTCCTGCAAACCAAGATCCAGACCAACAGAGCCAGCCGCTACCTCGTCCAGTTCTGCAAGCACGCCGCTGCCATGGGCAGCGGCGGCCACTCCGCCCGCATGCACTTGCAGATCCGCCGCGAGGTGCAGGTTACGGCCGAGTGGACGGACACCAGCGGAACGGTCACCTTCACCCCGTGGGGCCACGCCACGCTCACCGCCGACGGCAACTCCCTCACGGTGCGCATCGACGCCGCGGACGAAGAGCGCCTGACTCAGATCCGCGACATCATCACCCGCGACCTCGAGCGGTTCAGCCGCCGCGACCCGCTGGCCGTAGCCTGGCAGCGGGTCGAATCCCCCGACGCGGCCACCCTTCGAGACACCGTCGGCGTGACAGCCGGACAACCGCGGCGCTTCCCGCGACCCCGCCTCCAGAACGCCTTCCTCGCGTTGGCTGTGGTCCTGGTCATCGCGCTGCACGTGGGCTTGGCGGGCTCGGTCGTGGCCGAATCGCGGTGGACCGGCCTGGCCGCGAACGTCGTCGTGGCACTCGTCGCACTCAAGATCGCGCTGATCGCGGTGGCCCGCTTCAAAATCCGTCAGCGCAGGGCCAGCAAGCGACCAGACCACGGCTGACCGGGGCTGCGGCAACGCCGCGCACCAGTCCCGGCGCAGTCTGTCGCCGTTGCGAGTCGTCGGCGATGCCACCATGCTCCCGCTCTCCCCCAACCGGACTCTCAGGATCGTCGAGGCTGACACGCCCCTACTAAGAGCGGGTAGTAGTTGCCCTAGGATGGCGACCGCACCAGGTGGGAGCGATGTGTGGGCACCGGCCCGCGCCTCCTCGGCGGAAGGATCAACAGTGCCTTTCCAGCGGCGTCGCCGGGCGGCCTGACTTTGCTTGCTGCTTCGTCGGGTCTCGCATGTCCTCAGCCGCCAGCACGTCGCGCCGCTCGCTGGGCACTGCGGGTGTGGCTGGCGCTGTTTCCCGCCCTCATCGTGGCTCTCGGGTTCGCTTCCCCTGCGGCAGCGCATTTCAAGCTGCTCCGGGCCGTTCCGGCCGATGGCGCGCGGGTCGATGGCGCCGTTCGAGAGATTCGGCTGACGTTCAGCGCCGCCGGCACGCCCACAGGAGCGGGATTCAAGCTTTCCGACGGCAAGGGCAACGCCGTACCGGCCGCCAGCCTCACGCCCGACGGAGGCCGGACGTGGCTGGTCCACCCGACCACTCGCCTGACCACCGGCACGTTCAAGCTGCAGTGGATTGTCGCAGCCCCGGACGCCCACCCCCTGACAGGTGTCATCACGTTCACGGTGGCCTCGCCTCCCCCGACGCCCGGAACGGCCGCTAAACCCCAGGCAACGGCCGGCCCGCCCAGGCATGCCGGCCATGGTGGGCCAGGTATGCCCCCGGCTTCGCCGTCGGCACACGCGGGAGGACATGCTGTTGGCCACACCGTCGATGCGGAACAGGCGCCGGTGCGGTTTGTCGGCGCCGTCGGGCGTTGGCTTTCCTACGGGGCGATCCTGCTCGGTGTCGGTGGTCTTGTCTTCGCGCTGACCACATTGGTCGGCACACGCAGTGACGTCCGGGTGGTGCAGGTCTGGGTGCGGACGGCCGGGCTGACGGTGGCGGCTGGAGCGGCCTTCGAGCTGGTCGCACTCGCGGCGGTCTTCAGCGAGCAGGGCACCTTCACCTCGGCGGCGAGCGCCTCGGCGTTGGCCGGCCTCAGTCAGACGCCGGTGGCCGCCGGCCTGGTCCTGCGGTTCACCGGTGCGGCCGGTCTGCTCGTGTCCGGTTCACTCGAAGCGGCGCTGATTCGGGGTCGGCACGCGGTCGGGCGTCACTCCGTTCCGACCGTCGCAGCGATACCCACCGACTCTCGGAGCCTGGTGACGCCTGCCGCCGGGAGCCTGACCGGCGACGGCGTTCAGCGGGTGCGAGCGCGAGCTGTCCGGCCTGTGCTTTTGGCTGTCACCGTGGCGCTGCTGTTGGGTTCCTTCCTGCTCGATGGGCACACCGTCACCGCGGAACCTCGGGCCGTCGTCGTGGCGGCCGATTTCACCCACACCATCGCCGCCGCGGTGTGGGTCGGCGGGGTTCTTCTCCTGGCCGTCCTGCTGCTGAGTCGCGCCCGCCTCGGCGTACCGACGGGTGCCGCCGAGATGGCGGTGCGATTCTCCATACCGGCCACCGCCGCGGTAGCGCTCACGGGTGTCGCTGGCGTCGCGTTGACCCTGCTGATCCTGGAACGGCCTGGCCATCTCGTGACCACCGCCTGGGGACGGGTGCTTCTCGTCAAGGTCGCCCTGGTGGCGGTTGTTGCACTCGTCGGGCTGTACAACAGCCGACACGTCGTGCCCAGGCTGGATGACCGCGCGATCGACGCCACTCATCAGCTACGCCGCACTGTCCTGGTCGAGGCGTTGCTGATGGTCGCCGTCGTGCTGGTCACCGCGATCCTCGTCAACGCCGAGACGTAGCCGCCACGAGCGCGTGAGACCACAGGAGTCGTGGGCACCTCACCGCCAGGGCCGCCTCGCGTGGGCCGGGCGCGGATCGCATGAAGGCGCCGGTGGATCAGTCGGGATCAGACTGATTCCACCGGCGTCAGACAGGCGGTTGATGGATTCGGTCAGGCCGCGGGTACTGTCTCAGCCTCGTTGGCGGGCTGCCGCTTCGCCGCGCGGAGGGTGAGTCCTGCGGTGAGGGCGCCTGCGGCGGCGATGATCCCGGCGCCGACGAAGGTGGCGGAGTAGCCGTCGGTCAGGGCGGGCAGGTCGCCGAGCCGGTCGGCTCCGGCGGCGGAGGCGACCGCGGTCATGGCGGCCAGGCCGAGCGCCGAGCCGACCTGGTAGCTGGTGTTGACGATGCCCGAGGCGAGGCCGCCCTCCTCGGGCCGGGCGCTGGAGATCGCCGTGCCGAGCGACGGGATGAACGCCAGGGACATGCCGAGTGCCGCGACCAGCGAGGCGGGCAGGACGTCGACGGTGAAGCTGCCGTCGGGGCGGACCAGGGCGAGCCAGCCGAGTCCGATGGCGAGGATGGCGAGGCCGGTGACCACCATGGGCTTCGGGCCGAACCGGGCGATGGCCCGCGGGGCGAGCGCGATCATGCCGATCATGATGAGGACGGTCATCGGCAGCAGCGCGGCGCCGCTGGGGAACGCGCTGTAGCCGAGGACCTGCTGCAGGTAGAGGTTGAGGAAGAACCACATCGGGATCCAAGCCGCGCCGAGCAGCAGTTGGGCGACGTTGGCCGCGGCGAGGTTGGGAGCGCGGAAGATGGACAGTCGCATCAGCGGCTCGCGGCGGGCCGCCTGGATGGCGACGAACGCGGCCAGGGCGACGACGGCTCCGGCGAGGACCAGCCAGGTCTGACCGGAGGCCCAGCCGACCTCCGGAGCCCGGACGATGCCGTAGACGGCTGCGCCGAGGCCCACGGTCACCGTGAGGGCGCCGAGGACGTCCAGCGAGCCGCGGCGGGTGCCGCCGGCGGGCATCAGGGCCGGGGTGGCGAGCAGCGCGAGCGCCGCGATGGGGATGTTGATGTAGAAGACCCAGGGCCAGCTGATGTACTCGGTGATGACACCACCGAGGAAGACGCCGGCGGTGCCGCCGGCGGGTGCCGCCGCGCCGTAGAGGGCGAGGGCCCGGGTGAGTTCCTTGGGTTCGGCGCCGAAGAGCATCATCAGGAGCGTGAGCGCCGCCGGGGCGATCAGCGCCGCGCCGGCGCCCTGTACGGCGCGGGCGGCGAGCTCGACCGCGACGCTGTCGGCCAGGCCGGCGACGGCGGACCCGATGAGCAGGATGAGCCATCCGGCGGCGAACATGCGCCGGGCGCCGAACAGGTCGGACAGGCGACCGCCGAGCAGCAGCAGGCCACCGAACGCGACGACGTAGGCGTTGAAGACCCAGGACAGGTTCTCCGGGGAGAAGCCGAGGTCGGCCTGTATCCGAGGTAGTGCGACGCCGATGATCGAGGTGTCCATGATGACCATGAACTGGGCGAGGGCGATGAGTCCGAGGGCCCACCAGCGCTTCGATGTGGATGACACGACAATCACTCCTTCGGTTACCCCTAGGGGGTATGGGTAGCCGGAACTTTGTACCCCCCACCCGTATCGGCCGTCAAGTGACGCGGTCGACATCTGCTGCGCCGCGCGAGGATCAGCCCAGGTCTTGAGGCGAATACCGGGGAGGGGTATTTTCAGGCTGTTGGCCGGCGCACAGCTGGCCGATCGCCTCGACGGTCGCCTGGTGCACCGTCACGGCATCGTCTGCGACACCGAGGAGGTCCACATGTGTGGCAATGAATCCAGCTGCGGCTGCGGCACCGTCACGATCGACAGCGCCCCCGCGGCCGCTGAGACCAACGCAGGCGCCCGGAGCACCTATCAGGTGTCGGGCATGACCTGCGGCGGCTGCGCCAAGAAGGTGACCGGGCACGTCTCCGAGATCACGGGCGTGACCGACGTCCGGGCCGACGTGGCCGCGGGCACCATCACCGTTGCCAGCGAGAACCCGCTGGACACCGCCGACGTCCGCGCCGCTGTGCAGCGCGCCGGCTACCAGCTGGTGGACTGACCTGCGGGCGTGCCGCATCCCCACGGTGCCGTGTGACGCCCTGGGGATGCGGCTCGCCCCGCGTCCGTGCAACGAGGAGACCACTGTGACGGTCAACGATCTGCCCCACCACGATGAGCTCGTGGTTTACGGCACCGGGTGGTGCCCCGACGTCCGACGCGGCCGAGCCCTGCTCGACGGCGCTCGCATCCCGTACGTATACGTCGACCTCGACGAGGACCAGGCTGCGACCGAACTCGTCCGTGGGCTGCAGCAGGGCCAACGCCGCATTCCCACCCTGCTGTGGCCCGACGGGAGCTTCCTGGTCGAGCCCACCGACGACCAGCTTCGCACGCACCTGACCAGCAACGGTCGCGAAGCCGGGAGCCTCGCCGGATGACGCCTCGCCCGCACTCCGGGAGAGCCTGCCCCGGATGTCACCAGGACGCCTAACTTGATCTTTAACCTCCGAGGGTCCTGTAGGGACCCTGACCGATCACGGAAACAGCCCTTGGTCGATGATCTTCTTGTCTAGGGAAGAACA
>NZ_JBIAIL010000080.1:0-9200 GCF_042871425.1 Micromonospora sp. NPDC005806 | reverse complement strand
CCAGGCCGCCCAGACCGTGCAGGTGTCGGCCTACCCGGACGCCTACGCCCAGTGGGAACAGCAGGCCGCCGACCTCGTCGCCCAGCACTGGAACAGCTGACCCACACACAAGACACACGCCGCTGGCCGGCACCCCGACACAGGGGTGCCGGCCAGCGGCCTTTTGCGTACAGCTCCTAAGCCGAAGCGACCAACTCCACCTCATACCCCTGCCCGTCGGCCAGGTATGCGGCGTACGTCTCCGTCCCGCCGGCGAAAGGATGCCGGTCCGGGAAGAGCAACTCCCAGCCGTACGCCGGCGCGGACGCGACCAGCCGGTCCACGGCGGCCGGCGGGCCGGCGTGGAAGGCCAGGTGGTTGAGGCCCGGGGCGAGCCGGTCGTGCACCCGCCCGCTGAGCGCCGGGGATTCCTCCAGCACCAGGTACGTCGGGCCGAGCCGCCAGGACTGTCCGGCCGGCCAGTCCTGGAACGGCGTCCAGCCCAGTTCGCCGAGGAGCCAGCCCCAGCTGTGCCTGGCTGCGGCGAGGTCGGGTACCCAGACCTCGACGTGGTGCAGAGCGCCGGCGGTCAGCGCTTCCCGCCCGGCACCCATAGCACATCTCCGTCCGGATTTGCCGTCCTTGCCAGGATAAAGAGCAGATCGGAGAGCCGGTTGAGATACTTTGCCGGGAGGGGGCTGGTCCGGTCCGAGTCGTGTGCGACCAGGGCCCACGCCGCGCGCTCGGCGCGCCGGGCGGTCGTCCGTGCCACGTGCAGCAGCGCCGCGCCAGCGGTGCCGCCGGGGAGGATGAAGGAGTCGAGCTTGCTCAGGCGCCCGTTGTACTCGTCGCACCAGCCCTCGAGGCGCTCGACGTACTCCTCGGTGACCCGCAGCGGCGGGTACGCCGGGTTCGGTTCCACCGGGGTCGCCAGATCCGCGCCGACGTCGAACATGTCGTTCTGGATCGACTCCAGCACCGCCCGCAGCTCGTCGTCGAGCTGCCCCAGGGCCAGCGCGACGCCGATCGCCGCGTTGCACTCGTCGACGTCGGCGTACGCGGCGATCCGCGGATCGGTCTTCGGCACCTGCTCGTTGTTGCTCAGCCTGGTCATGCCGGCGTCGCCGGCCTTGGTGTAGATGCGCGTGAGGTGGACGGCCATGACGCACAGCCTACGGATACCGGACCTGACCATCCCGGCGCGGCCGGGCCAGACCGGCTGGTCGGCCGGGGTGGGACCGGGCGACGCCGGCGACCCGGCGGTCAGCGACGTCGACGTCATCCGGCTGCACGGTGAGGCCCGGCTGGCCGGCACGGTGCACGTGGTCGGGGCGAAGAACTCGGCGTTGAAGCTGATGGCCGCCGCCCTGCTTGCGCCCGGGCGCAACGTGATCACCAACGTTCCCCGGATCACCGACATCGCCATCATGGGGGAGGTGCTGCGCCGGCTCGGCTGCGGTGTTCGTTTCGCCGCCGACGATCCGGTCGATCCGATGGTGGCCAGGGGCGGCGTGGAGCGCTCCCGGTCGGTCGTCATCGACGTACCGGAGCAGCCCGGCGCGGAGGCCGACTACGACCTGGTCCGCCGGCTGCGCGCGTCGATCTGCGTGCTCGGCCCGCTGCTGGCCCGCCGGGGATACGTGCGGGTGGCCCACCCCGGTGGCGACGCCATCGGCTCCCGTGGCCTGGACATGCACATCGCCGGGCTGACCCGGATGGGCGCGGACATCTCCGGCGAGCACGGCTTCGTCATCGCCGAGGCTCCGGACGGGCTGCACGGCGCGGACATCGTGCTGGACTTTCCGAGCGTCGGCGCGACCGAGAACCTGGTCATGGCGGCGGTGCTGGCCCGGGGCACCACGACGATCGACAACGCGGCCCGCGAGCCGGAGATCGTCGACATCTGCACCATGCTCAACCGGATGGGCGCCCGGATCGACGGGGCCGGCAGTTCCACCCTGCACATCGTCGGGGTGCCCGCGCTGTCCCCGGTCCGGCACGCCACGGTGGGGGACCGGATCGTCGCCGGGACCTGGGCGTTCGCCGCCGCGATGACCCGGGGGGACGTCACCGTGACCGGCATCGACCCGGCGTTCCTGGAGGTCGCGCTGGACAAGCTGGTCTCGGCCGGCGGCCTGGTGGAGACCAGGGGTGGGGCGTTCCGGGTACGGATGGACGAGCGTCCCACGGCGGTGGACGTGGTGACCCTGCCGTTCCCGGGCTTCGCCACCGACCTGCTGCCGATGGCGATCGGCCTGGCCGCGGTGAGCGACGGCGGGTCGCTGATCACCGAGAACATCTTCGACGGCCGGTTCATGTTCGCCAACGAGATGATGCGGCTCGGCGCGGACATCAGGACCGACGGCCATCACGCCTTGGTTTGCGGCCGCGAGCGGCTCTCCGGCGCCCCGGTACGCGCCACCGACATCCGGGCCGGTGCCGGCCTGATCATCGCCGGGCTGTGCGCGGACGGGGTAACCGAGGTGTCCCACGTGCACCACGTCGACCGCGGCTACCCGGACTTCGTGGCCGACCTGCGGGCGCTCGGCGTGGCGGTGGAGCGCGGCACCGCGCCCGAGGAGCCCGACCTCGCCATCTGAGGTCTCCATAGCACTCGTTCAGGCTCGCCGACAGGTCTCTCTTGTCATGCCCTCACGGCCCTCGCTGCGCTCGGTGCGTTCGGCCATGACTAGGGTGCTGGCAGACACTCATTCAGGCGAGGGAGAAGCAGATGGCGGGTCGACTCGCGGTCGTCGGTGCCGGGCTGATGGGCTCGGGCATCGCCCAGGTGGCCGCGCAGGCGGGCTGGCAGGTGACGCTGCGGGACGTGGACGACGCGGCCACCAAGCGGGGCGTCGACGGCATCCGTAAGTCGCTGGAGAAGTTCGCCGAGAAGGGGAAGATCGAGGCGTCCGAGGTCGAGGCGACGCTGGCTCGGATCACCCCGACCACCGACCTGGAGGCGGCGGCCGACGCGGACATCGTGGTCGAGGCGGTCTTCGAGAAGATCGAGATCAAGCACGAGGTGTTCCGCGCGCTGGACAAGATCTGCAAGTCCGACGCGGTGCTGGCCACCAACACCTCGGCCATCCCGGTCACCCAGATCGCCACCGCCACCGAGCGTCCGGAGTCGGTCGTCGGCACCCACTTCTTCTCGCCCGTGCCGATGATGAAGCTCTGCGAGCTGGTCCGCGGCTACAAGACCAGCGACGAGACCATGGACCGGGCGAAGGCGTTCGCCGAGGAGATCGGCAAGACGGTCGTGGTGGTCAACCGGGACATCGCCGGCTTCGTCACCACCCGGCTGATCTGCGCGCTGGCCATGGAGGCGGTCAAGCTGGTCGAGTCCGGCGTGATCTCCGCGGAGGACCTGGACACGGCCTGCAAGCTCGGCTTCGGCCACGCCATGGGCCCGCTGGCCACGATCGACCTGACCGGCGTGGACGTGCTGCTCAACGCCAGCAAGAACATCTACACCGACACCGCCGACGAGAAGTTCTTCCCGCCGGAGCTGCTCCAGCGCATGGCCACCGCCGGCGACCTGGGCCGGAAGACCGGCCAGGGCTTCTACGCCTACTGAGTCACGCTCCTGACGCCCCCGGCCGCGCGGCCGGGGGCGTCACGCTGTCCGGGGTGGGGTGAGGGCCGCGCCGAGCAGGGCGAACGCGTCCGGGATGACGGTCCCCCAGTAGCCGAAGTTGTGCCGGCCGTCGGCCCACTCGGCGCGTACCGGGCGCTCGGGCAGCGCCCGGGCCAGGGCGCGGACGTCCTTCAGGAAGTTGTCCTGCCGGCCGCACCAGAGCCCGACCGGGGTGCCGCGCAGCTTCTTGGCACCGGCGAAGGCGGCGTCGCCGGGGCGTACGGCGGGGGAGAAGGCGGCGACCGCTCGCAGCCAGCCCGGGTACGCCTCGGCGAGCAGTAGCGCGCCGGCACCCCCGGTCGACCAGCCCCAGGCGGCCAGGCGGCTGCTGTCGAAGCCGCGCCGGGCGCACCAGGTGGGCACCTCCTCGCGCACCATCCGCTGCGGGTCGTCCTTGCCCGAGGGCTGCCAGGAGAGCCGGCCGCCGGCCGCCCCGGCGAGCACGAAGGGCGGTGTGCCGCGGCGTACCGCATCGGTGAGGAAGCGGGCCAGCCCGAGCCGGCCGAAGTCGCGGGGGGTGGCCGAGTTGCCGTGCAGCACCAGGCAGACCGGCAGGCCCCGGCCGTCGCCGTACCCCTCGGGGACGGCGGTCTAGAAGTCCACCTCGCGGCCCCGCGCGCTCGACGCGATGCGGATCAGGCGCGCGTCACCCACCGGGACGTCCGGGCCGGCCGGCTTCGGCGCCGGGCGGGACAGGTCCCGGGCGGCCAGTCCGCCGACCACGGCGACCGTGGCCACGCCGGCACCGGCCGTCAGCAGCGTGCGCCGGGTCAGGGTGTGAGCCATGCCGCACAGTGTTCCACCTGCGGCAACGGGTCCGCCCCCGGGCGCCGGCCGGGGCTTTCGGAGCCTCAGCCGTCGCGCTTGGTGGTCCAGCGGAAGGTGGTCAGGCAGAGCACCAGGCCGATCACGCACCAGAGCCCGAGCACCAGGGCGACCCGCCCCAGCTCGAACGAGCCGCCCGGCTCCTGCCCGCCGAAGCTGTCCGGCAGGAAGACCGAGCGCAGCCCCTGGCACATCCATTTGAGCGGGAAGAGCGCGGCGACCTGCTGCATCCAGCCCGGCAGGCTGGTGAAGACGAAGAACACCCCGGAGATGAACTGGAGCACCAGCGCCACCGGGGTGACCACCGCCGAACCGCTGCGGGCGGTGCGGGCCAGCGACGAGATGGCGATGCCGCACAGCGTGCAGGCGGTGACACCGAGGATCGCGACCCAGCCGAAGGTCGCCCACTTGGCGGCGGTGTCGGGCAGCTTCAGGTCGAACAGCGCCACCGAGACGGCGAGCAGCAGCGCGGTCTCGGCGACCCCGATGGCCACCACCATGATCACCTTGCCGGCGAACCAGACCCACTTCGGCATCGGGGTGCCCCGGTAGCGCTTGAGCACGCCCCGGTCCCGCTCGATCGGGATCCAGATGCCGAGGTTCTGGAAGCTCACCGTCATCAGACCGGTCGCGATCATGCCGGTGATGAAGTACTGGGTGTAGCTGACCCCTGGCGCGATCTCGTCGTTGAAGATCGCCGCGAAGATCAGGATCATGATGATCGGGAAGCCCATCGTGAAGACGACGGACTCCCGGCTGCGCAGGAACTGGGTGATCTCCAGCCGCCCCTGGCGCAGCGCCAGGGCGCCCGTCCCGAGCCGGCGGGCCGGCGCGGCGGCGACCGGGGTCGTCGGCTTCGTCGTGGTGGTCATCGGTGTCCGATCATCCGCAGGTAGACGTCTTCCAGGGTCGGCCGGGTCACGGTGAGGCCGGGGACCTCGCCGCCGAAGCGCGCGGCCAGCTCCGCGACCAGCGCCGTCGGCGTCGCGGTCTCCGCCGTCTCCGGCGTCCCCTCCGAGGTACGCCAGGAGACCGTGACGAGCCCCTCCTGCCGGTTGCCGAGCCGCTGCGGCGGGGCCACCTCGATCACCCGGCCGGCGGCGATCACGCCGACCCGGTCGGCGAGCGCCTCGGCCTCGTCCAGGTAGTGCGTGGTCAGCACGATGGTGGTGCCGGCGGCGGCCAGGTCGCGGATCAGCTCCCAGAACTCCCGCCGAGCCTCCGGGTCGAAGCCGGTGGTCGGCTCGTCGAGGAAGAGCAGCTCGGGGCGGCCGATGATGCCCAGCGCCACGTCGAGCCGGCGCTTCTGCCCGCCGGAGAGGGTGTGCGTACGGGCCTTGGCCTTGGCGCCCAGCCCGACCCGCTCGATGACCTTCTCCGGGTCGTCGGCGTCCGGGTAGAAACCGGAGAAGTGCCGGACCACCTCGGCGACGGTCAGCTCGTCGAACTCGCCGGTGCCCTGCAGCACGATGCCGACCCGGGAGCGCCAGCGCGGGTCCGGGTGGGCCGGGTCGGCGCCGAGCACGCGTACCTCGCCGGCGTCGCGCTGCCGGTAGCCCTCCAGGATCTCCACCGTGGTGGTCTTGCCGGCGCCGTTCGGGCCGAGCAGGGCGAACACCTCGCCCCGGTGGACGTCGAGGTCCACGCCCGCCACCGCGAGGTTGTCCCCGTACGCCTTGCGCAGTCCCCGAACGGAGATCGCGAGCTCGTCATCCATGACGTCCAGTGTGCGTCCGAGGCGGACCGGCCGGCCGCCCGGGGTGTGGTGGTGTCGGCCATGTCGCGCCGCTCGTGCCCGTCGGTGCAC
This sequence comes from Micromonospora sp. NPDC005806, assembly GCF_042871425.1. Classification (NCBI taxonomy): domain Bacteria; kingdom Bacillati; phylum Actinomycetota; class Actinomycetes; order Micromonosporales; family Micromonosporaceae; genus Micromonospora; species Micromonospora sp. NPDC005806. Next base: position 2,949 of record NZ_JBIAIL010000080.1, on the reverse strand, counting down.
TCCATGGACCTGTGTGGTTTTCCACAACCCGTTTTACTGAACGGTAACTTAGACTCCGGCCATGGATGAGAAGGCTCCCTCGGGGCGGTTGCCGGAGCGCGACCGGCCCTGGGTGATGCGCACCTACGCCGGGCACTCCTCCGCCGCGGCCACCAACGCGCTCTTCCGCCGCAACCTGGCGAAGGGGCAGACCGGTCTCTCCGTCGCCTTCGACCTGCCCACCCAGACCGGCTACGACCCGGACCACGAGCTGGCCGCCGGCGAGGTGGGCCGGGTGGGCGTGCCGGTGGCGCACCTCGGCGACATGCGGGCCCTCTTCGACGGCCTCCCGCTCGCCGACATGAACACCTCGATGACCATCAACGCGCCCGCGATGTGGCTGCTCGGCCTCTACGGCACGGTCGCCACCGAGCAGGGCGCCGAGCTGGCCCGCTGCGCCGGCACCACGCAGAACGACATCATCAAGGAGTACCTGTCCCGGGGGACGTACATTTTCCCGCCGGCGGCGTCGCTGCGGCTCACCGCGGACGTCATCGCGTACACGCTGCGCGAGATGCCGAAGTGGAACCCGGTGAACATCTGCTCGTACCACCTCCAGGAGGCCGGCGCGACGCCGGTGCAGGAGGTCGGCTTCGCCCTGGCCACCGCGGTCGCCGTGCTCGACGCGGTCCGCGACGCCGGCCAGGTGCCCGCCGAGCGGATGGGCGACGTGGTCCAGCGGATCTCATTCTTCGTCAACGCCGGGGTGCGCTTCGTCGAGGAGATCGCCAAGATGCGCGCGTTCGGCGCGCTCTGGGACGAGATCACCCGCGACCGCTACGGCGTCGAGAACCCGAAGCAGCGCCGCTTCCGGTACGGCGTCCAGGTCAACTCGCTCGGCCTCACCGAGGCCCAGCCGGAGAACAACATCCAGCGCATCGTGCTGGAGATGCTCGGCGTCACCCTCTCCCGGGACGCCCGGGCCCGCGCGGTGCAGCTCCCCGCCTGGAACGAGGCGCTCGGCCTGCCCCGCCCCTGGGACCAGCAGTGGTCGTTGCGGATGCAGCAGGTGCTGGCGTACGAGTCGGACCTGCTGGAGTACCCGGACCTGTTCGAGGGCTCGCATGTGATGACCGGGCTGGTCGACGACATCGTCGCCGGGGCCCGGGTCGAGCTGGCGAAGGTGCTGGAGATGGGCGGCGTGGTGGCCGCCGTGGAGACCGGCTACCTGAAGAGCGCCCTGGTCGCCTCGCTCGCCGACCGCCGCCGGCGGATGGAGGCGGGCAGCGACGTGGTGGTCGGCGTCAACAAGTTCACCGAGACCGAGCCGTCGCCGCTGACCGCGGCCGGCGCCGAGGCGATCGAGCAGGTCGACCCGGCCGTCGAGGTGGCCGCCGTGGCCGCCGTACGCGAGTGGCGGTCCGGCCGGGACGCGGCGGCCGTGGACGCCGCCCTGGCCCGGCTCCGCGCGGACGCCGCGACCACGACGAACCTGATGGCCCCGACGCTGGAGTGCGTACGGGCCGGGGTGACCACCGGCGAGTGGGCCGGCGCGCTGCGTCAGGTCTTCGGCGAGTACCGGGCCCCGACGGGCCTGTCCGGCGCGGCCGGGGCCGGCGGCGACCCGGGGCTGGCGGCGGTCCGCGAGCGGGTCACCGCCACGGCGCGCGAACTGGGCAGCGGCCGGTTGCGGCTGCTGGTCGGCAAGCCCGGCCTGGACGGGCACTCCAACGGCGCCGAGCAGATCGCGGTACGCGCCCGCGACGCCGGCTTCGAGGTGGTCTACCAGGGCATCCGGCTGACCGCTGGGCAGATCGTGGCCGCCGCCGTCGAGGAGGACGTGGACCTGGTCGGCCTCTCGGTGCTCTCCGGCTCGCACCTGGCCGCGGTGCCGGCCGTGCTGGACGGGCTGCGCGCCGCCGGGCGGGGCGACCTGCCCGTGGTGGTCGGCGGCATCATCCCGACCGGCGACGCGGCGGCGCTGCGGGCCGCCGGGGTGGCCCGGGTGTTCACCCCGAAGGACTTCGCGCTCACCGGCATCATCGACGACCTGGTCACCGTGATCCGCGAGGCCAACGGCCTGTCGTGACGCGCGTCGGACCGGCCATCCGCCGGACCCGACCGGTCAGCGGCTCGCGTACGTCTGGCAGTCGGCCAGGTCCATCTGCGGGCCGACGGTGATCGCCGGGGCGTGGCACTCCAGGTCGGAGTTGTGCTGGCAGTCCGACCGGCTGCACGCGCCGACCTGGGCCACCGCCTGCTTCATGCCGCCGCGCACCGGCAACTCGACGAAGGTGTGGCAGTGCGCGTGGTCGCTGCTGCCGATCGTGATGGCGAAGGCATGGCAGTCGTTGGTGTGGTTGTAGGCGCAGGACCTGACGGCGCACTCCTGGACCCGGGGCATTTCCATCGCTGCGGTCATGGCGGCGACCCTCCTTAGGCGTCTTGAGGCGATTTTAGGCATTTAAGCTATTCGTCCTGCTGGCTTTGGGTGCGCTTGTGTCTGTGGTTGCGTTTGTGTCGCTGGTTGGGGTTGGCGGGTGTGGCCCGCCGTGCCCGGTTCCGGGCGGTCAGGCTTGATCCCTGCGCCGGTCACGGCGGACCACACCCACGTCGTGGTCCGACGCCGCCCGGCTGCGCCGCCTGTCCAGTTCACGGTCGGCGCACCTTCACGGAAAGTGTGGCCTCCACGGGCGCGGAGGCGACAGTTTCCGGGAAGTTGTCCGGATCGTGTGCCGGCATGTTCGTCGCGACAGGTGCCGTGTGTGGTCGGTTGCCCGGTTTCTGGGTGTGACCGGCGGCATCCTCATGGCGGAATCGTCGACGGGTGGGGGTCGTTGAACACGGGTGAACGACCGAGGAAGAGCCCCGCCGAGGCGGGTGCGCGGGCCCCGGAATGATGGTGGGTCGCCGGTCGTTACACATGGTCCCGGCGCCGCGAAGAGGCCCCCGCCCCGCACGCCGGACCCC
>NZ_JBIAIL010000079.1:0-10032 GCF_042871425.1 Micromonospora sp. NPDC005806 | reverse complement strand
GCTGACCAGCACAGCCCTGTCCCGACGACCGGAGGACCAAAGGAGACCACGCCCACCGCCGCGACAGACGGCCCGACACCATGCCCTCAACCCAACCGCATCGAACACCAGCGATAAGAGGCCCGAGGCCGAAGCGGCCGACATCAGCCGTGAATGATCGAGGCTAGCTGTCTTGTTGCCCGGCGGAGCGGGTGTCCGTGGACAGTTGCGCACCATAAACAATTGCCCGTGTGGTGCGACATGATGATTTCATAAGGCGAGTCAGGCTATATGCTAATCCGTCGCTTCGCCCTCCGGTCGCAACAGATCCGCTAATCGGCATTGGTGCTCGAAAGTGACCTGATCGAGTTGCTGGAACAGCCGTTTTGGCGGCGGGAAGTCTGGCGGACCCGTTGCAGGGAAAGGGGTTTGCTGGCGCCCCCTGCCGCGTGACCGAAAACGGCGTTGTGTCAGATGCTGATTCCGGCTGTCGTTCCTCTTGATTTGTTTCGGATGGGCCTTGACCTGCGCCGATAGCAGGACCACCCTGACCTGCGTCCCGGCACTAGGCCCGGGAAGAATAGCGATTGGACGGCAACCACGCCACCGACAATCGCTACTACGCGTGCGCTGAACACTCAACCATCTGTGAACGCAGGCCAAAATCCTACGCCAGATGTCGACGCAGAGGCTCAAGCGCAAGGCCACGGACGACCAGCAGCTTCGTGGTCGACGAAGAGTGCGAGAGCACGCCTGCCTGACATCGGAAATTTGGTCCTTGGAGCCGACATGAGGAATCTACGCATCGGGCTCACCATCCTGACGACCACCACCGTGACGTTCGTGGGAATCCACGCCGTCCCCGCGGCCGCCACGGCGCCCCCCACCACCCGGGTCAGCGTCTCCAGCGGCGGGGCGCAGGGCAACGACCACAGCGGAGGCCGCGGGATCAGCCCCGACGGGCGCTGGGTGGCCTTCGCATCGGAGGCCACCAACCTGGTCCCCGGCGACACCAACGGCCGCTCGGACATCTTCGTCCGTGACCGGGCCACCGGCATCACAGAACGGGTCAGCGTCGCGACCGGCGGCGCCCAGTCGACCGGCGCCCAATTTACCGTCAACAGCACCGACCCGGTCATCAGCGCCGACGGCCGCTACGTCGCCTTTGTCTCGGACGCCGCCAACCTCGTGCCGGGCGACACCAACTTCTCCGACGACGTCTTCCTCCGCGACCGTGTCGCCGGAACCACCACCCGGATCAGCGTCTCCACCGCCGGCGCCGAGGGCGACTACCCCAGCTACGAGCCGACGATCAGCGGCGACGGGCGCTACGTCGCGTACACCTCGTGGGCGACGAACCTGGTACCGGGTGACGAGAACTGGTACTCGGACATCCTGCTGTGGGACCGTATCGCCGCGACCACGACCCGGGTCAGCGTCTCCACCACGGGCGGCGAGACCTATGGGGAGAGCCGCCAGCCGGCCATCACCCCCGATGGCCGCTACGTCGCGTTCACCTCGACGGCGCCCAACATGACGACGCCGCCCACGAACAACTATGACGAGATCTTCGTCCGTGACCTCGTCACCGCCACCACCAGCGCAATGAGCTACTCCACCAACGGCGCCGAAGCGAACAGCGACAGCTACCGCCCCGCGATCAGCGCCAACGGCCGCTACGTCTCCTACTACTCGTACGCCACCAACCTGGTGGCCGGCGACACCAACGGCCGCTACGACATCTTCCTCCGAGACCGGGTCGCCGCCACCACGACGAGAATCAGTGTCGCGACCGGCGGCGCCCAAGCGAACATGGATAGCTATAACTCAGCGATCAGCGCGGACGGCCGCTACGTCGTCTTCGACTCGGGAGCAACGAACCTGGTAGCCGGCGATACGAACGGGTACCTGTGGGACGTCTACCTGCGGGATCGCGTGGCCGGCACCACCAGCCGGGTCAGCGTCTCCACCGCCGGAACCCAGGGCGACAGCCAGACCGGCGGCCCGTCGATCAGCGCCAACGGCCGGCTCATCTTCTTCAGCGGAGTGGCGACCAACCTGGTGCCCAACGACACCAACGGTGCGGCCGATGTCTTCCTCCGGGACCTCGGTACCTGACGACACGACCACGGCACCGCCCCGCGGTATCAGCGAGGGTGCGCCGCCCACGCGGCGGCGCACCCTACCGCCCGGAACGCCCCGGAGCTTTTCGGCCGCCCGCACGTGGATCGGATTCGGGAGCGCCCCTCGCGCGACTGCTACCTGGTGCTCGTGGACACCCCGCGTCCAAGCCGCCGCTGCTCATACAGAGAGGCTGGAGCTGGACCTGCCCAGCTCCAGCGCCTCCGCGTGTGGGACCAAGAATCCCTCGGGCAGCACCCGATCGAACGCGTCGCCCGCTTCCACGCCTGAGCAACACTCACAAAACCGCTGATCCGCGTCACGGTCGCCCAGGTTCTCCTGCCCCACTGGCAGGCATGACGGGCTGGGTGTGAAGTGTGACGGTGCCTGCATTGCCGTCCACGGTGACGAGCTGCCCGGGACGCAGCCGTTGGGTGGCGTCGCCGGTGCCGACGACGGCGGGGACGCCGTACTCCCGCGCCACCAGTGAGGCGTGTGCGGCTAGGGTGCCGCCGTCGGTGACCACTGCTGCGGCGCGCGCGAACAGCGGCGTCCACGCCGGGGCGGTGGCTTTGGCGACGAGCACCTGACCATCGGCGAAGGCGTCGAAGTCCTCCGGTCCGTGCACGATGGCGACCGTGCCGGTCGCTCGGCCTGCGGATGCGGGATGCCCGACGAGCGCGCCCTCGGGGGTTTCGATGGTGCTGCGGGCCTGTTGGACGGCGCGATCGATGACGTCGCCGACCAGTCGTGGGGGACGGCCGAGGGTCAACGGCGCGGCCAAGCGGCGCTGGCGTTGCCATCGTGCGCGCCGCTCGTCGACCGTGGCGCTTAGCTGGCTGGGACCGCCGCTGATAGCGGTGTTGACCTCCTCACGGGTGCAGAAGTAGATGTCGTCGGGCTGCTCGATTGCCCCCAGGTTGACCAGGTGCCGCCCTAGGCGTGCGGCGCAGGCGCGTAAGACCGGCCAGGCGAGGGTGAACTCGCGTGCCTGCTCCTCGCGGATGACCGCGTAGCGCTGGTTGACCTGCAGCAGCCGGTCGAAGTCCGCCACCAGTCGTGGGCGGTTGGCCAGCGCTGCTCGGCAGCGTTGTTCGCCAACGTTCCGCTGTTCGGCGAGCTGGCGATGGCGGTCGGCGGCCAGGGCCGGGTGGCCGGTGGCCAGTTCCGCCGCGACCGGGTGGTACCAGTCGACGCTCTGTACGGCGTGCCCGGCCGTCACCGGTTGGGCGCCGGGGAGTCCACGCAGCAGCACTTGGGCCCCGCCCTCGCTGTCGGGTAGCACGTCGACAAGGTGCTGGCGGGCGAAGCGGGTCAGGCAGGCTTCCATCTTCCACGCCGACCCACCGACGATCGCCAAGTACCACAGGTAGATCCCGGCCTCCCGCCCGAGTGCATCGACGAGTTCGGTCAGCCGCTGCGGCGGTGCCGTGTCGACCTCAGCCTCTGCCGACTCGACGAGGCGGCGGTAGCCGGGCAACTGCCGGTCACGCCACGTCCGCTCCAGTTCGGACAGGACGGCGCGGTCGGCGGCGGCCGGGTCGCGGCTGACCCGGATCAACGCGTTGAAGAGGATCTTCACGGCGCGCCCACGGCCCTGCCCCAGCACCTTGGCCAACAGTCGCGGGGACGGGATGGGCGTGGCGTTGTAGTACCAGCCGTTGACCAGCGCGTACCGGAACGGCACCCGCACCCCGACGGTGCCGTGCATCCCGTCGAGGTAGCCGTTCTCCAGTGCCGGCAGCAGCCAGGTGGCAAACAGTGGGGTAACCGCCTCCGGGAGCCATTCGCCAAGCCGGAAATTGCGCATCCACAACCCGGGCACCGGCGGCGTCCACGACACCGGCTCCGGCACGGCCGTCATCGGCCGCGCCTGCAGCAGCCACAGCCCGCCCGCCCGGTCGATGGCCCACTCGACGTCCTGCGGTCGGCCGTCGTACCGGTCGGCGACCCGGCGCGCAAGCTCCGCGACAGCCTCGGCCTGGGCGTCGGCGAGAGCACGCCCACCGCCGGGGCGGGTCATCACGGTGCGGCCGGCGGTGACCGTCCACTCTTCGCCGGTCGCCTCTCCCGAGACGAGGGGATCGCCCAGCCCGGCGACGGCGGTGACCACCGTCGGGTCGCGGTCGCCGGTGACCGGATGCGCGGTGAACGCCACCCCGGCCGCAACCGGGTCGACCATCACTTGCACCAGGACCGCCATCGCTGCCGTCGCCCCACCTTGCCGCTGGTGGTAGGCGGTGACCCGCTCACTGGATGCCGCGGCGAAGCATGCCCGCACCGCCGCACCCAGCGCGCCGGCCGGCACGTTCAGGTACGTCTCGTACAGGCCGGCGTATGAGGCGTCCGGCAGGTCCTCGGCCGCGCCCGACGACCGCACCGCGAACCAGCCCCCGCCGAGCCCCTCGACGGCGGCCGTAAGCCGGACATCGAGCTGCGGGTCGGCCAGGGCTGCGGTGGTCACCACGAACCCGGGCGGCACGGGGAAGCCGGCCGCAGACAGCTCCGCCAGTACCGCCGCCTTCCCGCCGATCACCGCCCGGTCGACCGGGCTGGCCTGCGTCAGGTCGACGACCGTCGGATTTGAGCTCATGACCCACCCGCCATGTGTAGCGTTGCAAAGTATTGTGACGCTACAGTAGATGCGCTGGGCGGCAGCCAGCAAGAAGGAAGAAGGGGGCCACGAGGTGTTGCCGATGCGGCCGGAACTGCTCAAGGGTCATCTCGACGCGTTGCTGCTCGCAGTCCTGGAACCCGGGCCACAGCACGGCTACGCCGTCATCGAAGCCCTGCGGACCAGCAGCGACGGGGCACTGGACCTGCCGACCGGCACCGTCTACCCGGCGCTGCACCGCCTCGAACGCGCCGGACTGATCGCCAGCGACTGGCAGACGGTCGGCGGCCGCCGCCGCCGCGCCTACCACCTCACCCGTGCGGGACAGGCATTCCTGGGCGAGCAGCGTGCGGTGTGGGACCAGTTTTCCACCGCCGTCACCGCCGTCCTGGGTAGGCGGGCATGGCCAGCGACCGCATGACCACCCCAGCCGGGGAAACACGTCTCGACGCGTACCTGAGCGACCTCGCCGCACGGCTGCGTGGGCCACGCCGGCGCCGTGCGCAGATCCTCGCCGAACTGCGCGACGGGCTCGACCAGGCCGTCGCCGATCACAGCACCGCCGGCCTACCCGAAGGCCATGCGGTCGCCGCCGCGATCGCCCAGTTCGGCACCCCACAAGCAGTCGCAGAGGCGTTCCGCGGGGAACTGGCCACCGCCTATGCCCGGCGCACCATCGCCTGGTACATCGCCACCGGACCGCTCGTGGGCATCTGGTGGCTCCTGCTGCTGCAACCCCACCCCTGGCGCACCGGCATCATCGCCCTGCTGGCCGCGATCCCGGTCATCCCACTGATCATCATCGCGATCGCGACCGCCGCCGGAACCTTCGCCACCACTGGCCGCCTCATGCGCTGGCTCCCTGAGGCCAGCCCCCAGCACGCACTTACGGCCACCACCATCATCGCCGCCCTCGCGCTCACCGGGGACATCACGGTGATCGCGATCTACCTCCGGTCAGCGCGTCCGGCGCAGTCACTCGCCGTCTTCGCCATCGCCGCCAGCCTCACTCGCATCGCCGCAAGCCTGGTCACCATGCGCGGCGTCGCAACGATGCGCAACGCCAGTCACCGCTGACGGTCTAACGCCCGGGCCGTCAGGGCGGCGCGTCTGGGGACACAGGTCACGAGTGGCCGCGCAGGGTCCCCAGACGCTGTCGGTACTCCCGCTCGTCGATTTCGCCGCGGGCGTAGCGGTCAGCGAGGATCGCCTCGGCGCTGGCCACTGGCGCGGGCTGACCGCTGGGGCCGCGATCGAGCCGCCGAACGAGCAGGATGACACCGCCGATGATCAGTCCGAGAATGACGAGGCTGAACAGGGCGTTGAGCAACCACCAGCCGCCCATCATGCCGCTTCCGCAATTCCACATGAGAGGTTCCTCCAAATCACTAGCTCGTGACGGGCATGCAGGCCCCGAGCGCGGGGATGGCAAGGCCGAGAGCCGCCACTGCGATGGGGGTCGCGGTCAGGGCGATCAGGCTTGCGGTGATGGCCAGCCTGCGCCGCGGTGATACCGGCGGCGGTGGGGTGAGCAGGCGGTGCACGCGTTCGAGGGCGTCTCCGCCGTGGGCGGCAGCGGCCATCGCCGGGACCGGCGCGCACTGGGAGCGAGTGGCGGCCTCAGCGCACGCGACGAGGGCGCGGGCGAGGTCGAGCGGGGCGTGGGCGCGGGTGGCGATGTCGTCGGCGTGCAGTTCGACGAGCCGGTCGATCTGCCGGTGGGCGTCGGCGAACACGGCCATCGCGGGGAACGCCTTGGTCAGCATGCGTGCTGCGGCGAGGAGGAGATGGTGATGGTGGCGCGTGTGGGCCCGTTCGTGGGCGAGGATCGCGGCGACTTGCGGGGCCGGCAGGTCAGCGATCGCCCCGGAGGTGATGACGATTCGGTGGCGCCGGCCGGGCAGCGCGTACGCGGCGGGCACGGGGTCGTCGACGACGACTGCGCCCAAGCGCGGGTCGAGGCGGCCGATCAGGGTGAGGGTGTTGTGGTGCTCCCGAAGCAGCCGGGCAGCGTCGCGGGCCACGGTGGCTAGCCTTCGTACGGCGAAGCCGGCCCCCGCTGCGAGGCCGGCGATGCTCGTCCAGACGATGGCGTGGCCGATCGGCCCGAGGTCGCCGGAGAGCACGTCGACGCAGAACGCCCACCAGGAGCAGACGGTCTTCTGGGTGGCGGGCCAGCGGGCCACCAGCGATGCCGCTGCAACAAGGCCGGACACGGTGACACTGGCCAGCACCGCGTACCAGGCGGCCAGGCCGAGGCCGGGGGCCCGGTAGACCCAACGGGCGTTGGGCAGAATCTGGGTCGCCGCGGCGGAGATCAGTCCGGCGAGCAGCAGCAGCTGAATGGCGATCATGCGCGGTCCCCGTTCTCGAAGCTGTCGAGTGCGGCGCGCAAGGCGGCGGTCTCCTCCGGTGACATCTGGCCGACGAGCTGGACGAGGGCCTGGCGGGGATCGCCGGCGGCGTCGAGCGCGGCGCGCATCAGCCCGGCACCGTAATCCTCCCGGCTGGCCTTAGGGGTGTAACGGTGGGCGCGCCCCGCGGGTTCCCGGGTGAGCCAGCCCTTCTTGTACAGGTTGTCGGTGACGGTGAGCACGGTGTTGTAGGCGAGGTCCCGGTCGGCGACGAGGGCGGTGTGGATCTCCCGGACGGTCAGGCCGCCGCCGTCGCTCCATAGCCGGTCCATGATCGCCGCCTCCAGGTCGCCGAATCCACGCACGCGTCCTACCTCCCTGCACCGTAACTCCTATCCAGGATAGGTGATCCTGCCGTGGTCATTTCTGTCGGGAGTTCGAGGTGAAACGGCATAAACACCGCACGAAGACTCCCCTAAACTCCTAAGGAGTTTAGGTGTTATCGTTCGTTGCGTCCAACGAGACGAGGCCCAGGGGTGCGCCGACCGACGCTGTCGCCCTCGCCCCGGCCGCTGCTCGTGCCGCCGGCTGCTCGGAGCAGTCCACGGTCAGCGCCGCGGACACCGAGTTCGTCAACTGGCTACGCGCCGTCGTCGGCCCCGGCCAGATCGGCATCTGACCCAACCTGAAGGAGTGCGTGTGAACCTGGGCGCTGTACTGATCACCGGTCTGTTCGCCGGGGGCATCTCCTGCGCCGCCGTGCAGGGCGGCCTGCTCACCGGCCTCGTCGCACGACAGCACGGCCGCGCCGCGGCGAGCACCGCGGACACCAGACCGAAGGTGGCTGTCGGCGGCGGGCGGCCCCCGGCCGCCGGCAAGGCGCCGGGCAGGGAAACAGCCCGCACCACCGCGAGTGGGCAGCAGTGGCGGGCCCGTACCGTCGAACCACCCAAACCGCTGCACCAACGGCTGGTGGACGGACTGCGGGGGGCGCGGACGCAGGCCGGCGACGACCTCGCCCCGGTGGGCGCGTTCCTGAGCGGCAAGCTGGTCTCGCACACCCTGCTCGGCGCCCTGCTCGGCTCGGTCGGCGCCGCTGTGCAGCTCTCGCCCGCGGTGCGGGTGTGGACCCAGCTGGCCGCCGGCGCGTTGATCATCGCGTTCGGGCTGGCGCAATTGGGCGTCGGCCCGTTCAAGCGGCTCACCATCGAACCGCCGGCGGCGTGGTCGCGGTTCGTGCGGGGCCGGGCCCGTTCCCAGGCCGCCTTCGCCCCCGCGATCCTGGGCTTTGTCACCATCCTGGTGCCGTGCGGGATCACCCTCTCGGTGGAAGCCCTCGCCCTCGCCTCCGGCTCCGCGCTGTCCGGCGCCGCGACCATGGCGGTGTTCGTGATCGGCACCAGCCCGCTGTTCACGATCCTCGGCTACGCCGCCCGCAAGGCGGCCACCACCTGGAAGGGCCGTCTGGCCGTGGCCACCGGACTGGTGGTGCTCGGCATGGGCGTGTACACGTTCAACGCCGGGCTCACCTTGGCCGACTCGCCGGTGGCCGCGAAGAACCTGGCGGTGACACTCGGGTTCAGCGCCGGCCCCGCCGTGGCCGACCCGGCCGTGGTGCACCAGAACCCGGACGGCCGGCAGGAGGTCATCGTCACCGCCCGCAGCGCCTCCTACGAGCCGGGCAACATCGCCGTCCGGGCCGGCATCCCGACCACCCTGGTCGTGCGTTCCGAGGACAACTACGGCTGCACCCGCGCGTTCGTCATCCGGTCGATGAACAAGCAGTGGGCCCTGCCCGAGAACGGCGACACCCGCATCGACCTGGGCGTCCTCAAGCCCGGGAAGCTGTCCTACACCTGCGCCATGGGCATGTACGACGGGCAGCTCACCGTCACCGACCAGCAGTAGAGGAGGACCCTGATGGCCCAGACCACCGTCACCTACACCTTCGCCGTGCAGGGCATGCACTGCGCGTCCTGCGGCATGCTCATCGACGAGACCCTCGAAGACCTCGACGGGGTCGCCTCGTCGTCGACCAGCCTGCGGGCCGGCCGCACGACGGTAGATGTGGACCCGGGCCGGTGCACACCGGCCGACGTGGTCGTCGCGATCGGCGAGGCGGGCTACACCGCCCGCCAGGAGCAACCATGACCACCCCACACCCGCCCTACCCCGCCGACGACGCCGCGAAGGCGGCGTACCGGCCGGCCGGATGGACCACGCGGTTCGCGCCGCTGTGGCTGCTTGCCGTGCCGGCCGCCTGGTTCGCCTATGTGCTCGCCTTCAACCCCACCGACCGCGTCGGCGACCCCACCGGCCCCTGCCTGTGGCACATGGCTTTCGGCATCGACGGGCCCACCTGCGGCATCACCCGCATGACCTGGTACCTGCTGCACGGCGACCTCATCGACGCCGCCCGCATGCACCTGGCCGCCCTGCTCCTGGTCCCGCTGGGCGCCTACGCCTGGACATGGTGGACCGCCGCCCGGATCTTCGGCAGACAACTGCCCACGCCACACGTCAGCCGGCGGACCGTGATCGGCGTCGCCGTCGCGTTCGTCGTGTACGCGGTGGTGCTGCGCAACCTGCCCTGGGCACCGTTCACCTGGTTCTACGTACCGGACTTGACGGCCTAACGGGCACGGGCGGAACCGTCCCGAGAGGCATCCGCCGAAGCATGGGCCGCCGGTTACGACGACACGCATGGAGGCAGTGCGACGTCGAAGACCCAGCCCAGCGCCTTGCCGGCCGCGACCGCGGCCTGATCGAGCAGCAGATCGGCGGCATGACCTGCGCGTCCTGCGCCGCCGGCCTGTCGGGTCTCAGGACGTCTGCGACAGATCAGTCTCGGGAGCTGCGTGACATTTCCGGCTAGTCTTGCTTTTTAACCTTCGGCGTTCTGGGCCGGACTTTGTGCGCTGTCGTGAGTGGACATGAAGACGGCCTTCGGTGATCATGTCGTCT
>NZ_JBIAIL010000078.1:0-10988 GCF_042871425.1 Micromonospora sp. NPDC005806 | reverse complement strand
GGCCACCGGTATACCCACGCCAGCAATGACCACCCGAAAGATCAACCAGCCGCCTCAACGGCCTTGATCAACAGTTAGCGAAAGACCGAGGCTAGAGCACCACGTTCCGCCGGCTGTAGGTGAAAGCTCTTCCCACGCCACGGAGCGCTCGTACTACACGCTCCCGGCCGGGAAGCCACATAACCTCAAGCGGGTGGACGTGCTGCTGCGCGGCGGGCCAGGCGACGGTCAAGTCGTCCCGGGAGGCGGGGAGACTGCTGTGTGGCGAGCCTGCCTGTACGAGATCTCACCGGCGGTGGAACACCGGCACGGACGGGACCTGCCCGTGTACCACCACCGCCCCGACTGCTGCGAGCCATACGGGCGAGGCTCCGATGACCGCTGCGAGTAGCCCGTGCAGTTCCTGGGGGCATTCCCGGTGGAACCCTCGCCGCTCGTTCTCCTAGCAGTCGTGTCGACTCGCCGTCCGGTCGCTACCACATCCTGTGGGGCGCCCACAGCATCGCCACGTCACCCGTGAATTGAACGATCAACTTCAAGGGATCGGTGCTCGTACGCAGTCAGGGTCGTGAGGCGGCCGCCGGACGGAAAACCGCCGAAGGCAAAGACCACGCAGCTACGGGCGTTGCCGAGGTGGGAGCGCGTCCCGCCAACAGCCCTCATCGGCGGTGTCCGGCAAGCCACAATTGTCGTATCAGCCGGTCCACGGATGATCCGGAGCGGGCGCTCGGGTTCCCGGCCGGTGGAGGCTCATCCAGGTCCCTGAACCGAACCGGGCATTTGCCACGGGAGGTCGACATGAGCACCCCGCAGGAAGATCAGGGCGGCGCAACGGACGTCGTCAAGGAGCCGACCACGCTCATGAAGCTCGAGGTCGTCGTCATCCCTGTGGCTGACGTCGACCGCGCCCTGCGCTTCTACCAGGGCTTGGGGTGGCGGCTCGATGCGGACTACGAGGCCGGCCCGAAGTTCAGGATCGTGCAACTGACGCCGCCGGGGTCGGTATGCTCGATCCACCTCGGCCGCGGGCTCACCCCCGCGGCGCCTGGCACTGCCCAGGGCACCTACCTCGTGGTCTCCGACATCGATCAAGCCCGCGCTGACCTGATCAGCAGGGGCGTGGAGGTGAGCGAGGTCTACCACAACGTCTACGACACCGGCGACCAGGAACGGGTGGACGGCCCAGCCCCAGACCGTCGCAGCTACGCCTCATTCGCCTCGTTCACCGACCCGGACGGCAACGGGTGGCTGCTGCAGGAGGTCAAGGAGCGGCAACCCGGACGGTGACCAGTCCGCACGACCGAGGAGGTATTGACTGATGGACGTTGAAGATCTTGCGCAGCTCCTGCATGAGGCGGCCGAACACCACGGCTCGTTTGAGGCGGTTGCCCCACCGCACGACTGGTGGGACTGGTACGCGGCGTACATGCGTGCGCGTGAAACCGGGAGCCCCGCGGACGATGCTTCCGCGGCCGCTGGGCGCTACATGGCAGAGGTCAAGCACGTTGTCGTCTCACCCGCTTGACGCCCGCACCGGTATCTGAACTGAAGAACCTGACGGTGGGCTCTTCTGGCAACAGCCGAGCTCGCCGGCAACGCTGCGCGCGGCTCTCGGTCCATCCCTGCAAAGTGCGACGATCCGGTTTGGTGCCGGCCTATACCGTCCAGGTGCCGGCAGACGGCGCGCCACCATCGTCCCCGGTCATCGGCCTAGCCGTTGCCCCAGCTATTTGGCGTTGAAGTAGTTCGCCTCCGGGTGATGCACCACGATCGCGTCCGTCGCCTGCTCCGGCACCAACTGGAACTCCTCGGACAGCTGCACCCCGATCCGCTCCGCGCCGAGCAGCTCCACGATCTTCGCCCGGTCCTCCAGGTCCGGGCAGGCGGGGTAGCCGAACGCGTACCGGCAGCCCCGGTAGTCGGTGCGCAACAGACCGGCCAGGTCCGCCGGGTCGTCGTCGGCGAGCGTACGCCCGCCGGGCAGCGTCAGCTCGGTCCGGATGCGCCGGTGCCAGTACTCGGCCAGGGCCTCGGTGAGCTGCACCGACAGGCCGTGCACCTCCAGGTAGTCGCGGTATTCATTGCCGGCGAACATCTTCGCCGTGTACTCGCTGATCGGCTGGCCGACGGTGACCAGCTGCAACGCCACCACGTCCAACTCGTCGCCCTGGGGCCGGAAGAAGTCGGCCAGGCAGAGCCGCCGCTCCTGCCGCTGCCGGGGGAAGGAGAACCGGGCTCGCTCGCTGTGCCCGTTCTCGTCCAGCACCACCAGGTCGTTGCCCTCGGAGTACGCCGGGAAGTAGCCGTACACCACGGCCGCCTCGAGGACCTTGTCGGCAATGAGCCGGTCCAGCCAGTAGCGCAGCCGGGGCCGCCCCTCGGTTTCCACCAGTTCCTCGTACGACGGTCCCTTGCCGCCGCGGGCGCCACGCAGCCCCCATTGGCCGAGGAAGGTGGCCCGCTCGTCGAGCAGCGCCGCGTAGTCGGCCAGCGGCACCCCCTTGACCACCCGGGTGCCGAAGAACGGCGGGGTGGGCACCGCCACGTCGGCGGCCACGTCGGAACGGACCGAGGCGTCGTCCAGCTCAGGCAGCGCCTCGCGGACCATCGCCCGTTGCCGCTCCCGACGCTCCCGGCGGGCCGCCAGGGCGGCCTCCCGCTCCGGGTCGACCATCGGCGCGCCGCCCCGCTTGGCCGCCATCACCCGGTCCATCAGGGACAGCCCCTCGAACGCGTCCCGGGCGTAGTGCACCTGCCCGGGGAACGCCGACCGCAGGTCGTCCTCCACGTACGCCCGGGTGAGCGCCGCCCCGCCGAGCAGGACCGGCCAGCGCTCCGCGACGCCGCGCGAAGCCATCTCGGCCAGGTTCTCCTTCATGATGACCGTGCTCTTGACCAGCAGCCCGGACATGCCGATCGCGTCGGCCCGGTGCTCCTCGGCGGCGTCGAGGATGGCGTTGATCGGCTGCTTGATGCCGATGTTGACGACCTCGTAGCCGTTGTTGGACAGGATGATGTCGACCAGGTTCTTGCCGATGTCGTGCACGTCGCCCTTGACCGTGGCGAGCACGATGCGCCCCTTGCCGCCGTCGTCGTCGGACTTCTCCATGTGCGGCTCCAGGTACGCCACCGCGGTCTTCATCACCTCGGCGGACTGGAGCACGAACGGCAGCTGCATCTGGCCGGAGCCGAACAGCTCACCGACCACCTTCATGCCGTCGAGCAGCAGGTCGTTGATGATCGACAGCGGCGCGTGTCCCTCCGCCATCGCGGTGTCCAGGTCGGCCTCCAGGCCGTTGCGCTCGCCGTCGATGATTCGGCGCTTGAGCCGCTCGTCCAGCGGCAGCGCGGCCAGCTCCTCGGCCCGGGTGGCCCGCGCCGACGCGGCGTCGACGCCCTCGAAGATCTCGATGAACCGCTGTACCGGGTCGTAGCCCTCGCGGCGGCGGTCGTAGACCAGGTCGAGGGCGGCATCGCGCTGCTCGTCGGGGATCTTCGACATCGGCAGGATCTTGCTGGCGTGCACGATCGCCGAGGTCAGGCCGGCCTGCGCGCACTCGTGCAGGAAGACCGAGTTGAGCACCTGCCGGGCCGCCGGGTTCAGGCCGAACGAGACGTTGGAGATGCCGAGGGTGAAGTTGACCCCCGGGTAGCGGGCCGCGATCTCCCGGATCGCCTCGATCGTCTCCACCCCGTCGCGGCGGGTCTCCTCCTGCCCGGTGGCGATCGGGAAGGTCAGCGCGTCGATGAGGATGTCCTCCCGGCGCAGCCCCCACCGGCCGGTGAGGTCCTCGATCAGCCGTACCGCGACGCGCACCTTCCAGTCCCTGGTGCGGGCCTGGCCCTCCTCGTCGATGAGCAGGGCGACCACGGCGGCGCCGTGCTCCCGGACCACCGGCATGACCCGCGCGTAGCGGGACTCCGGGCCGTCGCCGTCCTCGAAGTTCACCGAGTTGACCACGCAGCGCCCGCCGAGCATCTCCAGCCCGGCCTCGATCACCGCCGGCTCGGTGGAGTCCAGCATGATCGGCAGGGTGGACGCGGTGGCGAATCGGCTGGCCAGCTCGCCCATGTCCGTCGTGCCGTCCCGGCCGACGTAGTCGACGCAGAGGTCGAGCAGGTGCGAGCCGTCCCGGGCCTGGCCGCGGGCGATCTCCACGCAGGCCTGCCAGTCGCCGGCGAGCATCGCCTCGCGGAACGCCTTGGAGCCGTTGGCGTTGGTCCGCTCCCCCACCATCAGGGTGCTGGAGTCCTGGGCGAACGGCACGTGGTGGTAGATCGACGAGACGCCCGCCTCCGGCTTCGGCTCCCGGGCCACCGGCCGCGCCCCGCGCAGCCGCTCGACCAGCACCCGGATGTGCTCGGGGGTGGTGCCGCAGCAGCCGCCGACGAGGCCCACGCCGTACTCGGTGACGAACTGTTCCAGGGCGTCGGCCAGCTCGACCGGCGTGAGCGGGAAGTATGCCCCGTCGGCGGTGAGTACGGGCAGGCCGGCGTTCGGCATCACCGAGATCGGGATGCGCGAGTGCCGGGCCAGGTAGCGCAGGTGCTCGCCCATCTCCGCCGGGCCGGTGGAGCAGTTGAGGCCGATCAGGTCGACGCCGAGGGGCTCGATCGCGGTCAGCGCCGCGCCGATCTCGCTGCCCAGCAACATGGTGCCGGTGGTCTCCACGGCGACCTGGCAGATGATCGGAACATCCCGCCCCAGCTCGGCCCGCGCCCGCTTCGATCCGACCACCGCCGCCTTGACCTGGAGCAGGTCCTGACAGGTCTCGATGATCAGCGCGTCCGCGCCGCCGGCGATCAGGCCGGCGGCGTTCTCCTGGTACGCGTCCCGCAGCGAGGCGTACGAGGCGTGCCCGAGGGTCGGCAGCTTGGTGCCCGGGCCCATCGAGCCGAGCACGAACCGGGGCTGCTCCGACGTCGCGTACGCGTCGGCAGCCTCCCGGGCCAGCCGCGCCCCCGCCTCGGAGAGCTCGCGGATCCGCTCCGCGATGCCGTACTCGGCCAGGTTCGGCAGGTTGGCGCCGAAGGTGTTGGTCTCCACGCAGTCCGCGCCGGCGGCCAGGTACGCCTCGTGCACGCCCCGGACGACGTCCGGGCGGGTGACGTTGAGGATCTCGTTGCAGCCCTCGAGGCCGTCGAAGTCGTCCAGGGTCAGGTCGGCGGCCTGGAGCATTGTCCCCATCGCCCCGTCGGCGATGAGGATCCGGTCTGCCAGCACATCGAGCAACGAAGTCCGCACAGAGCCAGGTTAGTGCGGCAGTTCGAAACCCGGTCGAGGCACTCAGCGGTTCCCACATACTGTCAGCGGGATCACCGTGCCCTAATCATCCGTTCTGTCCGACGGGTCGGCCCGGCCGACCGGCGCGGCCGACGGGCCGCATCCCGAACCGGCACGTAGGCTGGCGGACGTGAAGGACATCAGGGACGCGACCGTGCACGGCGGGCGGACGTCCGGGCGGGGACCCGGCGACGCTCCCGACGAGCAGGGTGAGGTGACGGCGTGACCGAGTTCGACGGGCTGCCGGTGCTGCGGTCCCCGGTCGCCATCGCGGCCTTCGAAGGGTGGAACGACGCGGCTGACGCCTCCACCGCCGCCGTGGAGCACCTGGAGCAGGTCTGGCAGGCCCGGCAGGTGACCGAGCTGGACCCCGAGGACTTCTACGACTTCCAGGTGAGCCGGCCGACCATCACCATGGCCGAGGGCGAGACCCGACGGGTGGAGTGGCCGACCACGCGCTTCATGGTCGCCAGCCCGGAGGGCACCGAGCGGGACGTGGTGCTGATTCGCGGCATCGAGCCGAGCATGCGCTGGCGCACCTTCTGCGAGCAGGTCCTGGAGATCTGCCACAGCCTGGAGGTCGAGCGGGTGGTGCTGCTCGGCGCGCTGCTGGCCGACGTGCCGTACACCCGGCCGCTGCCGATCAGCGGCAGCGCGTCGGACGCCGACGCGGCGAAGCGCTACCAGCTCACCCCGACCCGCTACGACGGCCCGACCGGCATCGTCGGCGTGCTGCACGACGCCTGCAGCCGGGCCGAGGTCGACGCGGTGTCGTTCTGGGTGCACGTACCCCACTACGCCAACAACCCGCCCTGTCCCAAGGCCACCCTCGCGCTGCTGCACCGGGTCGAGGAGGTGCTCGACCTGCCGGTGCCGATGGCCGACCTGGCCGAGGAGGCCGCCGAGTGGGAGCAGCGGGTGCGCAGCGCCGCCGAGCAGGACGCCGAGCTGGGCGAGTACGTCCGGGAGCTGGAGGAGCGGGTCGGCGACGCCGGTATCACCCCGTTGACCGGGGACGAGATCGCCCAGGAGTTCGAGAAGTACCTGCGCCGCCGGGGCGGCTCCGCCGGCCCGACGGCCGGCTCCTGGTAGCGATCGAGCGGTCGAGAACCGGGTCCTTCGGGGCCCGGTTTTTCGGGTCCGGGGTGGCGACGTCACCGCCTCTACGGCATCCTAGGAACCTAGCTGTCATGAGGAGGCGGGCATGCAGATCAACCCGGGCGCGGCCGAGTTCCCGCACCGCCAGATCGCCGCGCAGCTCAAGGCCCAGGTCCGCCGCGGCGACTGGGCGCCCGGCGAACGACTGCCGTCCATCCCGGCCATCGCCGAGATGTTCGGCGTGGCGAAGCAGACCGTGCAGCGGGCCGTCGACCAGCTGCGGGTCGAGGGCATCCTGATCACCAAACCCGGCTCCGGTACGTACGTCCGGGGCACCCGGCGCCGGCTCAACCGCCTCTCCCGGGGGCGGTACGGCGGCTTCCGCGGCTATCACACCGATCTGGCCGCCCGGTACAAGCAGCAGCTCGTCGCCGTCGGCCGGGCCCCCGCCCCGCCCGAGGTGGCCGACGCGTTCGGGGTCGCCGACGGCACCGAACTGCTGTGCCGGCGCCACCTGGTCCGCACCGACGAATCCCCGGTCGAGGTCGGCGCCTCCTGGTTCCTGCCGGCCGACACCGCCGGCACCTCCCTGGAACGGGCCGAGGCGTTCGGCCGCCCGCTCTACCAGGAGGCCGAGGAGGCCACCGGCCGGCGGTACGTCAGCGCGACCGACACGATCAGCGCCCGCCAGCCCAGCCGGGAGGAGGCGGAGACGCTGCAGATCCGGCCGGACACCCCGGTGCTGCACCTGCTGCACGTCGCGTACGACGAGCGGCGCAGACCGATCGAGGTCGCCCAGGCCACCTGGCCCGGTCCGATGACCACGCTCACCGAGGAGTACAAGATCCCCGCCCCGGCCGAACAGCCCGACCCGGATCCCGGCCTCGTCCTCGGCTGACCGCCGCCGCCGGGCGGCCGCTCAGAGGCGGATGCCGAGGAGCGCGTCGACGGTGTCCGCGAAGAGCTTCGGCGCGTCGGCGTCGTCGGCGACCCCGGCCAGGGCCTGCGCGGCCCAGTCGTCGACCACCGCCAGGGCGCCCGGGGTGTCGAGGTCGTCGGCGAGTCGGGCGCGTACCGCGGCCAGGAACGCCTTCCCGAACGGCCCGGCCGGCACGGCGGCGGCCCGGCGCCAGCGCGCCAGCCGCTCCTGCGCGGCGGCGAGCAGCTCGTCGGTCCACGAGCGGTCGGCGCGGTAGTGCCCGCTCATCAGGGCCAGCCGCATCGCCATCGGGTCCACCCGGTCCGCCCGCAGCCGGGACACGAAGACCAGGTTGCCCTTGGACTTCGACATCTTCTCGCCGTCCAGGCCGATCATGCCGGCGTGCACGTAGTGGTCGGCGAACGGCGCCTCGCCGGTGAGCCGCTCGGCGTGCGCCGCCGAGCACTCGTGGTGCGGGAAGATCAGGTCGTTGCCGCCACCCTGCACGTCGATCCGGTCGCCGAGCAGGTTCAGCGCGATCACCGCGCACTCGATGTGCCAGCCGGGCCGGCCGGCCCCCAGCTCGCCGCCCGGCCAGGACGGCTCGTCCTCCCGGGCGCCCCGCCACAGCAGCGGGTCGAGCGGGTCGCGCTTGCCGGCCCGGTCCGGGTCCCCGCCTCGCTCCGGGAAGAGCTTCAGCATCTCGTCCCGAGACAGGTTGGACTCGTAGCCGAACGCGGGGGCGGCGGCGATGTCGAAGTAGACGTCGTCGGTGCCGTCGTCGAGCCGGTACGCGGCGCCGTCCTTGAGCAGGACGAGCACCTGCTCGGCGATGTCCGGGATCGACTCCACCGCGCCGACGTAGTGCGCCGGCGGGATGATCCGCAGCGCCTCCATGTCCTCGCGGAACAGTGCGGTCTCCCGCATCGCGAGGACCTTCCAGTCCTCGCCGTCGCGCTCGGCCCGCTCCAGCAGCGGGTCGTCGATGTCGGTGACGTTCTGCACGTACCGGACGGTCAGGCCGGCGTCCCGCCACATCCGCTGCACCAGGTCGAACGTGATCATGGTGGCGGCGTGGCCGAGGTGGGTGGCGTCGTACGGGGTGATGCCGCAGACGTACATCGCCGCGTCCCCGTCGGGCTGGCTGGGCTGGACACCTTGCCGTGCCGAGTCGTACAACCGCAGTGGCTCGCCCCTACCCGGCAGCCGTGGCACCTCGTGTCCCGCCCAAGACTCCATGACCGTCAGCCTAACGATCCGTCAGGCCCTCGCGTGCCGGGCTACGGGTGATCAACGCGACAATGGTTCACATCGGCGGCCAGGGCATGGCCGGCCAGTCCTCCGGGGGCAGCGGGAAGCGGCCGGTCCCGCGCAGCCGGTCCACCCGGGCCGCCAGCTCGGCGACCTCGCTGATGGTCAGGTGCTCGGCGAGCTCGTCGCCGAGGGCGCCGGTGAGTTGGCCGGCCAGCCCGTCGAGCATCGCCACCGCGTCCGGCGGCAGCTCCCGGCCGGCCCAGCCCCAGAGGACCGTACGCAGCTTCTCCTCGACGTGGAAGCAGACGCCATGGTCGACCCCGTAGATCCGGTCGTCCGGGCCCACGATCACGTGACCGCCCTTGCGGTCGGCGTTGTTGAGCACGGCGTCGAGGACGGCGAGACGGGCCAGCCGCGGGTCGTCGGCGTGCGCGAGCGCGTACGCCGCGCCGTCGTCGTCGCGGGCCGCGGCCACCGGGAACCAGCGCGGCGGCACCGCCTCGGCCGGCACGAACCCGACCAGCGGCTCGGCGTCCTCCGGCTCGTCGATCCAGAGCTGGCAGGAGCCGGGCCCGAACGGGCCGTCCCGCAGCACCGTCGGTGGCACCAGGTCCCAGCCGCTCGCCCGGGAGACCAGGTACGCCGCGACCTCCCGGCCGGCGAGCGTGCCGTCCGGGAAGTCCCAGAGCGGACGCTCGCCGCGTACCGGCTTGTAGACGCAGCGAACCGTCATCCCGTCCAGGCTGAGGATGCCGCGCAGGGTCGTGTTGGAGGCCTCGACCAGCCGCCCCTCCAGGGCCAGCTCACCGTCGCTGAGCAGTCGCAGCGCGGCGGCGCCGTCCTGTCGGGGCTGGAGTTCCGACGAGGTCACCGGTGATAACCGTTGTGCCGCGGGCAGAGGTGGCCCGCCGGGTCCAACGGCTGGCCGCAGAGCGGGCAGGGCGGGCGTCCGGCGTTGACCACCCGGCGGGCCCGCTCGATGAACGCGCGGGTCGCCTCGGGAGTCAGCCGGACCCGGAGCCGGTCGAGGTCGTCGTCCGGCTCGTCCGGATCCTCGTCCTCGTCGTCGTCGGCCTCGCCCAGCGCGACCTCGACCTCCGTCTCACCGACGGCGATCGCCTCGATCACCACGGTGGCGCTGTCCACGTCGAAGGCCAGGCCCAGCGTGCCGACCCGGAACTCCTCGTCGACCGGGTTGTCCAGCGGGTCATTGTCGCCGACCGCGGCGGGGAGCTCCGGCAGCTCGACGCCGAAGCGGCGCTGCGCCTCGGAGAGCAGCTCGTCCAGCTTCTCGGCGAGCAGGGACACCTGGACCTTCTCCAGCGCGACGCTAACCACCCGGCCACCGCCGCGCGCCTGCAGGAAGAACGTACGCTCCCCCGGCGGGCCGACGGTTCCGGCGACGAACCGCTCGGGCGGCTCGAAGGCGTGCACCTGGTGGGTCATACTCATGACCCTATCCGGCGGGTGGGAACGTCGCGCAGCGCACCGACGCTGAATCCGCCCAAGGCGAAACGCCGGGGCCCAGGAGGGCCGTTGCCGGGCGCGCCGGGCCGGCTCACCCGGCCGCTCCCGCGCCGCCGCCCACCGCCGCATCCGAGTCCGTCGCCCGCGCCGCCCGCCGGCGCCGCTTGCGGGGCGGCGGCACCAGGCCGGCCAGGTCACCGCCGGTGTCGTTCAGCCGGACCAGAAACGGCCGCATCGGCGTGTAACGGATCGCCGTCACCGACGCCGGGTCCGCGACGATCCGCTGGAAAAGATCCAGGTGTACGCCGAGCGCGTCGGCCACGATGGCCTTGATCACATCGCCGTGGCTGCAGGCCAACCACACCGCCTCCGGTCCGTGCTCGGCGGTGACCCGCGCATCCCAGGCGCGGACCGCCGCGACCGCGCGCGCCGACATCGCCGCCATCGACTCCCCCTCCGGGAACACGGCGGCGCTCGGATGCTGCTGGACCACCGGCCAGAGCGGCTCCTTCGCCAACTTCTTCAGCGGCTGCCCCTCCCAGGCGCCGTACCCGCACTCGATCAGGCCCTCCTCCACCACCGGCTCGGCCTCCGGCAGCGCCAGCTCCAGGGTCTGCCGGCAGCGGATCAGCGGGCTGGTCACCACGGCCGCGAGCGGCAGTCCCTTCAGCCGCTCCCCGACCGCCATGGCCTGGGCTCGACCGGTCTCGTCCAACTCGACCGGTTGCCGCCCGGCCAGACCGCCGTCGGCGTTCGCGGTGGTCCGGCCGTGTCGCAGAAGCAGAAGGGTCGCCACGGTGACCACCCTAGGTGTTCAGGCCCGGTAGGCGCGTCTGTGGTTGCGCTTGTCTCTGTGGTTGCGTTTGTGTCTGTGGTTGCGGTTGTCGGGTGTGGCCCGCCCGGGCCCCCGCCCGGCCCGCCGCCGGGGGTCACCAGCCCGGCCACGCCCGCCCCAACCACCGCCCG
>NZ_JBIAIL010000077.1:0-10997 GCF_042871425.1 Micromonospora sp. NPDC005806 | reverse complement strand
GCCACCGGCACGCCCACGACCCGAACAACCACCCAAAAGATCAACCAGCCGCCTCAACAGCCTTGATCAACAGTTAGCGAAAGACCGAGGCTAGTGCGCTGACCAAGAAGGTTCACCGGGTTGGTGACACGCCGGGTGGGGTGCTCCGTGTCGGGTCGGATCGACGCGCATCCCGGGGCGAACCCGGTCTGCGGGATCGGCGTGAGGATGGTGTCTTCACGGCTGTTGCGGGTGGACCGGCGGTGTGGGTGTCATCCGCCGGGTGCGTGGTGCGGGGTGGTGCCGGTGGCGGTGACCCCGTTCGAGCAGGACGCGCCCCGTTCGGGGGCGGCCGTGATCCGGAACTGCCGGATGAACTCTTCGATGCGCGGGTCGGTGGCGGTGTCGACCTTGGGTTGCAAGCCCCACGCCTGCAGGGAGATCGGCCGGTCCAGCCCCGGGAACGGTGACATGAACAGATACGGCGTGCCGCGGACCTTCCCGGCCAGCGTTTCGATCTGGTCGGCGGGCAGGTCCGGCCGGTAGGTGATCCACACGGCGCCGTGCTCGAGACTGTGCACCGCGTTCTCGTTGGCGATGGCCGCCGGATACACGTCACCCATGCAGTCCTGCCAGACCGGGTTGTGGTCGCCGCCGACCGGCGGGCTCACCGGGTAGGCGACGGTGCCGCGGACGTGGTTGCGGGTGAGCATCTTCGGGTCGCTGCTCCGGTAGTCGACCAGCCCGGAGATGGTGGGCGACGGGCCGCCGCCACGGGTGCCCGCGTAGATGGCGTAGCCGATGATGGCGGCGGCGAGGACACCCACCGCGACGAACGTCGCGATCAGCGCGGGCGAACGCCCGCCAGCTACTGCCTTCGCCACGGGTCGGCGCGGCTTCGGCTTGGGTTTGCCGCTTGGTCGGTTGGTCTTCGCCATGGTTACCTGACCCCACATCGCTCAGGAGTGGCCCGCGACGCGACCGGGCCAACGATTCGCCACTGATGTGGCCCGACGGGTACCCGGTCCGACGAGCAGTTCTCCCTACGGCGCATACCGACTGACCTCCCAACCTCCTTAGGAGAATAGGAGATAATGAGGCGAGCGTCCATCGCAGGGGGCGCGAGGCCGGCGGACACCGACATCCCCGCTCCGGCGGTAACCGCTCACGTGGCCAACCCGACCAGCACAACCGCGAAGTGGTCCAGCTACGGTCCGTGTCACGCATCTGTAGAACATGTGTTCGACTAACCTGCGGGCGTGGAGTGGCGAACGCGCTGGCACATCACGATCCGCTGGGACCGGGCCGACAACTCGCCCACCGGCGTGACCGTCCTCGAGCGCGTCGTCGACTCCCCCGCCGACCTGCGCCGCCTGATCGGCCGGGCCCGCGCCGACCCGCACGTGGTCGCCTTCCCCTACCGCCAGGTCCGCGAGCTGGTCGGCGACGCGCCGGACGAGTTCCACAACGGGCACGGCTACGCCGGCGGGCCTCGACGTGCCGACCGCCCTGCTGCAGGCAGTACGACAGCGTCTCCTCACAGATCCGGTGACAATCCAGCGCGTCGGTGATGGCGTGGTCCATCACACCGGCGCGCATGCCCGTGGCAGCCATGTCGGCCTCCCCCGCGGACTCGGCTCCGCGCCATGTACGGGATGCCCGGTGGACTAACCGCCTTGCCGGGTCGTGGCGGGTAGAGGGTTGGAGTTCCAACAGCGGTCGCGGCGGATCTGCGGCGCGTCCCACACGCCGTGTACTTTAGGGGCCCCAGCCTGGCATGGTTTCTGGGTCACGCGTTCCGGTCGGTGCAGCATCCATCGGCGCAGCCCGAGGGTTGGCCGCTGCCGGCGGCGGCGGGCAGGGGTGCGCAGTCGTCGCAGTGCTCGCCGCGCCAGGCTTCCACGCCTTCCTTGACCGCGACGCCGGCGATGACGAGTGCGGCGATCGGGTCGGCCCACGTCCAGCCGAAGGCGGCGTTGAGGGCCAGGCCGACGAGCAGCACCGCGGACAGGTAGGTGCACAGCATGGTCTGTGTCGAGTCGGCCATGACCGTGGCCGAGCCGAGTTCCCGTCCGGTGCGGCGCTTGGCCCGTACGAGCAGCGGCATCACGATCAGCGACGCGACGGCGATGCCGATGCCGACGGGGCTGTGCTCAGCCTCGCCGCCGCTGACCAGTGACCGCAGGGCATCGAAGGTCACCCAGGCGGCCAGGGCGAAGAACGAGACGGCGATCAGCCGTAGCGCCAGCCGTTCCCGGTCCTCGGGTACCCGTGAGCGGAACTGCCAGATCACCACAGCTGCGCTGGACACCTCAACGAGGGAGTCCAGGCCGAAGCCGAGCAGCGCGGCAGACGAGGCCGCCGCGCCGGCGGTGATCGCGATCAGGCCCTCAAGCAGGTTGTAGCCGGCGGTGGCGTAGGCCAGCCACAGGCTGCGTCGGGACAGCGCGGCCCGGCGCTCCGGGGTCAGCAGAGATGTGCTCACGCGCTGGCCTCCGCCCTGGAGTTGGCAGGCGTGCCGTAGACCGGGCACAGGGCGACTGCTTCTCCCGTGGCGGCGAGGAGTTGTTCTGCCGAGCGCAGCAGGTCCAGCAGCTCCGGTCGGGTGAGTGCGTAGACCGACTGGCGCCCGTCCACTCGGTAGTCGATCAGGCCGCAGTCACGAAGACATGCCAGGTGCTTCGACACCGTCGACTGCGCCATGCCCAGCTCGCCGGTCAGGTCCACCACCCGCGCCTCGCCGCACGCCAGCCGCTGCAGGATCGCCAGGCGGGTCGGATCGCCGAGGGACCGGAACAGCGCCACGGCAGGAGCCAGCCCCGGAACACAACCAATCGCCACGGCGCGATGTTAGCACCGAATTGAGATGGGTCGCGAGACGCGGGGACTGCGGGCACGCCAAGGATGCGGCGGGCACCTGGTCATGCGGTGCCGCGCCTGCGCCGATGTGCGCCGGAGCCGCGGGTCGGCCCGGACTGCGATGCGCGGCGGAACCCAGTCAGCGCCGATACAGGACGAAGGTCACCGGCGAATGAGCGGCGGGGTTGGACAGGACGGTGGCATGGCCCTTGGCGCCTTCGTAGGCGCCAGTGCCCCCGGTTATCGCCGCGATGCGGGTGGCGCCTGGTACGAAATGCCAACGCCTTCGGTGGTGATGGTTCCATGTTGCACGATCGTGACGATCGTGCAGGTCGTCGTCGCGGTGGAAGCTTCGATCACTGTGCAGTGGCCTTCCGCCTTGCCCGCAGGACGTGAGCACACCTTGCCCTATCTGTCTTTGCGGCGAGTAAGCCGGCGCAGCAGGCGACCGAGCGGGGTGAACCGTAGCTGACGCAGCGCGGCGGTGGGGCCGATCCGCCGCGCTGCCCAGATCGCGCAGCCGCCGCAGATGAACACGCCAGGGGTGTTTCCCAGCTCGACGACCTCGCGTGCGGGCAGCTGGCGGCCGCAGCAGCCGCAGTGTTCGTGGTCGGATTCTCGGACGGTTTCGGTGGCGACGCTCACCGCGACCCCCTCCTTTCAGCGGGCGGCTTACAGGTAGCGGCAGACCTGCTCGGGGTGGCAGTTGTCGGGTTCGGCGTTGGTGGCGGAGTCGTGGAGCCGGACTACGGTGGCGCGGAGAGCGTGCAGGTCGGCGAGCTGGGCGTCGATGGCGTCGAGCTGTTCGGCGAGCAGTTGGCGTACGTGTCCGCAGGGCGCCTGGCCGGCGTCGCGGACGGTGAGGATGTCGCGGATCTGGGCGAGGGTGAGCCCGGCGGTGCGGCCGCGGCGGATGAAGTCGAGCCTGGCAACCGCGTCTTGGCCGTAGTCCCGGTAGCCGGCACTGGTGCGTGCGGCGGGCGGAAGTAGGCCGCCGGCTTCGTAGAAGCGCAGTGTCTTGGTGGTGGTGCCGGTCGCTTCGGCGAGTTCCCCGATCCGCATCCGGTGACCTTCTCTCGTCACGCCTTGACCTTCCCCTGCACTGGAAGGTCCAGTCTGCTACGGGTAGAGCCGTGACGGCCACGGGGTGCGCGTTGTGCCATCGAGGCCGCTTGCCATGAGGAGGCTGTGATGACTACAGCAGCAGATGCTGACGACGCCGAGGCCGGCGCGCGCGATTGGCTCGTGGCGGAGCACCTGTCAGCACTGCCGAATCGGGTGCTGGTCGAGCTTCGTTCCGTCCCCGACTGCCCGAATCTTGCTCCGGCTCGGCAGGCGCTGCACGACGCGCTGGCCGACCTCGGGCTGCCTACGGCGGTCACCGAGGTCGTGGGCGACTACCCGTCGCCGTCGATCCTGGTCAACGGCGAGGACGTGATGGGCGGCAGCAGCGACGGGCCGGCGGCATGCCGCCTGGATCTCCCCACCATCGAGCGCATCCGTGCTGCCCTGCGCCGGGCAATGGGCGCCGAAGCCGCTACCACTACCGCCGCGATGGAGCCGTGCTTGGCGGACTGCTGCACACAGCCGGGCAACGCGATCCGGACCGACCGGCCCCGCCGGGCCGAGCAGCTGCCGCACAGGCTGCGGCAGGTGCACCGGGCGATTCTGCGCCACTTCGCCGCCACCGGAGCCGCTCCCAGCGACGCCGACATTCGCGCCGCCGTCGATGCGGCAGACCTGGACGCTGCGAAGGCGGTGCGTGATCTCGCTCGGCAGGATCTTGTCGCCGTCGACAGCGCCGGGCGTCTGGTCGCGGCCTACCCGTTCTCGCCGGCACCCACGCCGCACGTGGTGTCACTCGGCGACGTCGAGGTGTTCGCGATGTGCGCCATCGACGCGTTGGGCATGCCGTTCATGCTCGGCGACGACGCGGTGATCACCTCCGCCGATCCGCACACCCGCGAACCGGTGCGCGTGACCATCACGAACGGCGCCGCGACCTACCAGCCGGCGGACGCGGTGATCGTGTATGCGGCCACCGGCGGAACCGGCTCCTCGGTGGACACCTGCTGCTCCACCATCAACTTTTTCACGAACGCATCCAACGCCCAGGCGTGGATCACTGCCCACCCCGGCCTGGCCGCCACCGTCCTCGACCAGGACCAGGCCATCACGCTGGGCCGCGACATCTTCGAGCCGCTGCTCGCCTGAGCTGACGCCACCGGCCCGCCCGCTGCCGAACCGAAACATGAGGTGCCTCCATGGCCGGCTCCGCGAAGAGTCAACAGTTCACCGGCACTGTCGCCGCAGCCACTCGGGGCCGGGTGCTGATCCCGGTCCCGTTCAACACGGACACCGTCTGGGGAACCAAGCCGCGCCACCACATCCGCGGCACCGTCAACGGCATGGGCGTGAGAGGCGTTGTCGAACCACACGGTGACGGCTTCGGATTCACCCTCGGCCCGGCTTGGCTACGCTGCTGCGGTCTCGCCGCGGGCGACAGCGTCAACGTGAACATCGAGCCGGAAGGTCCTCAACGCCAGGACCTAGCCGAAGACGTGGCCGCCGCGCTGGAAGCGCACCCGCAGGCCGCCGCGTTCTTCGACTCCCTGGCCCAGTTCTACCGGCGTGCCTACCTGCGCTGGATCGACGCCACCAAACGCCAACCCGACCAACGCCCCCGACGCGTCGCCGAGATGATCCAACTCCTGGAGGCCGGGCAGAAGGAACGGCCGCGCCCATAACGTGCAAGGTCGAGCCGCGCATCGGCGGAGACTGCGACAAACGCGATGGGCGGGCGACGGCCTCGCCGTGACGCGCCCGGGTTGGTCCGCTCAGCGGACTAGCTCCGCGTCGGAAACTACATAATTCGACGAGCGGTTACGCACTTTGTGCGGTTCCGTTGGGTGCTTCCCCCGCGCTCGCTGGTCCGCTGTGCGGACTAGCTCGGCGGCCGAGGACGTGATCACCCGGCCTACCGCGCCGTCCCGCACTGCGGGGCCGGCGATGTCGCCGCCCGCTCGGCGCACCGCCGCGATCCGCTTGAACACCTGCTTGCCGAAGCCGAGCCGCTCCACCGACGGCACCACCACCAGGTCCGCCAGGCCCTCGCCGGCGTCAGCGACCGCCTCCCGGCAGCCGGGGTGCCCACGCGCGATCCGACCGCCTTATGGCCTGTTCGGCGCACCAGCGGTGCGCCACCTTCGTCAGTGGCAGGCGTCGGCGCCTCACCGCACGTGCTGGTAGAGCCAGGTGTCACGTCCGGCGAGGGGTTTGGCGGCGTTGGTGGGACAGGTCGGTGTGGTGGTGGTCGCCGGGATGGGTGTCGGGGTCCGTGTGCACCGTGGTGTAGGCGCGGGTGGCGGCGCGCCGGCCGAGCAGGAAGGCGATCCCCAGCGGCACGGCGGTCAGGGCGTCGGCGACGTTGTGCAGGGTGTCGCCGAGCAGGGCGACCGAGCCCGAGAGCACGACGATGACCGCCTGGGCGAGTGCGGTGATCCCAAGGCCGACCAGGGAGATCCACAGGGCCCGCAGCCCGTCGCGGGAGGTCTCCAGGGCGGGGTCGATCTTCGCCCGGGAGTCGTGCGAGTGCGGCACCGCGGCGTGACTCAGTCGGTGCCACAAGGCGAGCGCCCTGCCGCCGCGGCGATGGTCGTGGTCGTGTTTCTGATGATCGTGCGAGTGGTCGTGGCCGTGATCATGGCTGTGACCGTGCTCGTGCTCGTGATCGTTCACCGCTCCCCCAGGCTTCCCCGCCGCACGGACAGTCCGTACCCCGGTCGCCGGAGATAATATGTGCTCATGTGCGCACGCGACAACACTGCAGATGCCAATCACCTGCAACAACGCCTCCCTGGCGGCGACCAGGTGGAGGCGGCGACCGAGATGCTGCGGATGCTGGCTGACGGGACGCGGCTGCGGCTGATGTGGCTACTCAGCGAGGGGGAGCACGACGTGACGGCGCTGGTGTCTGCGGTGGGCCTGGCGCGGCCGGCGGTGTCCCAGCACCTCGGCAAGCTTCGGCTGGCTGGGTTGGTGAGCGTGCGACGTGAGGGCCGCCGCGCCATCTACATGGCCCGAGGCGGCCACGTCCGCCGGCTCGTAGCCGAGGTCATCCACGCTGCCTCGCACCGGGTGGCCGGAATCCCCGAGCACGACTGAACGCCGGTGGACTACCCGGCGGGCTTGGAGCGCGGGGGAGCGCCCCGGGTCCCCGATGGCTTGCCTCGATCAACGGGGCAAGATGCGGGGCGTCGACATCGACCGGGCGGACGGAGGAGGCTATGGACGATGAGCATCCTGCTGCCGGCGGCGATCGCGACGAAACCCGGAAGGGCCGGGGCCCTCAGGGCTCGTCCGTGCGGGACGTGGCTCTGCTGTTCCTGAAGCTCGGCACGATCGCGTTCGGCGGCCCGGCGGCGCATACCGCGATGATGCGCGACGAGCTGGTACGCCGCCGCGGCTGGGTGACTGATGAGCGGTTCGTGGATCTGATCGGCGCGACCAACCTGATCCCGGGCCCCAACTCGACCGAGTTGGCGATTCACCTCGGGTTCGACCGGGCACGCTGGCGGGGCCTGCTCGCGGCTGGACTGTGTTTCATCCTGCCCGCGGCGCTGATGGTCACCGCCCTCGCCTGGGCCTACGTCACCTACGGTCAGACGCCCGAGGTCCGCGGAGTTCTGTACGGGGTGGTGCCCGTCGTGATCGGGATCATCGCCCACGCGCTGTTCGGGCTGCTGCGAGTCGTGATCAAAAACGTCTGGCTGGCGGTGCTGGCCGTCGCTGCCCTGGCCGCCTATCTGCTCGGCGTCAACGAGCTGCTGATCCTGGCCTCCGGAGCGATCCTGGCTGCCGCGGCCCGGGTCGTGCGCCATCCTCTGCGTGGCCGGCTCCACGGCCTGGTCGCGGTACCCCTTGCCGTGGGCAGCGGACACCCGCTCTTTCCCAACCCGGGCGGTGGCCAACTGTGGCAACTGTTCGCCACGATGCTGAAGATCGGGTCCGTGCTCTACGGCAGCGGCTACGTGCTGCTGGCCTTCCTGCGTGGTGACTTCGTCGACCGGCTCCACTGGATCACCGAGCAGCAGCTCATCGACGCCGTCTCCATCGGCCAGGTCACCCCCGGCCCGGTCTTCACCACCGCCACGTTCATCGGCTACGTGGTGGCCGGCCCCATCGGCGCGTTCCTCGCGACCGTGGCGATCTTCCTGCCATCGTTCCTCTTCGTCGGCCTGCTGACCCGGCTCACTAACACGATCCGGTCCTCGCCCTGGACCTCCGTGATGCTCGACGGCGTCAACGTCACCGCGCTGGCCCTGATGGCCGGCGTCTCCTACCAGCTGGCCCGTACCGCCATCGTGGATCCGCTCACCGTGGCCATCGCCGTGGTCACCCTGCTCCTGCTATGGCGCACCAAACTCAACAACGCCTGGTACATCGCGGCCGGCGCCCTCATCGGCCTCGCGCACACCCTTATCGCCTGATTCATCGGCACCGCGCCAGCGCCGCGCCTGGGCGTCCCAGCGCGCATGCCGGTAGAGCCGGCTTAGGTCGCCCCCGGACCCGGACACGTCCGGGGGCGCACCGCGACCAGCTCGCCGTCTCGGCGTCCCACTGGACGTGCCAGCCGAACTCCCGGCACCCGCCTGCCCGCCCCCGACGACCACCACGTCACACGATCCGGGCACAATCGGCACCTCCCTCCGCCCGCCGATCATCATGCCGAGTGGGCCCTAAATTCCCGACACGCTAGGCCGACGCCGACACTCGCCCGTCCCGCCACGGACACGGTCGGCAACACGGGCCCTACCCGCAAACTGACGGTGACCCGGTCCTGGTTCCACCCGCATATCGATGGTGTTGGTGGAACGATGGAGGACGTGGGAACCCCGAAAACCGCTGCACCTGCCATCTCGCCGCTTGCTGGCGAGCCGATCAAGCGTGCCGATGCCGGGCGGCTCGCGGGAGTGCTGAAGGCGTTCGCCGACCCGGCCCGGCTGCGACTGCGACTGCGACTGCTCAGTCTGATCCAGTCCGCTCCGGAGGGCGAGGCGTCCGTGAGTGACCTCACCGCGCCGCTTGGTCTCTCCCAGCCGACCGTGAGTCATCACCTTCGGATCCTCACCGAGGCCGGTCTGCTTGAGCGGGAGAAGCGGGGCGTCTGGGCGTACTACCGCCTAGTGCCGTCCGCGATCGCGGCGGTCGCCGACCTGTTGACGCCGCCCCGCAAGCGGGCGACGAAAAGGGTCCGCTGAGCGGCATTGTCGAAGGCCGCCGCCGTTGCCTGGTCCTGCAGGTGCCGGCAATGACGTCCGCTCTGGTCACGGCCGGTTTGACCACGCCGACAAGGTCACGCCTCGTCAAGGCGCCCGCCAAGCCGTATTCCTCAGAGACGGCTCGACGGGCCGCCTTGCCCGCATGGCTGCACCACTACAATCACCGCAGCCACACCGCACTCGTCGGTGCACCCGCCAGCCGCGTCCCCAACCTTTCTGGGCAGAACAGCTACTGCGCCGGTCACCTGCATCGTCCTGCCAGCCAGCACGCGGGCGATCGCTCCAGCGACGGCGGGGGTCGTCGCGACCCAAGCCCACCATTCGATGCCGGCGGCCCTCGCGGCCTCGGGCAGCATGATCGCGAAGGCGGGCGATCGAGAGTGGAACACCGACGGCGGTCTCTATGACTCATCGGGGCTTGAACGGCAAGCTCAGACGCGGCGGGCAGACATAGCCGACGCCGCCAGCGGAAGCCTCCGCCGGCGGCCTGCCGGCGGCCGGTCATATGGAGCGGGAGCTGGGTGTGATGGCGAGCGCGGCGAGGGCAGTGACAGCGGCGACGATGGCGCCGGTGGTGAAGCCGTGGGAGAACCCGTCGGTGCTGGTGCCGGCGATGCTGGCGGCGGCGATACTGGATACGACGGCAGCGCCGAGTGAGGCTCCGAACTCGTGGAACGTGCTGACGATTCCGGAGGCGAGGCCAGCTTCGTGTGCCGCAACTTGGCCCAGCGCGGTGGCGGAGGCAACCACGAACAGTGATCCGGTGCCGGCCGCTGCGACCGCCATTCCGGTCACCAGGGGGGCGACTGCGTTCCAGATCGCGGGGATGGTCAGGCCCGCGGCGGCGATGACCAGCCCGGTCACTGCTAGGGCGCGGGGTCCGGTGCGTCCGATGACGCGTCCCGCGATGTCGGCGCCGAGCATGGTGGACAGTGCGATGGGGAGGAAGAGCAGGCCGGTGGCCAGTGCGCCATATCGGTGATGCGCTTGAAGGGCGAAGGTGCCGAGGAAGAACATCATGATCATGAGTGCGGTGGCAACGAGGATCAGCAGGGTGCCGGTTGCCACGGGCCTGCGGGTCAGCAGCCGCACGTTCATCAGCGGGCTCGCGGCCAGGCGCTGACGCGCCACGAAGGCGGCGTAGAGGAGCGCCGATACCAGTAGCAGTGCGGCGGTGGTCCACGTGGCCCAGCCGTGGTCTCCCGCCCTGATCAGCGCGTAGATCAGGGATGCGGTGGCGGCGGTCACCAGGGCGGCGCCGGTAACGTCGAGGGCGGCTCTGGTGGCGGGTGCCGGCTGCGCCGGCAGTTGGGAGCGGAGGGTAAGGAACAGCACCAGTCCGACCGGGACGTTGATGTAGAAGATCCATGCCCAGCCCGGTCCGGCGGTAAGCAGTCCGCCGAGCAGGACGCCGAGGGCGGCGCCGCTGCCGCCCAGGGCGGACCAGATGCCGAGCGCACGGTTGCGTTCGTCGCCCTCGAAAATCGTGACGACGAGCGACAGGGCGGCCGGCGACAGCATGGCGGCGGCCATACCCTGCCCGACCCGACCGGCGAGGAGCAGCGGACCGGAGTTCCCAGTCCGGCGGTCAGCGATGCCGTCGCGAACAGCAGAAGGCCGGCCAGGACGAGCCGGGTCGTTCACCAATGCTGGGTGTTTGCGCCGATGTCGTCGTGGGCACCCGTGCCTGCGCAGGTCAGGAATGGCGACGGGCACCGGCTCACATCGAGCCGGTGCCCGAGGGCCGGAGGCGGGATCAGGCGGAGTAGCCGCGGGTGGAGGCCCAGTTCGCCAGGTCGATGGTGGTCATCCAGTAGGCGGGAACCGCCGGGTTCGCCGAGTCGGCGATCCGCACGGTCCGGCCGTCGTTCTTGTAGC
>NZ_JBIAIL010000076.1:0-13197 GCF_042871425.1 Micromonospora sp. NPDC005806 | reverse complement strand
GGGCCACCGGTATACCCACGCCAGCAATGACCACCCGAAAGATCAACCAGCCGCCTCAACGGCCTTGATCAACAGTTAGCGAAAGACCGAGGCTAACCACGTTGTCGAGGACGCGGTCGACCCTCCGCCATTGCCGAGCGGGCATCCGGACTGCGCAGGTGCTCGGCTCAGCTGACTGATGGGGCATGCGCAGCATGGTGACCGACGGACGTCTGGTGGTCAACAACTCCCGCCCGCTCGGTCTCGGCACTGCGATGACCTGTCCGCGGCAGATGCGGATGTCCTACAGCGGGCTGTAGCCACGCCGGCGCTTGACGGGCCCTCGGTCCGCGCCCGTGGGGCATTAGCTTCTTAGTCGTGAGCTTCAACGTCACTGCAGACGCCTATGTCCGGTTCATGGGTCGGTTTTCCGAGCCGTTGGCTGCGCGGTTCGCGGAACTGGCCCAGGTGCAGGCGGGCCAACGGGCGCTGGACGTCGGGTGCGGGCCGGGCGGACTGACCACACAGCTGGTGGACCGTCTGGGCGCAGACAACGTCTCGGCGGTCGACCCATCCGCCCCGTTCGTTGCAGCCGTCCGCGCGCGCTTGCCCGGGGTCGACGTGCGCTCCGCGGTGGCTGAACGTCTTCCCTTTCCTGACGACAGCTTCGACCTCGCCCTTGCCCAGCTGGTCGTGCACTTCATGGCGGATCCGGTGTCCGGGCTGTCGGAGATGGCCCGGGTCACCCGTCCCGGCGGCCTGGTCGCCGCCTGCGTGTGGGATCACGCCGGAGGCAGCGGTCCGCTCGCCACCTTCTGGCGGGCTGTGCACGACATCGATCCACATGTGCGTGACGAGTCGGAGCTGGCCGGGGCGCGCGAAGGTCACCTGGCCGAGCTTTACGAAGCAGCACGCCTGAAGGACATCGAGCCCATGTCGCTGACCGTCACCGTCCGGTTCGCCACATTCGACGACTGGTGGGAGCCGTTCACGCTCGGCGTCGGACCGGCCGGTGCCTATGTCGCGCGGCTGGACGATGCGCAGCGCGATGGCCTGCGCCGCCGATGTGTGCAGCTCCTGCCACCGTCACCGTTCGACATCTCTGCTTCAGCCTGGTGCGTGCGGGCTCGCGCCTGACCGCCGCCCAGCGCGAGTCGATCACTCCCAGCTTATGTCGCCGCCGTTCAATCACCGGCGCGACGCACCACATGCGGCAGATCCGGATACTCGATCACCCGCCCGCTGAGGCCTACGAGCCCAACCCATCCAGCGCCACTTCTGCCCGACCGGGGTCAGCCAGATCAGGATCCTGAGTCGCGAATGCCTGCTCCAGCGTCCCCCACCCGAACCTCTGGATTACCTCAGCTTCACCCGTGGTGATCGGAACCAACCACGTGAAGACCACCGGCGCCGGTTCGGTGTGACAGACGGCAAAGGACTCCGGCAAATATCTCGGGCTGATCGCCACGATGGCTGCGGTCTGGCGGCCCGGGAAGAGAGGCCCCCGCGGACCAATCACCTGCCCATGCGACAAGCCGGCCCTGCGGCGCACCATCTCACCGGCCACCTGGAACAACAGCCCGGCCGCCCGAGCCGGGTAGTCATCGGTTGGAACGTGCATCACCAACTCTTGGTGCAAGGCCCCGTCACTCGGCAGGTTGAGATGACGCCGCGACAGCCCCACGGTCACCAGGGTCGTGACCTCGCCGAACGGGACGTCGGGGCCAAACCACGCCACCTGAACGCCCTCCGGCATCGTATCGTCGCCTCGGCTACCACCCGCGATGAGCCCGAGGAACGACTCCAAGTGTTCAATCAACCCAGCCACTCGGTGACCATCTCCGATCGAGCCAGGTCAGGGTTGGCTGGTCAGGTGGTGCACAGACAGTTGGCCGGTATCGCCACCACAGGCGAGCAGGGTGCCGTCGGCAGAGAAGACGATTCGGTGGGTGCGGCCGGTGTGCGACGGTGCCAGGGTCACTGGTGAGGGTTCGCCGGTCGGCAGGTGCAGGGTGGCGCCGAGTCGGCCGCCGATGGCAAGGAGGTCCCCATGTGGGGAGTACTGCCAGCTGAAGCAGGTGCCGTAGCGGTCGGTGCGGTGCGGGTCGGCCACGGCCCAGGCGAGGGTGTCGCCCTCGATGGGCAGGGCGAACGGTCCCTCGGCGAAGCCGCCGGCGGCGAGGAGGAACCGCTCGGTGGGGTCGAAGCCCAGGTGGCTGATCCCGGTGCGGCCGGTCGTGCTGGCGAACGGGAACGGGAACCGGGTGCTGTGCAGCAGCCGACCGGTGTCGACGTGCCACAGCTGCACGGTGGCGTCGTGCACGCC
The DNA here is from genome assembly GCF_042871425.1 of Micromonospora sp. NPDC005806. Lineage (NCBI taxonomy): Bacteria > Bacillati > Actinomycetota > Actinomycetes > Micromonosporales > Micromonosporaceae > Micromonospora > Micromonospora sp. NPDC005806. The sequence goes on along the minus strand of NZ_JBIAIL010000076.1, from coordinate 10,892 downwards.
ATAGGTGAGGGCAAGCAGCCGCCCAGAGGGCGACAGGGCTCCAGCGCGACACTCGGGTTGGTCGGCGACGTGCAGGACCAGTACGTCATCGCCGGTGCTGGTAGCACGGACACGGACCCGGTCGTCAGCATCGAACAGCAGCAGCCGCTGTCGGGTGGCGTCCTGGGCGGGCCGGGCGCAGAAAGGGTTGAACCGGGCAGTGCTGAACTGTTCGTAGGCTGCGAGGAAGCGGGTGGCGCCGGTGGTGAGGTCGAGGTGACGGGTCTCGCCATTGAGCGCGTAGACCAGGCCGGTGCCATCGGCGTCAAACAGCACGGTGTGGATGAACGTCTGCCTCGCTGGGCCGCTGCCGGGTGTCTCGGTGTGCACGAGTCGGCGCCGGCCGGTCGTGACATCGATGAGGTGCAGGTCGGCACCGTAGGCGCCACGGTGCAGCGAGGCAACGGCGAGGGTGTGGCCTTGCGGATGCAGGTCGAAGGTCTGTGGGCCGTCGCTGTTCGGCGGGGCGCAGCGCAGGACGGGCTCACCAGGTGGGGTGCCGGCTGAGTCGCGGACAAAAACGAAGCCCTCGCGCATGCGGGCGGCGGCCTCACGTGCGAGGGCGTCGCGGGCGGCCTGCGGGTTGGCGAGATCGCGGCTACTGTGCCGCTCCTTGGCGGTGCGTCTCCACGAGCGGCGCAGCAGGCGGGCACCGTCGACCGCGAGGTGCAGGTGTCTGGGTGCGGGCGGGTCGGGATGGGTAAGCAGCACCTCGTCGGTCGGCACGGACGGACTGTAGCGAACCACCGGCCGCGTTCGAGGCCAGGACCGGTAGGCCGTCGAAGCGGGATAACGCGCTCGCACATCGAACATCCGCTTCTCGGCATGACCGAGCGACCGCTGACCCGATCACGGTGACAGTGAGTAGCGCTCGGATCGCGGCCATAGAGTACGTCAATGCGTCTCATGCCCCCTCGGATCGTCGTGGCCGAGCCGTTCGGCAAGGAAGGCCAGGATCTCGTCTCTGGCGCGCAGTGTGGGGTGTCCCTGCTGGTCGACGAGATGGGCTGTGACGACGCTGTGGGGGCAGCCGACGACATCACGGAAGAACGGGGGTGGCTCGGGGTTGGCCGTCTCGCCCGGGATGACGCGTCCGTCGAACGCGTCGCCCAGGAGCGCCTGGTAGGCGGCGAACCGTTGGCCGGTGCACCACCGGTCGTTGTCGAAACGGTAGGCGAGCACCGTCAGCCCATCACGCTCGATGCGCTCACGCACCATCGCGGCGTCCTCGTCGCTGATCTCCAGTCCGGCGGGGTCGTCCAGTGGCAGCGAGGGATGGTTGACCACAGGCGCGATGACGGCCGGTTCGAGTGTCATGGTGAGCGCGAAGTTGCCGCTGAAGCACAGCCCGATCGCTCCCACGCCGGGCCCGCCGCACTCGGCCAGCGCCGTCCTGGCCAACCCCCGAAGCCAGGCCGTGATCGGGCTCGTGCCGCCACCGGCGAACGCGCGGAACTCGGCGCTGACGCAGGCACGGCGGACGGCCTTCTCCCCGTCGGCGGTGCTGGGGAAGGCGCCGTCGATACCGAACAGCGACGGAAGGTAGACCGTGAATCCCGCGTCTCGAATCCAGCGCGACAGGCGGACGACGTCCGGGCTGATGCCAGGCATCTCCGGCATCAGCACGACAGCCGGCCCGGACCCGCCGACGTAGACGGTCTTGCTGACGCCCTCGGTGTCGATAAGCCGCGTCGAGAAGTCCGCGAGAGCGTCGTCCGCTTGCGGTTCAGTGATCGCCATAGCCGTATCGTCGGGCGGGAGTGTCTGGTCCGGCCAGGGGCGAGATCGCCACATGTCCGGGTAATCTCGCCACCATGGTGGCCCCGCTTCGTGTCGGTGTGCTCGCGTATCCAGGATGCTTCGCGTCGGAGGTCTTCGGGGTTCCCGACCTCCTCACAATGGCCTCGCACATCGCCGCGGCCAACGCGACCAGCGATCCGCCGTACGACGTGTCGATCCTGTCGCCGCGGCGGCGCGTGGTCGCCTCCGGCGGCGTGGCGATCACAGTCGTGCCGGTGCGGCAGGTCGATGTCCTCGTCGTACCCGGGTTCGAGCTCTGCCCCGGACTCGACCTGGACGCGACGCTCACGTCGCTCGGGCCGGAGATCGAAACCATCAGGTCCAGCTCGCAATCGGGAGTCGCGCTGGTATCGATCTGTGTCGGCGCGTTCCTGCTGGCCGACGCCGGCCTGCTTGACGGGCGAGAGTCGACGACCTCGTGGCTGTTCGCCGACCGGCTGGCAGACCGTTGCCCTGGCACCGACGTCAGACCGGAGAAACTCGTGGTCACCGACAGCGGGGTGACCACGACAGGCGCGTTCAGCGCGATGTACGACTTCGCCCTCAGCCTCATCCGCGAGCACAACGGCAGTCGCGTCGCCCGCGCCACCGCGCGTGTCGCGCTCGTCGACGACGCGCGGCCGAGCCAGGCTCCGTACGTCGACGCGGAGCTGTTGCCGGCCACCGGCAGCCAGTTCTCGCAAGGCGTCAAACGCTGGCTGGACCAGAACGTGCGCGAGCGCTACGATCTCGGGCTGCTCTCCGCGACGTTCCACGTCAGCACACGAACCCTCCTGCGGCGGTTTCGCGGCGAGACCGGCCAGACCCCGCTCGGGTACCTGCAGGCGCAACGGGTGCGCAGGGCGAAACACCTGCTCGAGACCACTGAGAGGACAGTCGCCAGCATCGCCGCCGATGTCGGCTATCGCGACCCCGGGACGTTCAGCGCCGTCTTCACCCGCCTGGCCGGGCACCGGCCGCGGGACTACCGCGCGACGTTCGGGGGAAGCGCCGAACCCATCTCCTGACGAGCCGAAGCACAACGTCCGCCCATCGGCCAGAGGCGGATGCGGACCGCGCCCTACTTGAGGGCTTCTCGTAACGCAGGGTTACCGTTCATGCGGCGACGGCCGATCTCACGGTCCCGTCAAGGCAGCCCTCAGCGGCGACTGGACGGACCGATAGAGGAGGTCTATTCATCAAGCCGTACCTGATCTCTGCATCAGATCCGGCCCGCCGGCAGGGAGTTCGCTGCGCGGGTGCAGTCCTCACCAGCGCAGCCGCTGCGCGAGCGGCTGGCCGCTTCCACAGCGGGCAACACACGTCGAGCCCCCTAGCCTCACCCGCGTCGGCGGCTCAGCCGGCCCACCGACGCGTCCAGTAGGCCGGTTCACCGGCCTGAAGTTCCGTAGACTCTGGGATGTCCTCCCCGCACTCGGGGCGGAGCACCCAGAGTTCAGTTGCCATCACCGATCAGATTCCTCCAGCTCGAAGCCTGTCAGGGCGATCTTGTGCTCGGTGGCCGACCCGACAGCGCGGAACGGAATCCGGCTGTGGCCGGCGACGAGCAGGCCCTCGCCGCGCGGTGCCGACAGCAGCAGCCGCGATTCCCCGGCGGTCAAGTTGAACGCCTCGCTGACGGCGTCGATGGATTGGGTGCTCTGGCGCATCAGCACCTGGGTCGCCGCGTTGGACACGACGGCGAGCCCGAGGTCGGTCGACAGCACGTCGGCCGCGTCTTGGGTGATGACGCACAGCCCAGCGGATCGCTTGCGGGCGGCCTTCGCCATCCGGAACAGGAACCGAGCGCCTTCGCCGTCGCGCATCAGCAGCCACGCTTCGTCCACCACGACGAGCTGCCGCCGCCGGCGGGCATTCGTGGCGGGGGTGTCGATGCCCGACCAGATCGAGTCGAGGGCCAGCAGTGTGCCTACGGTTCGCAGTTCGTCGGGCAGGTGCCGCAGCGACCACACCACCAGGTGTCCGCGCGGCGCGGTGGTGGTCGGCCCGTCGAACAGGCTGGCGAAGTTCCCGACCGTCCACGGGGCGAGCCGGGCGGCGAGCTGCCCGGCGGCCGGGTCATCGTCAGCGGCCAGTACCTCGGCCAGGTCCCGCAACAGCGGAGCGGGCTTCGTCCAGGTGGCCGGGTCGCCGTTGATGCCGGCCCGGTTGTAGGTGGCGGTGATGGCCCGATCGAGGGCGGCTCGTTCGGCTGGCGGGGCCGTCCCGAGCATGACCGAGATCAGCGTGTGCAGGTACAGCCCACGGCGGGTCAGCGTGTCGGGCCGGTTGTCGGCGGGCAGGTCGAGAGGGTTGATGCGCACGCCCGGTTGGCCGAGCTGCACGACAGTCCCGCCCACATGCTCCGCGAGGGGCGCGTACTCGTCCTCCGGGTCGATCACACTGACGGTCGTGCCCTGGTAGAGGTTGCGCAGCACCTCCAGCTTGACGAAGTACGACTTCCCGGCCCCGCTGCGCGCCAGGACCACGCTGTTGTGGTTGTCCTGCGCCCACCGATTCCAGATCAGCACCCCGTTGCTGGTGGTGTTGACCCCGTAGACCACGCCCTCGGGCGGGGCGACGGCGCCCGGGGCCGGGGCGGCGAGGTCGGCCGAGGCGAGGGGGAACGCTGCCGCGAGGGCGGTGGTGTCGAGGATGCGGCGCATCCGTAGCGGGTCCACGCCGACCGGCAGGGTGGAGATCCACCCCTGCTGGTGGCGGAACGTCGCCGGCTGCAGGTCCAGCAGCACGCTGGCGGCGGCGGACTTCACGCCGGCGGTGACGGTGGCAAGTTCGTCGAGGGTACGGGCGTGGATGGTGACGTAGATGCCGACCTCGAACAGCTTCGCCGCGCCGCGGGCGACGCGTTCGGCGAGGTCGGCGGCGTCGGCCGCTGCCGCCTCCACCATCGGGTCGCCCAGGCGGCCCTGGTCAGCATCGAGGCGGCGGGAGGATTCGAGGCGGGCACGCTGGCGCTTGAGCATCGGCGCGGCCAGTTGCGGCGGCACGGGGTCCAGGTGCACGGCGACGTCGACGCGTCCAGGGTAGGACAGCAGCGGGTCGAGCCAGGCGGGGCCGACCTCGGCGGGGTAGCCGCAGACGGCGTAGGTGGCGGCGTGCCCGTCGCCGACCTGCACGTGTGATGGGGTGACCGACAAAGCGGCCGGGGAGGGCATGCCGTCCCCGGCCGCGACGCGCTTCTTCATGGACGTCAGCAAGTTCACGATGTGCTCCGTAGGGTGATCGGGACGCCGGGCACCGCTCGAGGGCCAGGCGGTGGGGGAGAGAAGGGGTCAACTGCGGCGGCCAGCGCGGCGGCGACGGCCGGCCCGTCCAGGGCAGCGGCTTCGACACCGAGCCCGGACAGGGCGCGCACGGCGCCCTCGGCTGCGTGCTCGCCGGTGACGACAGCGAGGACTTGGCGGCGCAGCGGATCCCGCTGACTGTCGAGGTCGAGGAGGAAGTCGGCGTAGTTGTCGGCGGCGGCCCGCAACGCCGGGTGGGGCAGTCGCGGCGCGTGGTCGACGGTCGCCTGCGCGTAGACGGACAGGTCGTGCCGCTGCGCGGCAACGACGATCTGCGCCGGCCCGGTCAGGCTGTTGAGGAACCGGCCGAACCCGTCCAGCAGCGCGCCCTGCTCGCTACCAGTGCGCAGGTGGATGTTCGTCGTGCCGCAGGCAATCATGATCTTGTTGCTGCCCTCGCTGGTCAGAACGCCGGTCGGGCTGACCGCCGTGACCGGAGAGCGCAACGGCGCCGGGACGCTCGGCTTGCCGGCCACGACCGCGACCGAGCTGGCCCGAGCTGTACCCGGTGCGAACGTGCGCGGGCTGCGGCTGAGCGTGAACCCGTGCCGCAGCCACACATCCAGCGGCAGGCCGTCACGGCGGCCGAGCGCCACCACGATCGCGACCGCGACCACGATGACCGCGCCGACGACCCAGGCAGCCGGCGGCAGCAGGTGGCCGACGGTGCGGTAGCTGCCGAACCCGCCGAGCCCTACGCCGCCGATGATGGCCAACTGCCGGAACGTCAGCCCGAACGCAATGCGGTCGGGCTCGTTGACGTCCGCCGGGACAACGGCGCGCGGGGGAGTGTCCTCGGTGGTCATCGGCCACCTCCCACGGCGGCGCGGCCGAACCGACCGAACGGCACGCGCCGGGTGAGGGACTGGATGAACACCGCCCGCAGCAGGACACCGCTCGTGGTCGGCGAGCCCCTGCCGGTCACGTACCGGCGCACCATGCCGGGGATCTTGACGGTGCCCCACAGCAGCACCGCGACGAGCAGCAGGTTCAGCACGTCCGAGCCGGGCAAGCCGAGTACCACCGGCAAGTTGGCGTCCGGGTCGACCAGGAGTTGAACGCCGGTGGACAACGTGATGGCCTGCAGGGTGGGCGTGCCGAGGCAGCCCAGGACGCTGCGCCACCACAGTCCGGCGGCAGCCTGGGTCCACGGCAGGGCGTAGCAGGCCAGAGCGGCCGGAGCGATCCCGGCCAGGATCACCAGCGCCACGACGCGCCCGACCCAGCCGGTGATGAGGGTGAACATCAGGCCGACGATGAGCAGGCCGATGAGCGTGGCGATCAGGGCGGTGCTCGGGTCGGTGATCGCGGCGGCCACGTGGTCGCGTGCCATGGTGACCGTCTCGATGCTCGGCGCGGCCGTGCCCACCATAGAGGTGGTCAGCGAGTTGGCGACGTCGATGAGCACAGCGCATAGCGGCACCGCGACGTTGGACAGCACGAAACCGACGACCAGCCGCGGAACCAGGTCTTTGACGCTGTAGCGGATCTCGACGCAGCCGCCGACCATCGTGGTGATGCCCACGGCGATGATCGCCAGGGTGAAGCAGGCGTTCACGACCAGGGAACTCTTGCCCGCGATCGTGGTCACCTGCGGTAGGACGGTGACGTCTGGTGACAGGAACATCGAGGAAGTGAGGAAGGCCAGGAGCCCGCCGAGCAGGTCCAGCACCCGCCCGGCGAGCCAATCCACCAGCCCGTCCATCAGCCAGTTGACCACGGGGGTGTCCCTCAGCCGCCGAGGATGCCCTGCAGCACCTGCAGGATCACCGGGGCCAGCACTGCGAGGGCGTAGCCGATCAGCGCGGACTTGAAGTTGCCCTTGGCCTGCTCGACCTGGGCCGGGTCACCACCGGCAGCCATGTACCGCAGGCCGCCAATGACCAGGAACATCGTCGCGACCAACGCGGTGATGCCCATGATCCAACCGGTGATGTTCGAGATGACGTGGGCAATGGAGTTGGGGCCTGCGCCATCGGGCGCAGGCGCAGCCAGAACCAGCTCGTTGAGGAGAGAAATCGTGTGCATCGCGGCGCTCCACAAAAGATGGGTGGGCCGCCGCGATGGGGACTCAGCGAAGAGCCGTGTGGTCCGGTGGGGGCGCTCCTCCCTTGCGTGATTCCAAGGGCTGCGGTGTCAGTACGCCGCGCCAGCCGTGCCGGACCGAGGGCCTCGCCGGGGTGCGAGGTCCCCACCGGGCGGGCATGCCGTGGAGGACATGCACCGCCCAGATCTCGCCTGTCAGCTCGATCGAACTCGGCGCCGGCCTGACACGCCCTGACAGAGCCGGTCAGCGACCCACGTCGCCACGCAAAGTTGCGCGGACCGGAAACGCAACGAGGCCGCCCCGGCCGCCGCCCGAGACAGCCTGGCGCCGAGATCAGTACGGGATCGGCCTACGGCACAAGGTCAGAGCGACGTACGGCGCGAAGTGCAACCCGCAGCAGGTCGGCCCTCCTTCAGCAATCGGCTTGACCTCTGGGATCTGACGGTCAGCGTGGCGGGTGTCCCTGCGTGACGAATGCCCTCAGCGCGGCTTAGCGCTCGGCTTCCGGATCTGCCGATGTGCGGACGCTGTGGCTTACAGATTCACGCGGCTCGTGGCCAGCGGTCCGGCGACTCCAAGGCCCTTCGCTGTACCGCCGCTGACAGAGCGCGTGGCCTTGTCGACTCGGTGTATGAAGGGTTTCGTCAGCCGACAGCGCCCAGGTGGCGTAGGGCGCGGGCGGTGGGGGTGCCGTGGTCGGCGGTGATGAAGACGACTTGCTGGTCGTCGGGGATGGTGAGCACGTCGCAGTTGAGGCGCAGCGGGCCGAGCTGTGGATGGGTGAGGGACTTGATCCGGTGGCTTGGGGCTCGTACCAGGTTGGTGTTCCAGATCTCGGTGAACTCGGGACTGGCGGCGCGCAGCCCGGTCAGGAGGCGGGCGAGGCGCTCGTCGCGGGGGTAGCGGTCGGCGGCGGCGCGCAGCCGCGCCACCGCGATGTGACCGAATTCTTCGGCGCTGGAGCTTTCGTAGCTGCCGAGGCCCAGGAACCGTCGGCGGGCCAGGTTGGGCTCCTGCCTGAGGTTACCCAGCAGGGCGTCGGCGAGCGGATTGAAGGCGATCACGTCGTAGCTGGCGTCGGTGACGACGGCCGCCGCCTCGGGGATGCGGCGCAGCAGGTTGACCATATGCGGGCGGACCTGGCGTACCGGCCCGGCGGGTGGTGCCGGAGTCGCCCCGGCCAGCCGGAACAGGTGGGTCCGCTCGGCTGGGGAGACCCGCAGCGCGTCGGCGAGGGAGTCCAGAATCCGCGGCGACGGATGGGGGCCCCGGGCCTGTTCGAGTCGGGCGTAGTAGTCGACCGACATGTGGGCCAGCTGGGCGACTTCCTCACGGCGCAGGCCGGGGGTACGACGGCGCGGACCGGCGGGCAGGCCGACATCGGCGGGGCGTAGGTCTTCCCGCCGCTGCCGAAGGAACCACGCCAACTCCTGTCCCGCCATGATCCACCCCCTCCAGAGCCAGGTATCGGTTGTCCCTGGATCGGCCCGGTCGCCGTCGGCATCGTTGCAGCATGAACACCATGAACGATTCCACGGCACTGGTCACCGGCGCCAACCAAGGCATCGGCAAGGAAATCGCGCGGCAGTTCGCGGCCGCCGGGCTGATCGTCTACCTCGGCTCTCGCGACCCGGAGCGGGGACAGCGGGCTGTCGACGAGATCGGCGGCAACGCTCGACTACTCACCCTCGACGTCACCGACGGCCAGAGCGTCGCCGACGCCGCCCGTCAAGTCGAAAACCTGGACATCCTGGTCAACAACGCTGGCATCTCGGTCGACCTGAACCCGGTGACCGAGACCGACGTTGACGCCTTCCGCCGCACCTACGAAACGAACGTGTTCGGGGTCGTGGCGGTCACCAACGCTTTCCTGCCCGCGTTGCGCCGCTCCGCCCGGCCCCGGATCGTGAACCTCTCCAGCGGCACTGGATCACTGGGCTGGAGTACCGGCCCGCAGCCGCGGTTCCCCGCGACGGGCTCACTCGCCGCATACCGATCGTCCAAGACCGCACTGAACGCGCTGACAGTCTTCTACGCCCAGGCGCTCGCCGGCGACGGCTTCAAGGTGAACGCCCTCGCGCCCGGGCTACGCAAAACCAATCTCAACGTGACCGCCGCCGCCAGCGGCGGAGACCCGGCCGAAGCCGCAGCTGGCGCGGTCCAACTGGCACTGCTGCCCGACGACGGCCCCACCGGCGAATTCCTCTCCTGGGACGGAACCCGCGTGCCGTGGTGATCACCACTCGCGCAACCTGCCCAACCTCGGCGTCATCGCATCCGAGTCAGCGCTGCGCCTGCCTCGCTAATCGAGACACACGCTTCTGCCGCAGTCCGGGCGCTGACCTTCGTCGGTGAGCAACCGGATTTGGCTCCCCTCTGTGTCAAGACACCGCCGGGAGGGGAGTTCTATCCTGGGTCTCGGCGGGTCCGGGAAGTGACTCCTCCGAAGAGCCGGCTGGGGGATGAGAGTCGGTCACGCTGGAGTCTGTAGTCGTTCCCCGGTGTCCTCCCGGGCCCGCCGCCGTGGCCACCGCGTCGCTGATCATGCACCGGTAGACGATGTCGGACAGGCGTCGTTTCAGGGCGCGCATCGCTTCCATCGATGTCTTGCCGGAGGCCTTCTTCCGGTCGAAGTAGGCGCGGCCTTCGGTGGGATTGCGCAGCTGGACGGTGGCCATGATGTGCAGCACCCGGTTGATCTGCCGGTTCCCGGCGCGGGAGAGCCGGTGTCGTACCTGCTCGCCCGAGGACGCGTCGATGGGGGCGGTGCCGTTCCAGGAGGCGAAGTGGGCCCGGTCGGGGAACCGGGTGATGTCGCCGACCTCGACCAGCAGCCGGGCGGCGCCGGATGGTCCGACGCCGCGCAGGTCCATCAGGGTGGTGCCGGTGGAAGCGACCAGTTCGGTCAGTTCCTTGTCGGCTTCCTTGGAGCGTCGGTAGACCCGTTCGAGGTCGCTGATCAGCTCCGCGGCGACCCGCCGGCGGGCCTTGCCGACCGCGTCACGGGGCCGGACCGTGGCCAGCAGTGCCTTGGCCTGGGCGGCGGACAGGCTCTTCTTCGCCCCACCCGGAATCAGTTCCAGCAGCAGTTGATGCAGCTGGGACACCATCCGGGTGTGGTCTTCGCCGAGGGAGCGGCGCCGGTCGACCAGAATCCGCAGCAGGGCCAGCTGCTCATCGTTGACCACCGGGCGCAGCCCGGCCATGCGGGTGCCGACCAGCGCAATGGAGTGGGCGTCGGTGGCATCGGTCTTGCGGCCCTGACCGGTGGCGAACACCCGCGCCCGGGCGGACAGCTTCGGTGGCACGTCGACGACCTGCTCGCCGTCGGCCAGCAACCGGTTGGCGATGTGCCCGCCGATGCCCTGGCAGCCCTCGATCGCCCAGACCCGGTTCGGCCACTGGCTGGCGTACTTCCTCATCGCCGTGTAGCCGTCCCGGCCGGTGTCGAACCGGCCGCCGCCGACGATGGTCTCGTCGCCGGCCATGACCTCGATCGTGGCAGAGCGTTTGTGCGGGTCCATCCCGATGACTACACGATCCGACGTGCCACTCAACGGTTCCTCCGATGCTCGATCCACCTGGATTGTCGAGCCGGGAGGGCAACGCTACTTCGAGCCGAGCAAACCCCTGACTTGTCTACTGGAGTTAGATGCGCGGGTCTGCAGCCCGTAGCGTCAGGGCGCCGGTCGGCACTGGCTCGCATACCCCTTGCCGCTCTC
>NZ_JBIAIL010000075.1:0-15352 GCF_042871425.1 Micromonospora sp. NPDC005806 | reverse complement strand
CACCTTCTTCTCCGTCGGCGTCGCCATCACCGAGGCGATCCGTGAAGCGATCCGCCAGGCGCGCAACTGGATCCCGGCGGTCGACACCGACGGGCAGGTGCGTGACGGCGCCGAGATCTGCGAAATCACCGGCCTGGCCGGCGACGACGGCTACCCGGCCGGGACCCGGTTCATCGTCCGCCGGGAACGCCCGCACCCCGGTGCGCAACTGACCCTGTTCGACACCATCGAAGGCTGGCGTCACCAGGTCATGGCCACCGACACCCCCGCAGGACAGGGGTCGATCCAGCACCTGGAGGCCCGCCACCGCGCCCACGCCCGCGTCGAGGACCGCATCCGCACCGGCAACCGGCTACTGCACGTCCCGGCCCGAATCACCCGATCCGCCCGACAAACCCGCCTGCGCATCGCCGTGACCTGGCCATGGGCCGAACACCTCGCTGCCGCGTTCACCCGCCTCGCCGCGTTGCCCCGCCCACTCACCTGAGCCCGGCCACCCACCCCGACGAACACCCTCGGAGGAACCCGGCCACCGCGCCGGGCCACCGGTATACCCACGCCAGCAATGACCACCCGAAAGATCAACCAGCCGCCTCAACGGCCTTGATCAACAGTTAGCGAAAGACCGAGGCTAGTCGCCCACATCACCGCCCTACGCGGCCATTCGGCTAAGCCTTCGCCCCCGGCTCCCTGCCCCAACTCGCCGGGATTCGCGGTCAGCAACCTCGCCGCGCTCCCCGCCTGGCTTGTCGCGGTCCGGTTTGGGCCTCCCTTGAGCGCCCGGACGTGGGAGCCGTCGATCGCTGCATGGGAGCTGCCCGGCGGCCTGGAGTCTGTCGAGCAGAACTTCGTGCAGTTGCTGCCACACCTCGGCCTCGTTCCGGTCGCGCAGCCTGCGCCAGCAGGTCATCCCCGAACCGAAGCCGAGTTCCTGGGGCACGTACTCCCACGGGATCGCGTTGTAGAGCACGAACAGGATCTTCCACAACACCTTGCGGTCATCCAGTGGTTTGCGACCGGGGAACCGATGCCGGCGAGGCAGACGGGTCGGCAGCAGCGGCGCGATCACGCCCCACAACTCGTCCGAGACGATCCACGGCGGCTGCTCACCCATCCTCACATCGAGGATGAACGATCATCACGTGCCGAGGATGTAGCCCAACATCATTTCGTTTAGGAGCTCTAAGTGATGCGCCGGTGGGGCGCGGCGCCGGTGAGCGGGACGCGATCGCCGGCTGGAGCGGCCGCGCGGTCATTGACCGTCCGTCGGCGGCGCGGATGCGAGTCAGGCGATCGGCAGGAGAATTGCATTCCCCGTCGAAGACTTCCGCGCGCGTCGATATCTCGCGTGAACGGAGGTGTTTTCGGTGCTTTGTCCTCCTGGCGGCCCGATTCGGACGCCGGGCCAGGTCATCCCCCTCTCAGGTCAGGGGGTGTTCCACCTCAGGTACTTACTCCAGAGGTTGATGGAAATGTGCCCACCGCCGCCTTGATCCGATGTGGAGAGAGGGATAGCATCCGCAAAAGTCGATCTTGTAAAGGGGCTGAATGTGTCGACCGCGAAACGGATGAAAACGGGGCTGACCGCGGCACTCACACCGATAGTGGTGCTCGGCATCGTCGCGCAGCCGGCCCGGGCGGAGGTGGCCGCACCACCGCCGATCACGTCCTATGAGGGAGATCCCGGCCGGCTCGGCGACCCGGCGAGCTGGCGCACCCCCGAGTTCAACCGAGACACCGGCCTGCTGTCGATGGGAGTGGAGTTCGCCTACGCCGCCGGATATTCCGGGACCGAGATGAACATCGGTGTCGTCGACTCGGGCGTCTTCGCCGGGCACGTCCGGGAGCACGGCAGCCTCGCCACGGACTACGCGACCGGGGACCGCTACTTTTCGGTGGAGGCCGCAGGTGGCCAGACCGGTCCCACACCCGGGTTCTACGACCCGGCGTTCAACGACAGCCACGGCACGCACGTCAGCGGGACGATCGGCGCGAGCCGCGACGGCGTCGGCGAGACCCAACCGGGGGGACCCATCGCCAACATGCACGGGGTCGCGTTCAACAGCAACGTGTACGTGGGCAACACCCACAAGACGGACGGCGTGCTCTACGGTCTCCTGCCAGCGACCGCGACCGGCGCGCAACGGCCGGACGACGCCTACATCGGCAGTGTCTACCGGGCCGTGAATACCGCCCAGACGGCGAACGGCAAACCCGTCAGGATCATCACCAGCAGCTGGGGCAGCCAGCCCAACACGGAGAACTACAACACGTATGACGCGCCGGCCGGCAGCCCGGCGAGCTTTGGCCTGAACACGGCCTGGCGCCTCTGGTCCACCCCGGACGGCGTCGTCGACGCCAACGGCAGCACCGTCCGTTGGCTGAACGGCGCCATCGAGGCCGGGCGCAGCGGCACGATCATCCAGTTCACCGCCGGTAACAGCGGCTACGTCAACCCGTCGCCGCGCGGTGCCGCGCCGTACTTCATGCCCGAACTGGAGGGACACTGGTACACGACATCGGGGATCAACCCGACGGTGGGCCGCACTGTCAACCCTGACGGCTCGGTCCTGGTTCCCGGCCAGCAGACGTTCAACCAGTGCGGTGTCGCGAAGTGGTCCTGCGTGACGGCACCGAGCAATGGGATCAACAGCACGACTGTGCAGGTCGTCAACGGCGTGCCGCAGCCTCGCTACGGCAGCTCATCGGGCACCTCGATGGCCGGGCCCCACTCGGCAGCCGCGCTGGCGTTGATCATGCAGCGCTTCCCGTACCTGACCAACGAGCAGGCGCTCTACACGATGTTCACCACCGGCCGGCAGAACAACACGATCAGCGACGCGGCGGGCAACGCCACTCCCAACCCTACCCGCGGCCAGATCGTGCAAGTGCCCGACCGGCGCAACGGCTGGCACACGCCCAGCCTGCGGGAGGCCATGAAGGGCCCGGGCCAGCTGCTGGGGCCGTTCGTCGTCGACACGCAGGGGCACAGCGACGTGTGGTCGAACGACATCTCCGACGTCGCGATCCAGGCCCGGCAGCGGGAGGACGCCGACGAGACGGCCGCCTGGGAGGCGACCAAGCTGGCCAAGGGATGGACGAACGGCCTGCCAGCCGACGCGAGCGACGTCGACCGGTCGGACTACGCCATCGGGATGCGCCGCGAGCAGGCCCGCAACGCCCGCGTCTACGAGGGCAGCCTCACCAAGCGCGGCGCGGGGACCCTGCTCCTCACCGGCAACGAGACCTGGCACGGGACGAGCACCGTCCTCGACGGGAAGCTTTCGATCGCCGGCACGCACGCGAGCGCGATCGACGTGCGCGGCGGGACGCTCGGCGGCAGCGGCACCGTGGCGGACGGCGTAACCGTCACCGGCGGCGTGCTGCAGCCCGGTCTCGCGGCCGACGAGGCGGCGCAGATCACCGACGCGTCCGTCACCCCTGGCGACGTCCTGAACGTCGGCGGGAACGTGAGCATCGGCCAGGAGGGTCGCCTCGCCGTGACCATCTCGGGCGACGGCGACTACACGAGTGTCCGTGCCGCCGGTGAGCTGGCGCTGGCCGGCGAGCTGGACCTGGACGTGCGTGGATCGCTCACGCCGGGCACCGTACTCACCATCATGAGCGGAAGCTCGATCAGCGGGACCTTCCACGCGGTCCCCGAAAACCGGGTCATGAACGCGGACGGTCACCTGTTCCGGGTGTCCTACAAGAACAACAGCGTGACGCTCACCGTCCTGCGCGCGCTGCCGCCCGCAGCGAGGTAGGCCCCCACCGGGCAGTAGGTGGTCGGTGGGCCGCGATGCCGGACTCGGCGTCGCGGCCCACCGTTGTTCGCGTTGGTGCTCACCACCGCCCACCTGGACCACACGCCGGAGCACTGCGGCCCGGCCAACCGAGCGGACGTCATTGCCGGCACCCGCAGGGCCCGGCATCGGCGCCGACCTTCGACGGTGCCGCTCAGCGTGCCTTCTTCGTCGCTCGCTTGCGGGGCGGCGTCAACAGGTCGGCGATCGCCGCGATCGCGGACGGCACCAGGCGGTAGTACGCCCAGACGCCCCGCTTCTCGCGCTCCAGCAGACCGGCCTCGGTGAGGATCCGAAGGTGATGACTCACGGTCGGCTGGGAGAGACCAAGCGGCGCGGTGAGGTCACTCACGGACGCCTCGCCCTCCGGAGCGGACTGGATCAGACTGAGCAGTCGCAGCCGGGCCGGGTCGGCGAACGCCTTCAGCACTCCCGCGAGCCGTTCAGCATCGGCACGCTTGATCGGCTCGCCGGCAAGGGGCGAGATGGCAGGTGTAGCACTTTTCGCAGTTCCCACATCTTCCATCGTTCCACCAACAACATCGATAGGCCGGTAGAACGAGCACGATGACCGCAAATGCCTGGTGAACCTGCTCGCCGGAGAGTCCTGGCAGGGCTCAGAGCCAGGGTGGTGGGCCCTCGAAGGTGAGGGTGTGCACGTCGAACAGGACCGCCGCCTTCACGCCCAGGTGAGGAGCGGCGCTGGTTCGGGGCCGGCCACGCCCAGGCCCTTGCTGTAGTCAGCGTGCGCGGCGAGCGAGGCGATGCCGCGCGCCGAGAATGCGCAGCCAAGCTCGACCTGACCCAGCTCGACGAAGCGGACCGATGAGTCCAGCGCCGGCGGGCAGTCTCTGCTACGTCCGATGTCTCCGATATCCGTCACAGGAGGAAGCATGAGTACCACCGAACGGCGAGGCCCGGTGAAGGCCGCCATCACCGTGTCACTGGACGGCTACGTCACCGGTCCCGACGATCGCGAGGGCCAGGGGCTCGGCATCGGCGGCGAGCGGCTCCACTACTGGGTGATGGGTGGCCCGTGGACCTACGAGACGGAGCGTGAACCCGGCGCCGGCATGACCGACGCGGACCGTGCGTACTTCGATGCGCTGCTGGAGGGGACGAGCGCCGGCCTGTGCGGCCGGGGCATGTACGACAGCGCCGGCGCCTGGGGCGGCCGGAATCCGTTCGGAGGCACCATGGTCGTGCTCACCCACCGCACCGCGGACCAGCCCGACCCGAGCACCGGTTTCCTCATGGTCAACGGGTTCGAGGAGGCGTTGACGGCGGCCCGGCGGGCGGCGGGCGACAGCGGCGTCGCCATTGGCGGGGGCGCTGACATCATCCGGCAGGCGCTCAGGGCGGGGGTGGTCGATGAGCTCGGCATCACCACCGCTCCGGTCGCCCTCGGCCGGGGGAAGCGGCTCTTCGAGGGATTCGACCGCGATATCGACCTCAAGATCCTTTCGGTCCACCAGGCGCCGTACGCCGTTCATGTGCGGTACGCCGTCGTGCGCTGATCCGGTCGTGGCGGGGAGGCCCACCCGCAGGGCACGCAGGCGTCGACGAACCGGGGGCGCGCCCGACGGCGGTCGCGGATGCTGTTGGGCCGTCAAGGTGGGCAGGGGCTTTGGGCTCGTCTCGGTCACACGGCTGCGCCGGGGCCTGGCAGCGGGTCGACGTCGTTTGCGTGCATCGGCTCGCCGCAGTGGGCGCAGCGCAGGTCGACACCGCTGACCTCGCCGCACGCGTGGTGGCGGTAGAGCACTGGCGGGCCAGCCTCGCCCGCGAGCCATTTGTCTCCCCAGCCGGTCATGACCATGAGCAGGTCGACCAGTTCGGCGCCCTTCTCCGTCAGCACGTACTCGTAGCGCGGTCGCCGGTCGTAGGGACGGCGCTCGAGCACGCCTTGGTCGACGAGGTGGTTCAGCCGCTCGGTCAGGACCTTGCGCGAGATCCCGAGGTCCGCCTGGAGCTGCTCGAACCGGGTGAGCCCGACCCATACGTCACGCAGGACCAGCGGCGACCAGGGCTCCCCGATGACGTCGAGCGTACGCGCGATAGAGCACGCCATTTTGCTGAAGTCGGTGCGCTGCATGGAACAAGTCTAGCAATCGGGGTTCCCTCAGGGAACTGAAGTTGCTATGGTCACAGCGTCTCTTGAAGGAACCCCAGGGAGGATCCCGGAAGATGAGCAAGGTCTTCAGCGCCCACGCGGTGTCGGTCGACGGCTACATCACCGGCCGCAATCCCGGCGCCGGGCGTGGGCTCGGCGACGGGACGACGCTGCCAGAGGTACCTCATGGGGGATACCGCAACGGGCTGATCGAAATGGGTGGCGCGCAGACCCCCGGCCTTAGCCGTGGGGATAGTGTGTCAATTTCGGACGGACAGTAGATAGCACGATGCTGCATATTGCACGGGTGTCCGTTGCCCTGCGGTCGAACAGCAACGTGGTGTTCCAGTGCGCTTTCCACGTCGTGTGGTGCCCGAAGTATCGACGCGGGGTGCTCGGCGGCCGGATCGGAGCGGTTGAAGCAGCTCATCCGTGAGGTGGTGGAGGAGAAAGGGGCGTGGCTGGTGGCGCTGGAAGTCATGCCCGACCATGTCCACCCGCTGGTCGAGGTGGACCCGCAGTTCGGCGTCCACAAGCTCGTCAAGGCGGTCAAGGGACGGACGTCTCGGGTGCTGCGTGAGGAGTTCCCGTCGCTGCGTTGCCGCCTGCCTACTTTGTGGACGAACTCGTATTTCGTGGCGGCCACCGGCGGCGCCCCACTGGCAGCGGTGAAGCGGTGCGTTGAGCAGCAGAAGGGCCGTTAAATGCTGACCGGCCGCCGCTATCTGCTCGCCTTCACCGGCGAGCAGGCCGGCTACGCCGAACAGGTCGGCGCGGTGTGTCGGGCGGTGTGGAACACAGGCCTGGAGCAGCGGCGTGAGTACCGCCGCCGGGGCGTGTTCATCGGCTATAACGAGCAGGCCTGGCAGATGGTCGAGGCGAAGAAGGACCCGGACTGCGCGTGGCTGGCCGACGCGCCGTCGCACACGTTGCAGCAAACCCTGCGGGACCTGGACCGGGCGTGCAAGAGGCATGGCACGTGGAAGGTGCGCTGGCGGTCCAAGGCCCGCACCGCCCCGTCGTTCCGGTTCCCCGACCCAAAGCAGATCGGCGTGCGCCGGTTGAACCGCAGGTGGGGTGAGGTACGCCTGCCGAAGTTCGGGCCGGTCAGGTTCCGGTGGACCAGGCCGTTGGGTGGCGCCATCCGTAACGCCACGGTCTGCCGTGACGGCGGACGCTGGTACATCTCGTTCTGCGTCGAGGACGGCGTGACCGAGGTTGCCCCGAACGGTAAGCCGCCGGTCGGTGTGGACCGGGGTGTGGCCGTGGCGGTGGCCACCTCCGACGGGGGGCTGGACGAGCGGCAGTTCGTCACTGCGGGCGAGGCGGCCCGGCTCAAGCGGTTGCAGCAGCGCATGTCCCGGTCACTGCGGGTCCATGGCCGCAACCGCGGGTCGAAACGTCGCGACGCTACCCGCGCGCAACTCGGCCGGCTCAACGCCCGTATCCGGGCCCGCAGGGCTGACTTCGCCGCGCAGACCGCCGTGCGCCTGGTCCGCGAGCACGGCATCGTCGCTGTCGAGGACCTGCGGATCAAGAACATGACGGCCAGCGCGAAGGGCACCGTTGAGCAGCCCGGCCGTAACGTCCGCCAGAAGGCTGGCCTGAACCGGGCCATCCTCGCCAAAGGGTGGGGCGGATTCCTGCTCAAGCTGGAACACGCCGCCCGCTACCACGGGGCAAAGATCGAGAAGGTCAACCCGGCATACACGTCGCAGACCTGCAACGCCTGCAAGCATGTCGCCTCGGATTCCCGCAAGAGCCAAGCGGTCTTCCGGTGCGTCGCCTGCGGGCATCAGGACCACGCCGACGTGAACGCCGCCAAGAACATCCTCGCCGCCGGGCTGGCGGTAACAGGGCGTGGAGACCTAGCCACAGGGCTGTCTGTGAAACGCCAACCACCCGAACGGCTCCCGGCGTGAACACGCCACGAGCCACGGGAATCCCCCGCCCTTCAGGCGTGGGGAGGAAGTCAACGAACACGCCATGGGCGCCCTCCGCCCTGGATCTCCCGGCTGATCGGATAGCGGCAGCCCGCCAGGTCCAGGCAGGCGACTGACCCGTCCCTGGCACGGCAGATCCCCCATCGATGAGCGCGCCTGTCGTCGCCGCTCAGGTTCCTCGCTGGCGTCGTGCAGCTGGGTTTCGACCCGCCTATTCAAACTGAGGCGACCGCTCCTCGCCACAGGACCTCACCAAGGCTGCCGGGAAGTCCGAGCGCGACCCGTCAGCGACACCGGCGGGCGTTGAGCCGGGCGGCCTGACGCGTCAGGTGGTCGCGCTCGGCGAGGTTGGGGGCCTTTTGGGCCGCCTCGGCGTACAGCCGTGCCGCCGTGGCCAGGTCGCCGTCGCGCTCGTGGAGGTATGCCGCCGCCGCAGCGTGGCGGGGCAGTGTGTCGTCCAGCGCCGCGAGCGCCGCCAGCCCGGCGCGCGGTCCGTCGGCTTCGCCGACAGCCACCGCGCGATTGAGCCGGACGATCGGACTGTCGGTCAGGCGCGCGAGCTCGTCGTACCACTCGACAATCTGCACCCAGTCCGTCTCCTCGGCGGTGGGCGCGTCAGCGTGGAGCGCCGCGACGGCGGCCTGGGCCTGGAACTCGCCCAGCCGGTCGCGGGCGAGGGCTGCCTGCAGGATCTCGACGCCCTCAGCGATCGACGTGGTGTCCCATCTGCCGCGGTCCTGCTCAGCGAGCGGCACCAGGCTACCGTCGGGCGCGGTCCGGGTATCACGCCGGGCGTGATGGAGCAGCATGAGGGCGAGCAGCCCCGCCACCTCGGGGTGGTCGATCGCGGCCGCGAGCTGCCGGGTGAGCCGGATCGCCTCGGCGGCGAGGTCGACGTCGCCGGAGTAGCCCTCGTTGAAAACCAGGTAGAGGACGCGCAGCACGGTGGCGACGTCGCCGGGCTGGTCGAACCGCACGCCGGAGACGGTGCGCTTGGCCCGGCTGATGCGCTGCGCCATGGTCGCCTCGGGCACCACGTAGGCCTGGGCGATCTGGCGGGTGGTCAGCCCGCCGACGGCGCGCAGCGTGAGCGCGACCGCGGACGACGGTGTCAGCGACGGGTGGGCGCACAGGAAGTAGAGCTGGAGCGTGTCGTCCACCGCAGGCGCGGGCCCGGGCGCCGGCTCCTCGTCGACGAGCTCTTCACGCCGGCGGCGTGCAGAGTCCGCCCGGGTCGTGTCGAGGAACTTGCGCCAGGCCACGGTGGCCAGCCAGCCCTTCGGGTCCCGCGGCGGGTCGGTCGGCCAGACGCGGACCGCCTCGACCATCGCGTCCTGGACGGCGTCCTCGGCCGCCGCGAAGTCGGCTCCGCGGCGGACGAGGATGCCGAGCACGCTCGGCGTGAGGCTCCGGAGCAGGGCCTCGTTCATCTGTGAGGGCACTCCGTGATGGTGGGCGACGCGGCGAGGAAGGGGCGCACCTCGAGCCACTCGTGGATCGGCTTGCCGCCCGCCCCTGGGGCGGCCGACAGTTCCCCAGCCAGCTCGACGGCCCGCTCGTAGCTGTCGACGTCAATCACCATCCAACCGGCGATGAGGTCCTTGGTCTCGGCGAACGGGCCGTCGGTGACCGGCGGGCGCCCCTCGCCGTCGTACCGGACAAACGTCCCCTCGGGGGCGAGCGCCTGACCGTCGACGAACTCGCCGGTCCCCTCGAGCCGGGCTGCGAAGTCGTTCATGTACTGCACGTGCGCCGAGATCTCCTCCGGCGTCCACTGGTCCATGGGCACGTCGTTGACCGGAGCCGGAGCGCCGCGGTAGTGCTTGAGCAGCAAGTACTTGGCCATCGTCTTTCTCCTCGGTGCTGGTGCGACCCATCTTGGTCACGTTCACGACGGGGACGGAGCCAGTCACCAGTTCTCGACATCACCGTCCGAACTTTTCGCTCTGATAGTTGAGCCTAGTGAGCCATCTCGCGGTGTCCGGGTCCGCGGCCTGCCGCGGGAACGAGGCCTTCAAGATCAACAGCAACCAGGCGACTGAGGAGTCCGACCCTCGACCGGCCGATGGCCGCGTTCGTCAAGGCGGGGCGGCACGGACCGGCTCAGCGGGCCCACGATGCCGGAGGCGTCGCTGTATCCGGCTGACGGTGGTTCCTATTCGCCTTTCCTGCTGGACCGCCGGTGGCTAGTGTGTGGCGGCGAGTGACCCACGAGGAGCTGAGACATGCCCGGTCGTCCGAGCACGCGTTGACGTCTTAGGCCGTGATCGGCCAGTCATCGCGTGCTGTCCTTGAATCGCGCGGCACAGCGAGCTCTCCCACCTGCACCGTCAGTACGTTTGTCGTACGGCGGTCGGTGCGCCTCGTCCTCAGCAAACCAAGGGGCTTCCGTGCCGTCCGGTTACTCTGCCGCCGTCTCCGATTCCGCTCTTACCGTCACGCCGCGCCTGTGGCGCAACTCCGACTTCCGCAGGCTCTGGGCAGGCCAGACAGCCTCTCAGCTGGGCGAGCATGCGAGCCTGGTGATCCTGCCGCTGATCGCCGTCCTGACGCTCAACGTCGGCGCGGACGAACTGGGCGTCCTACGCGCGGTGGGGCAGGCACCGCTGCTGCTGCTCGCGCTGTTCGTCGGCGTGTGGGTGGACAAGTGGCGGACACGAACCGTCATGGTCCTGGCGGACCTCGGCCGAGCCCTGGCGCTGGGCGGAGTCGCCGTGGCCGGCCTCGTGGGCGGCCTCGGCCTGCCAGCGCTGTTGGCTGTCGCCTTCGCCATCGGGGCTCTGTCGGTGTTCTTCGACGTTGCCTATCAAGCCTCTCTCGTGCGCCTGGTGAAACGCGATCAGCTGCTGCTCGGCAACAGCGCGGTCGAGGGGAGCCGGTCTGCGGCCCAGATCGGCGGTCCCGCCCTCGCCGGGACGATGACGTCCCTGCTGTCGGCGCCGATCGCCACCGCCTCCAGCGCACTGTTCTTCGTGGTGTCGTTCCTGAACATCTCCCGTATCCGTCACCACGAGTCGATCCCGGAGCACCCGGGCGGTCCCCAGCGGATCTGGCGACAGATCCATGAGGGCCTCCGCTTCGTCGTCCGCGACACCTCGCTGCGTAGCGTGTGCCTCGCCTCGGCTGCATTCCAGTTGTCCTTCGCGGCCATGATGACCACCTACCTGCTCTTCTTGCCACGGGAACTGCACCTGTCGGGCACCGCGATCGGGCTGGCGCTCGCCGCGACGGGTCCGGGCGCGCTCGTAGGCTCCCTGCTCGCCGCCCGCCTCCCGAGCCGCCTCGGTTACGGAGCGGTACTCGTCGCTGCGGCGGTCATCGGTGACGGCGTGATGCTGTGCGTGCCCGCGCTGCACGGCACCTCTGCGGCCACCATTCCCGCATTAATCGCGATCAACATCGTGTTCGGAGCCTTCGGCCAACTGGTCAACGTCGCTATCATGGCCGTCCGGCAGGCCGTCACCCCGGACACGATGCAAGGCCGCGTCACCGCGACGATCACCTTCGCCGGCATGGGCCTGACGCCACTCGGCTCGCTGCTCGGCGGCGTCCTCGCAGAACACTGGGAGATACGCACGGCTCTACTGGTCACGGCCGCCGGCATGATGCTTTCACCCGTGCTCATGGCTCTGTCCCCACTCGCCCGCCTGGGGCCGGCGCTTCCACCACCAGATACGGCGCATGATCAGATGCACTGATCTGTCGCCGACAACGGGCGCCCCCCGACGATCCGGCCGGCGGGGCGCGAGTCAGGCGCTGCCCGGGGGGCGGGTGGGGGCACTATCGTTCTGGCGTGCACATCCGTTTTGACGTCCCAGCCGATCCCGCCTACCCAGGCCGCGTGGCCGCTGCGCTCAGCAGTGTGCGGCTGCGCAAGTACGGCTATATCGGCGCGGTGCTGGCGGCGGTCGGGGCGATCGGTTTCGCCGTCTCGCGGGGGTTCACGTGGGGCGAGCAGATCTCGCCGCTGTGCATGGCGATGGTCGTGGGTGGCCTGCTGTCGATGCTGTACTCACCGTGGGTGCGGTGGCGCGCCCGGCGCCGCTCCAGTCGCTACGCTGTCGAGGGCGCCTACGACATCACCGACGACAACATCATGATGCGCAGCGGCTCGGAGTCCGGCGGCATCGCCTGGGACGGGGTCGCCCAGGTAAGGGACACCCCTGAGTTCTGGATCGTGTACGTCGGCCGGATGCCGGCGACCGTGATCCCACGCCGCTTGATGTCCGCCGAGGACGCCGAGACGTTGCGAGCCTATATGGCCAAACGCGGGCTGCTCCAGCGTCGGTGAACTCATTTGCCGCGAAGCGCTCGTCACGGAAGGTAACCGGATCGTGGGTGCCTGCATCCGGACGTGCCGATGAGCGGACGTCCGCTCCGGCCTTGCCCTGACTAGACTGCTGGATCCAGCAGCGATGCCAGCGGGGGCGGCGATGAGCACTGACGATCGGATCGAACGGGCCAGAGAGCTCTATGAACGGGCAGTGTACGGCGGCGATTCCAGCGCGCTGATCGACGCCGAACAGGGCTTGGACGCCGTCGAGGCCGATGCAGCGTTGGCGCGTGGGCGGATTCTGCACGCGCGGTTTCAGAGCGCGGACGCCGACGCCGGCTCGTTGTCCTCCGAGGATCCCGCTGAACTTCCGTTGTTCGAGCGGGCGCTCGAGTTGTACCGGGCACTGGGCGACACGCGTGGCGAGGCCGAGGCATTGTTCTGGATCGGCTGCCTTTACCAGTTCATCCGGCGTGACAACGAGACCGCCGTTCCGTACCTGGAGCGCTCCTGCCGGCTGGCGGCGCAGACCGGCGACAAGCCGACCTGGTCCGAGGCGCTGAGGCACTTAGGCATAGCGGCGCACGCGGCTGGCCAGCTGGACGAGGCGCGCGAGCGGCTGGAGGAGTCATCACGGCTGCGTCGGGAGGTCGGGGCCCTGCCGGGCGTGGCCTCCAACATGATCGGACTGGCCTACATCGCCGCCGCCCAGGACCGCCGAGCGGACGCGCTCGCAACACTCGACGAGGCGCAAACCATCGCACGCGCGCACGATGCTCACGCCATCATGCGACACATCGAGCAGGCGAGAACGCAGATCTAAGCGCGTGGCCACGGCAGAGTTTCCGCAGGTTTCGACCATGACTCAGCCGTAGCCACAACCGTCGTCGAGAATGCGCGCGCTGCCGGCTCCTGCCGGCTGGTTTGCGGCGTTGGCCGGATCGACCGCATAGAGCTCGTAGCACCAGCCGTCGTGCTCGCCGTGACGTCCGCTTCTGCCGCGAACGGTGCTGGAACGGGCTGGCTCCACGTGTCGGTCAGCCGGCGAGCTGGTCGCGGCGGCGGGTGAGGTAGGCCCGCTCCGCGGGGTTGCCGGCGAGACCGATGGCCCGGTCGTACGCCGCCCGCGACTCGCTGCCGCGCCCGAGCCGCCGCAGCAGGTCGGCGCGCGCGGCGTGGAAGGCATGGTAGCCGTCAAGGACCTCGGCGAGCCGGTTGATCTCGGCGAGCCCGACCCCGGGGCCGTCGACCTCGGCGACCGCGACCGCCCGGTTGAGCCGCACGATCGGCGAGGGATCGAGCAGCACCAGGCGGCCGTAGAGGGCGACGATGGTGGACCAGTCGGTGTCTCGGGCGGACGGGGCCCGTGTGGACCGCGTTGATCGCGGCCTGCAGCTGGTAGCGCCCAGGTGGGTCACCGCCGGCCGCCACCGCCTCGATACGCTCGCGAACCAAGGCGTTGCCCTCGGCGATGAGGGTGCGGTCCCACGCGCCGCGGTCCTGCTCGTCGAGGGTCACCAGCTCGCCGGTGCGGGACACGCGCGCCGGCCGCCGGGCGTCAGTGAGGAGCATCAGGGCAAGCAGGCCGGCTACCTCGCCGTCGTCCGGGAGGAGAGCTCGGAGCAGGCGGCCGAGGCGGATCGCCTCGTCGGTGAGGTCGACGCGCACCGGGTCGTCCCCCTCACCGGCGAGATAGCCCTCGTTGAAGACGAGATAGACGACCGCGAGCACGCCGGCGAGCCGCTCACGGATGTCGTCGGCCCGGGGCGCCCGGTGGGGAATGCGCGCCGCCTTGATCTTTGCCTTGGCGCGGGTGATCCGCCGCGCCATCGTGGTCTCCTGCACCAGCAAGGCGCGGGCGATCTCGGGGACGGTGAGGCCGCCGAGCAGGCGCAGGGTGAGCGCCACCCGGGCCTCCAACGCGAGCGCAGGGTGGCAGCAGGTGAAGACCAGTCTGAGCCGGTCGTCCTCGACCGGGCCGGTCGGCTCAGGAGGGGTGTCGTCGTACACGATCCGGGCCGCCTGGTGCTTGGCGTCGCGCTGCGACTCGCGACGGAGCCGATCGATCGCCTTGCGGGTCGCGGTGGTGGCGAGCCAACCGCCGGGATTGGGCGGTACGCCCTGGCGCGGCCACCGCTCTGCAGCCGCTACGAACGCCTCGGCCGTCGCTTCCTCGGCGACGTCGAAGTCGCCGAAACGGCGCGCGAGGCCGGCGACCACCCGTGCCCACTCTTCGTGGTGGGCACGGGTGATCGCCTGCTCGACGGTGGGACCAGTCACGGCTCCAGCAGCGCTCGGACGGATTCCTCGGTTCGGAAGGGACGCACCTCGACCGTGCCGCGGCACGCTTTCGACCCCTCGGCGGCAAGCGCCAGGGCCACGTCGAGGTCGGCCGCCTCGATGACCCAGAAGCCGCCGAGGTACTCCTTCGTCTCCAGGTAGGGCCCGTCGGTGAAGGTCGGCTTCTCGCCCTGCTCGTCGACGGTGGTGGCGGTCGTCGCGGGCTCCAGGCCGTCGGCGAAGACGAAGTGACCGTCCCTCTGGAGCCTCTCGTTGAAGGCGCCGGTGTCGGCGAATGCTTGCAGCATGGCCTCCTGGGAGGGGTAGGTGCCGAACTCGGTGCGCTCGGCCGGTCCGTATACGGACAGCAGGTACCTGGGCACCGCGCTCACTTCTCCCCAGAGCCGTTACGCCGGGCCTGCCCGGGGCCTCGGAACCGGTGCACCTCCTGCGGCCAGTCGAGCACGGTCGCGAGCCTGCCGGCCCAGTATCGCGCCGCCGCGTCGTCGGGCACGTCCACGACGGCGAAGCCGCCGAGGTGCTCTTTGGTCTCGACGTACGGGCCGTCGGTGAAGAGGGGCTTGCCGTCGACCGGCTCGACGCTGCACACCGCGGTGGACCGGTCGAGTCCGCCGTTGGTGAAGATCAGGACACCGTCGGCCTGCATCTTCTCGATCACGGCTCGGGCGGCCGTGGCCTTCTCGCGCAGTTCCTCCGCCGTGTGGTCGGGCACCCACTCATCGTTGAAGGTGATCAGGTACTCCGTCATGGTCGTCTCCTCTCAGTCCCGGGACGAGGGCCTTTCCCGACTCCTCGTGTGTGGCGGTCCGGCCGGCCGCCGCACTAGGTCGTGTCTCGTAGATCTTTAGGCTGGTTGATGCTATCCATTGTGGATGATCCGACGGCACGAGTTGACCGATGCCGAGTGGGCGCTGCT
>NZ_JBIAIL010000074.1:0-16368 GCF_042871425.1 Micromonospora sp. NPDC005806 | reverse complement strand
GACCCGTTGTGGTGCCGGACGTGGTCACGCACCGTCGAGCCGGCCGACACCTCCCCGGTGCCGGCCGGTCCCGGCGTGACCCCCGCCGCCCGCCCCGGGCGGCGCGAGGATCAGTTGGCCCGCGCAGGCCCGCCCCACCACCAGCGGATGGGGAGTCGCTCGTCTCAACGGCGAGGATCCACAACAACCACCAGAAACCCGGTGAACGTTAGTGGACATCGCACTAGTCACCCATGTCCCGCAGCCATGGCTTCCGCCTCTGACGGTGTGCCCCTGTCGACGTAGGTCGTTCGACCACCCGCCGTCAATGATTGAGTTGCACCGTCTTGGAACACAAGCTGTGCAGCGGTCAGGGCGGCGATCATGCGGGCAAGACACTGGGCCGCCGCCATCTCGAAGCGGCTACGACATGTCGAACGACCAACTCGGAACAATCTCTAGCCGCACTCAATGGACTATAGCGTCCGTTGTACTCCGGCTGCGGCGGCAATCCGCCAGATAGGGACGCACCGCCACAACCGTCAGGCGCGCTGCTGCTGCTGCGAACCACCGATGCCAGCTCGACTTGCCGACCGGTGCCACGCCAGCCTAATCTGGACGCGATGGTCCAGTTGACATATCCCGGATTGCGGGCGACCACGTCCTCACCTCGGAGAATCTCATCACCGTGGCCGCAATAGTCCGAGGCGGGATGCTCCTGCCACTTCATCCGACCTGACTGGGCACTCCCAGGTCGCTGACCAGACGCGAGATTCAGGAGACAACATGGCGGGCAACGCCGAGGACATGATCACGTTGACCAGTGCCGAGCAAGAATTGGGTGGCTCGAACCTGTCGGGAGCCACCGCGCCCGACGTGGAAGACCTCGTCATCACCGACAACAGTGAGCTCGGCATCTACGAGGCCGCGATTGGGGGCCGGACAGCCGCGGGGCTCGTCTACAGTAAGGTCGGGAGCCGCGTCGTACTGATGGCGACATCCGTGTTCCCCGAGTTCCGGGGGAAGGGAGTAGCCGCCAGGCTCATCGGCGGCGTCCTCGACGAGCTGCGCATGCAAGGAAAGACCGCCACCGTCACGTGTCCGTTCGGGGCGGCATTCGTCAATGCTCATCCGGAATATGCCGACGTTCTAGACCCGGCATTCCCTCGGCCGCACACAGCCGGGCATGGGCATTGAACACGCGTCGTCGCGTCTGAAGGCGCGCCGACCGCTGAGAAGGTTCAGGCCCACTGGACGAGGCCGTCAGTTGCGGCCGGACCGTTCAACCAACACGAACAGGGAGCCGAAATGCCTGAGTCCTATCCACTCGCCACTGAACCCGAAGGCGTCGTCGCGTCGCTGATCGAGCGATTCAACTCCGGCAAGGTCAGCGCAATGATGGCCCAGTTCGAGCCGGGGGTCGTGTTCGTCGCGAAAGACGGGCGACCCGTCACTGATCCCACTGAGATCGCTGCCGAACTCGAGCGCGATATCAGTCTCGGTCTGCCACTGGAGGCCAAGGCGCGCCATGTGTTCGTTGCCGGCGATATCGCCCAGATCGTGGTAGACTGGTCAATTAATGGCACAGGTCCCGACGGCGAGCACGTACACATCGAAGGCTCGGCAAGTGATGTCGTGCGACGCGGCGCGGATGGACGCTGGCGGTACCTGATCGACAATGCTCTTGGGACGATGGTGCGACAGCCCGCCTGAACACGTGGCCGCCACGTGGTGAAACTGCCCGAACGGAAGATTGGGTTTCCACGTTCAAGCCTCAGGTGAACGGGGCCGCCGGTTGGGTGATACCACTGCGCTTCATTGGTCGAGATTTTGGACCTGGGCGCCCGAATTCTCCGTGAGACGACCGAATCCCATGTGGTGCTGGCGGCTTGACGCGAAGCGATGGGAGCGCCAAGAGATCCGAGACCTCATCGAGGCTTGTGCAGAAGCGCCGGCGCGGCGTAGCCGATCGACGGCGGCTGGGACCGACGCCGAGTAGCGTCGTCACCAGCAGCGGGTCAAGCAGGGCCGGCAAGACGCCGGGGGCTGCGATGATGAGCTCGTTCGGTTTGTGCAGATCCGAGCCGATCTTCACCGATGAGTTTCGAAGCGCCTACGCCAATGAAGGCGGTGACCGTCGCGGACGGTGTAGCGCTTCAAGCAGCGGAGGATTTCCTGCTCGCTGAGGCCTTCGGTGATGCGTCGTTGCGGGTAGGCGCGGGTGCGGTGGTCATTGCGCATACGGCACAGGGCGATGGTGTGTAGGGCGTGGTTGGCGCCGCGGTCGCCTCCTCGGTGGAGGCGTTGGCGGCGCACCCGTCCGGAACTGGCGGGGATAGGTGCTACGCCGCAGAGATGGGCCAGGGCTGCTTCCGAGCGCAGCCGGTCGGGGTTGTCGCCGGCGGTGGGCGAGCAGCTGCGCGGCGACGTCGGTGCCGACGCCGAACAGGGCGCTGGTGCGGGGTGCGGCCTGGCGGACCAGCGGCGTCAGCTGGCGATCGAGGGTGGTGATCGATCGGCACGGTGACCACGGTGGCCGCGGCCATCAGGCCGCCCCAGTCGATGCTGGCGTAGCCGACGAAGTCGAAGATCGCCTGGTGAGGGCCTGGACCTGGTCCTCGTCGACCCACCCCGAGCCGGCCCCGCCTGCCCTGACCCTCGCTTGTAAGAGGAAGATGCCCCTGGTGGGGCGCCCGCGGGTTTGTGAAACTCGGTGGGTCGCCCGCTGACGTCGACAGAACTTGGCACCACGAGCAGGCTGGGCAGCGCCGCCAACAGGTACGTAAGTACCCCACGTTCTACGCGGCGTTGCGGGAGATGACCGTATGGCTGGTCGCTGAGCAGGTCACGCACGTGGCGATGGAAGCCACCGGCGTGTACTGGCGGCCCGTCTTCCACGCCCTCGCCGAGGCTGACGGGCTGGAGATCCTGCTGTGCAACGCCCACCACGTCAAAAACGTGCCGGGCCGCAAAACCGACGCCTCCGACGCGGTGTGGCTGGCCGAACTGTGCGAGGTAGGGCTGCCGCGCGGCAGCTTCATCCCGCCCGCCGACATCGCCGCGATCCGGGAACTGACCCGCTACCGCAAGAAGCTGATCGAGGAACGCACCCGGGAGACCCAGCGGCTGCACAAGGTCCTCGAAGACGGCGGCATCAAGCTCGATTCCGTCGCCTCCGACGCCACAGGTGTCTCCGGCCGGGCGATGATCGAAGCGCTCATCGCCGGCGAGCGGGATCCGGCGGTCCTGGCCGACCTGGCCAGAGAGGTGCTGCGCAAGAAGATCCCCGACCTCACCCTCGCCCTCGCAGGCCGGTTCGCCGACCACCACGCCCTGCTCTGCCGGCTGCACCTGACCCACATCGACCACCTCAACGACATGATCGGCAAGCTCGATGCCCGCATCGAGGAGGCCATCACCCCGTTCGCCGCGCGGCGGGACCGGCTCAAAACAATCCCGGGCGTGGGTGACCGAGCCGCGCAGACGATCATCTCCGAGATCGACGTGGACATGACCCGCTTCCCCACCCCCGCGCATCTCGCGTCCTGGGCCGGCCTCTGCCCAGGCAACCACGAATCAGCCGGCAAACGCAGGAAAGGCACCACCCGCCACGGCAACCCCCACCTCGCCACCGTGCTGGTCGAAGCAGCCTGGGCCACCTCCCGCACCCGCACCTGACTCGGCGCCCGCTACCGCCGACTCCACCGACGCTTCGGCAAAACCGGCAGCAAGAAAGCCGCCGTCGACATCGCCCACACCATCCTCGTCATCGTCTGGCACCTACTCGCCAACAACACGACCTCGGCGGCGACTACTACACCCACCGAGACAACCCCGAGACCCGCAAGAACCGCCTGCTACGCCAACTACACGACCTCGGCTACCAAGCCGAACTCACCCCACTCGCCGCATAGCCCGACCATCACCGGCAGGCCCCCTAGAGTTTCGTCTGAGTTCTGGGCGCTTCGTCCGGCAGGGTCCGTGTACGTCTGACACCTCGGGCTGTCATCTTGCCGCGTCCTGCCGTTGCTGTCCTCGTCCGGTTCCGTTGCTGTCAGCGCTGCTGTCAACAGCCACGCCAGCGCGCTTCTGCGCCGAAGGGGCAAGGGGCTGCGGAAGTCCGGCAGGCGGCTGCCGAACCGTCAGATAATGCGGCAGTTAGCCTGCGGTTCATCCCGAGGGGCGGGCCGGTGGGCTGATCGAAATGCGGTCGGAAGGAGCAGCAGTCGGATGAGCACGATGCACGCCGTGAGAGCTCACACCAGAGGCGGGCCGGAGCAGCTCGTGTACGAGGAGGCACCGCGGCCCGAGCCGGGGCCTGGTGAGGTGTTGGTGGCCGTGAAGGCCGCTTCCATGACACCCACCGAGCTCACCTGGTCGGCAACCTGGACGCACAGCTCGGACGGGACAGGACCCGAGCGCACCCCGATCATCCCGTCGCACGAGTTCTCCGGAGTCGTCGCGGCGTCCGGGACGGGGGTGGAGAGCCCCGCCCAGGGCGAGGCCGTCTACGGGTTGATCCCTTTCACCCGCGATGGCGCGGCCGCCGAGTACGTCGCCGTGCCCGCGGCGGTTTTGGCGGCCAAACCCGCCACCGTTGACCACGACCACGCCGCAGCGCTCCCACTGGCTGCGTTGAGTGCCTGGCAGGCACTGGTGGACCACGCCGACCTGCAGGCCGGCCAGCACGTGCTGGTGCAGGGCGGCGCCGGTGGCGTGGGGAGCTACGTGGTGCAGCTCGCAGCCGGCCTCGGTGCTCGCGTGAGCGCCACGGCGGCGGCGGGAGACCTGGAATTCGTCAAGGATCTGGGTGCCGAGCAGGTTATCGACTATGCGCACGACCGCTTCGAGGACCACGTCCGCGACGTGGACGTGGTCGTTGATCTTGTCGGAGGAGCCACGCAGTCGCGGTCCTGGTCGGTCCTGAAACCGGGCGGTGTCCTGGTCTCCCTCGTCACTCCACCCGACGAGCAGGAAGCAGCCAGGCATGGCGTTCGTGGGGTGTACTTCATCGTCGAGCCCGACCAGAACGCGTTGCGTTCCATCGCCGAGTTCGTCGATGACGGCCAGTTGAGGCCGGTGCTGGACCGCGTGCTGCCCCTCACTGAGACGCGCTCAGGTTACGAGGCGCTCGAGACGGCCAAACGCCGCGGTAAGATCGTCATCCACGTCGCTGACTAGTCACTGCCGTCGGTGCCGCTGTGGGCACGTGTGGCCCGCTGTTCGGTGACGGGATCCGGCCGGCCCGCAGGCCCGGACTACTCGCTTACAAGTACTGGGCGCGCCGTCCGGCGGGGGCC
Source organism: Micromonospora sp. NPDC005806 (assembly GCF_042871425.1). Classification (NCBI taxonomy): domain Bacteria; kingdom Bacillati; phylum Actinomycetota; class Actinomycetes; order Micromonosporales; family Micromonosporaceae; genus Micromonospora; species Micromonospora sp. NPDC005806. The sequence goes on along the minus strand of NZ_JBIAIL010000074.1, from coordinate 11,089 downwards.
ATCCGCATCCATGACCTCGGGCGGCTGTCCGCGCCCGGCCGCCGACCGCTGCCCGCATCTGGGCTCGTTGCTGTCACCGTTGCTGTCGATGGAGCAATGCGGCCCAGCAGAGGGCTACGAGGCCCGTCACCGGGAATTTCTCACCGAGCCCCGCGACGAGAGCCGTTTTCGGCGTGGATGGTCGCCTATCACATCTCAAGCGGGAGCATCGAAAAGCCGAAGGCCCGGAACCAGGCGCCCGACCCAGCAGCCTGCTTCGCGGTCGGTCGGTCGGCCGTCCGGCTTGGTCATGCCCGTCATGGCAGCACGCCTGCCTGCTGCGGTCATTCCCCGTTCCTCGCCTCGATTGTCATACATTGAAGCGGAACAGGTCGGCCGGCACGTTACCTGCGACAACCTGCTTCGTTCGCAACTCAAGCCCTGCCTTGGGCTAACGCCTCATCTATCCCCGAGCCGAGTGGCCTGGAGTGAAGGGAGATGGTTTTTGCAACCAACGTGGCTGGTAATGTTCTCGTGGGCAACGCTCGTGTTGGGGTTAGCCAGCGCCGCCGTTATCGTTGTCGACTCCTTCATTGGTGGCAATCGTCAGCCGGCTAAGGTCATGGAGTTAGTCTGGCCGGTCACCGCCCTTTACTTCGGCCCAGCAGCCATCATGGCTTACAGGAAGTGGGGTAGGCCCCAGTCTCCGCGGTGGCGGCAACGACACGGCGACCCGCCCAAGAAGCCGCGACAGGCTGCTGTTGTATTCGGACTCTGTCACTGTCTTGCCCACTGCACCCTAGGTGCCGTCATCGCTACGGTGATTATCTTCGGCCTTGGCATCGGTACAGGCGACGAAACGTTAAGGCCCTTGTACATCGGCGACTTTGCGGGCGCGGTGGCCGTGGGCGTCGCAATCCGCTACGCCACCGAGGCTCACACAGGTGGCCGAAGAGTGTGGGCTGCAATAAGGAGCGTTGCCAGAGAGGACTTGCTGACCGTGTCCGCGGTCGAACTCACCCTATTTATTTGGATAGCGCTAGTGGAACATCTTTTCTTCCCGGAGGCCCTGCGGCCTAGCAGTCCGGTGTTTTGGCTCATTCACCAGATCGGGTTGATCATCGGCTTCTTTGCCGCTTGGCCGGCAACCTCATGGCTGATCCGTCGCGGCATCAGAGTGGAGTCGCCGGGCACGCCTCCGTAGTAGGTTCGCCGTCCTTCATGATCTGATCATGTGAGTCGGGTTGGTGGTGGTACCAGCGGGCGTGGGCTTGGTGGTACCGGCAGGCGCTCGGCAAGCTCGACGGGCTGCTGTCATGTGGCCCGTTACTGTCACGGCTGCTGTAGTGGTCCGACGATCTGATCCTCGGGCCGACGTTCGTCTGGTCAATGGTGGTGGGCGCGGCAGGTTTCGAACCTGCGACCCCTCGCTTGTAAGGCGCTTTCGGCATGAGTCGCAACGTCCGCTGACGGCTGCCACGTCCACCCTGGCCCCGCCGTGCGTGCGAGTACGTCCGCCGCTGTTTGCGACGGTTGATGTCAGCCGTGGATGTCAGCTCGCGGAGCGGCAGGCGAAAGTGCAGGGCGGGCGGCTAGAGGAGCGGGAACGATGGCCTGGTGCGGTGCTTGACGCCAGCGATGTCGATGGTCGGCCTGGGGGTGGCCGGGCCGTCAAAGCCCTATACTTCCCGCGGGCCTCGATCCACCTCGCCTGATTAGCACGGCCGTGACCTATCTCCCCAGCTCACAGAGCCGGTCCCGGTACAAACGCCGACGGCAGCGGGGTTCCGAGCTGGGGCGAATCCACCTCGACGATCTCCGGCTTCATTGGCCACAGGATGTTCAGCAGCTCGTCCTGTTCGGCTTTTCCGACCTTGAAGTCGTCAAGCGTCGCGGCGAGGTCCTCCATGAAGACATCGAACTCGCCGCTGGTCACGCCCATGTTGGTGTGTGTCTCCTTCATGTCTCGCCCGGTGTAGGTGCGCGGCCCGCCGGTGCCCTGACACATCTGGTCAACGAACGGCACAGTTGCATTGAGCGTTGGCAAGATCGAGGCAGGCTTGAGCAGTGAAGCCATCGACTCGCTCTCGCCCGTGGTTGCCTCCGACGTCGGCGTCGCCGGGTTTCGGTTCCCGACTGAGGTGATCGTGGTCGCGGTCCGCTGGTATTTGCGCTTCAACCTCTCGTATCGCGACGTTGAGGAGCTCTTGGCCGAACGTGGGGGTCGAGGTCGATCACGCCACGGTCTACCGATGGGTGCAGCGGTTCGCGCCGCTGCTGGCCGACGCCGCGCGATTCTCCCGCCACTCGCCGGGTGACAGGTGGTTCGTCGACGAAACGTACGTGAAGGTGAACGGCGTGTGGCGATACGTGTACCGGGCGGTCGACCAGTATGGGCAGGTCATCGACGTGCTCGTCTCGGCCCGCCGGGACGCCGGCGCCGCCCGGCGGTTCTTCCGACGCGCGCTGTCGACGTTGAAAGTGACACCCAGCGAGATCGTCACCGACGCCGCTGCGGTCTACCCCGCCGTGCTCGACGAGCTGATCCCGTCCGCGTGGCACCACGTCGAGCAATACGCCAACAATCCAATCGAGGCTGATCACAGCCAGCTCAAGCACCGGTTGATACCGATGCGCGGGCTACGAACGGACAAGACGGCGCAGGTGGTCATCGCTGGCCACGCGTTCATGCAGAACCTGCGCCGCGGCCACTACGAACTCGCCATCGACGCCCCGCCCGCTCTGCGGGTCGCAGCGGCGTTTGCCGAACTCGCCCAAGCGATTTGACCGCCCATCTGGCACGGGCTTCACGCCGTCGTCCGAACCCACAACGCAACGGTGCCCTCCGACATCCTTGAGCGACTCGGCGCCAACCCGAACGGACAGCACCCACCTACAACGCACAACGACGCACACCGATGACAAACCTGATTGCCGCACCCGGTAAATGGGGAGTTTTCGGGGGGAGATTCAAAACCCCATAGAAGAAAGTCGAATCCCTGACCAGCGTTCCCGCTGGTCAGGGCTTTTTCTCTGTCGGGACGGCCGGAGTTGAACCGACGACCCCTTGACCCCCAGTAGTACGGTGGCCCAGCGACATGCTCACGCACGTTTGCCCAGGTCGACTGAAGCATAAACCGGCCGAGTAAAGGCGTCCTCGCACCACTCCCCTGCCACCATCGACTTCCCTGCCGCCAGCCAGACGAGCAGCGCGGGGTGTCGTCGGCAGCTGCCGTGGGAGTTCATGTCGGAGGGGCGAGTTGAACCCCAACTACATGATCAGGTTAGCCGCCGTGCTGCATCTGAATCCGACTCACTCGAAGAGTTCACGGATGACCCCCATGGCCCGCGGCGAGATCACCTCGTCGGGGTAGAAGTCGCTACACAGGCGTACGGCGTCGTCGACCGTCGCGACCTTGGCCAGCGCCGCCAGGGTGCGAAGATCGTCCACGTCGCGGGCCCGCGCCGCGAGCGCCTTCATCGCGAAGATGTGCTCCGGCGAGGCCGCCATGACGCGCAGCCCGGGATGGTCGAAGACACGCCGTCTGCCCGGGTCGTCCTTGCCGGAGACATACACGCTGGCCTGCTCGTTGAGCCACCACGGCGGCAGTCCCAAATCGTCGGCTACCGCACGTGCCTCATCGAGGACGACGCCGTGCGGGACGAACATCGCATCGACGTCCCTGGTCACCCGTTTCGCGTCGTAGGCGAGCGCCATAGCGGCGCCACCCACAACGAAGATGTCAGCGACGCACCCGCGGCGGACGAGCCTGTCGCCCAGGCGGGTGAACGCGCGTTCGAGTTCCGCGCGCCCCATCAGGACGCCGTCCGACCCGGTCACGCCGCAGCCAGGTCGTGAACTGAAAGGTACACACCGTGCTTCCGGAATGCGGCTGGCGCCCATGCCAGGGCGTCGGCCCGGTGGATGGCCAGTTCGGCCGGGAACCATGCCCGGCGCAGCACCCGTGCCTCGACCCACACCGGCGGGGCAAGGTCCGCCTGGGCGAGCAGGTGCTCCGCGAGCGCCGCAAGCAGCGCATCCCAACGTGCGTCCCCGGTCAGTCCGGGCTCATCGTTCAACAGATCGACCCTGGTTTCAGCCGGCTCCCAGCGGTACTCCTCCAGGAACTCCCACACCAGCTTCCAGCGGATCTGGTCGGCGTCCGCGGAGGCGAGAAGGGTGGCCAACCGGGCCAGACTCATCGGTTCGTAGCCGGTACCCACAGCGCGAACGTCACCTCCCAACCACGGCATAAATTGTTGGTTGCAGACTATCGCCCTGCCCCGGCGAACGCCGCAACGCTCAGGGTTGCGACCCGTGTCCAGCTCCAGCCCGGCGACGCTACTCGCGAACCTCCGATCTGGGTCTCACGGCCGTGTAGATCAACGGCATCGATAACCAGGCTCCTGGTGGTGCTGCTCCTGCCGGCCACGGCAATCCGGCGAACCCGCCGCCGTCCTCGCCGACCCGTCCGGGCCAATCGACTGGCCGCTACTACAGGCCCTCGCGCGGTAACGGACTGCGTGGCCGGTTGCAGACCGTCCTGTTGGCGGCCGGGCCTAGGTGGCGCAGTACGGGCGGGCGGTGGAGGGTGATGGCGAGGTCGAGGGGGTCAGGCCCGCTCCGCCTCAGCCGGCCCTGGAGAAGCCGAGTGCTCGGTATCCGGGCATGCGGCGTTGGAGTGAGGCGGCGAGAATCGGGGCGGCCGGGTCGTGGTAGTCGTGGACCTCGGCGGCGTCCTTGCCGGGTGCGGTCCGGATCACGCGCCCGGCGCACTGGATGAGCAGCCCGTCGTAGGAGATCGGGCCGGCGAGGAAGAGGGTGTCGAGGGCGGGGGCGTCGAAGCCTTCGCCGATGAACGGTGTGGTGCCGATGACGAGGAGGCCATCGCCGGCCTTGGCCTCGCCGAGTCGGCCGACGGTGGTTCGCCGGTCGGTGGTGCTCATCGCTCCTTGGAGTACGAGCGCCTGATGGCCGCGCGCCGCGAGCATCGCGGTGAGGGCGTCGACGTGGGCGATCCGCCGGGTGAGGACGAGACAGTTGCGCCCGCGCGTGAGGGCTGCGGTGACATCGTCGGCGATCTGGGTGTTGCGCGTCTGGTCGAGGGCCAGGCATCGGTGGATCTCGGCGAGTGCGCCCGGTTCGTTCAGGTCCACGTTGCCGGCACGAAACGTGGTGTCGTGGACGTGTAGCAGCCGTTGTGGTCCGGCATCAACCGCCATCGCGGCCGCGATGGTGCCCTGCTCCTCGTCGGTCATGGTGTGCCGAATCGGGCCGAGCTGCCAGGTGACGAGTTGGCCGAGCCCGTCACGCCGGACGGGCGTGGCGGTGAGACCGAGCCAGAACTGCGCGGCGATCCGTTTGACCGAGTGCTCGTACGCGGCGGCCGCGAGGTGGTGGCACTCGTCGACGATGACGTGCCCGTACCCCTGGGTGAGTGTGGTGATGTCGTCGCGCCTGGCCAGGGAGGGCAACAGCGCGATGTCCACTGTGCCGGTGAGCTTGCGCCGGCCGCCGCCGAGTTGGCCGGGCCGGAGGCCGAGGAATTGTTCGAGGCGGGCCCGCCACTGGTCGGCCAATGCTTTGCGGTCGACGAGCACCAGGGTTGAGGTGCCGCGCTCGGCGATCACCGCGCAGGCCATGACCGTCTTGCCGGAACCGGGTGGGGCGACGAGCACCCCGTCGTCGTGGGCGAGGAGTGCACCGACTGCGGCGCTCTGCTTGGTGGTGAGTTCGGCGGTGAACGGTGCGTCGATTTCGCGGCCCGGGTTTCGTCCGTCGGTGACGGCCAGCCTCGATCCGGCCTGTTCGACGATCGCGGCGATCGTGTGGCCCAGGCCGCGCGGCAGTACCAGACGATCGTCGAGGGTGAGGTCGTACCCGCGGATGAATCGTGGGGTGTCCCAGGTGGACTTGCGTAGTCGTTGCACTTCGTAGAACTTCGGGTTGGCCATGGCGGCGGCGTGCTTGAACGTCGCCAGCGCGGCCGGGGTGAGCTGCGCCGCGTCGAGGCTCAGCCCGGCACCGGCTTCCGCGTGCACCACCGGTGGCAGCGCGGGATGCACCCGGGTCGCGGCGGACCGGCTCATCGAGGCGACGTCGGCACCGGTGGTGGCAACTTTCGCCTGCCGGGCGATACGTTCGGCGTCGCCGGGGCTGAGCCGGTCCAGTGTCGACAGAAACGCCCACTGGTCGGCGTACGGTTCGAGCGTGCCGAGGTCGAGGAACGTGGTCAGTCCGTCCTTGCGGCGCCGGCCCTGCAACGGCGCGGCGATGAGGTTGCCGAAGCCGCCCTCGGGTAGGACGTCCTGGTTGGGGAACAGCCGGTCGTACGACCGCAGGTCCATCGACCCGCGCAGCACCATCGCCTCGTGCAGCAGGGCGGTTCCGACAGCCCGCGCCGTCGTCGCCGGGACCACGCCGGCGAAGAAGATCCACACGTGGGCGCCGCGACCGGACTGGGAGATCTCCAATGCCGCCGGCACAGCGCTGGCCCGTGCCGCCTTGACGTAGGCGAGGGCGTCGAGCATCGCCGTCGCTCCGTCGAAGTCGGCCACGACGAAGTGGCAGGTGTTGCCGGGGAGCAGGGGGTACAGCCCCATGAACACGTCGCCGACGAGATGGGCGGCGGCGACTTCCGCCGTGCGGGGCAGGTATGCGGCGCCGCGGCGGTCCATGCCCTTACGCCAGCCGCCGGCGACGGCGGGCATCCACCCGGCGGCGCCGGTGCGGGTGTTCTCCCACCGCACGGCATACACGTCGACGCGGGCCCGGAACCGGTCGGCGAACAGCGCCAGCTTGTCCGCCACCGGTGAGGCCATCGTGACCAGTCCCGGCGCAGCGACCGGCGCGGACAGCTGCTCCGGCGCCGGAGTCGTGTCCTGACCGCGCAGTTGGAGCAGCCGTGACAGGCGGGCGTTCTCTGCCCGTAACCGCTGCAGCTCGCGGCGAAGCCCCTCGAACCCGTCTACCGAACCCACCGGAACATCCTCGGGTATCGGGCTTCGAACATCCCGTCACGGGTCCGTTATCCTGCGCCGATGGCATCGAAGCGGAGTGCGGCGCTCGAGGCGATGATCGAAGAGGCCACCGTCGACGCCTACGGCGACGACGAACAGCTCACCGGCCTGTTCACCATGCTCGAGGAGCATCTGGCGGTGCCGTTCACCACCACCGTCCTCGGCATGGAGGTAATCGTGCAGAAGGTCGACCTCACCGTCGACAGCATCGTCGCGGTCTGCGCCCGGGGCCGGCACCGGCAGCGGATCGACCTCCTCGACCTGCCGCTGCCCACACCCGCACCGGACGGAGCCGCCTGGATCGACGCCTACCGGCACTGGGCGGGGCGGTAGAGCGCCGGTGAGTGAGTACCAGTACTACGAGTTCACCGCCGTCGACCGGCCCCTCACCAGCCGAGAGCAGGGCGAGCTGCGGTCGCTGTCCACCCGGGCCGACATCACCGCCACCAGCTTCGTCAACACCTACCGGTGGGGCGACTTCAAGGGTGACCCGCGCAAGCTGATGGAGCGGTACTTCGACGCGCACCTGTACCTGGCGAACTGGGGCACCCGCCAGCTCACGCTACGGCTACCGACGCGCGCGCTCGCCCCCGCCACCGTCGCCCGCTACTGCGTCGGTGACAGTGCTTCCGCGTGGACCGCCGGCAAGCACCTCATCGTCCATCTCCACCGCGAGGACGAGGACGGCACCGACGCGTGGGACCTCGACGGTCACGGCCTGCTCGCCTCGATCATCCCGGTGCGGGCCGCCCTCGCCGCCGGTGACCTGCGCCTGCTGTACCTGGGCTGGCTGCGCTGCGTACAGTCCCTAGAACTCGACGACGACGAGCCCGAGCCGCCCATCCCGGCCGGCCTGGGCACGCTCGACGCCCCGCTCACCGCGGTCGCCGAGTTCCTCTGCATCGACCCTGATCTGCTCGCGGCCGCGGCGGCCGCTTCGGCGCAGACTGCCGTCGAGCCGCCCGCCACGCAACTGCGCTCGTGGATCACCGGCCTGCCCGCCCGGGAGAAAGACGCCATCCTCGCCGACCTGGTCGCCGGCGGCGACGGTCACCTGCGCGGCCGGCTGCTGCGCCGGTACCGCGACGAGCACCCTCCGGACACGTCCACCACAACTGCTCCACGCACCGCAGGCGAACTACTCGCCACCGCCGCGCACCTCCGCGCCGAACGGGAACGCCAGATTGCCGAACAGCGCGAGCGGGACCGGATCCGCCGGGAACGGTCTGCGGCGGCCGCCCGGCAACGGCACCTCGACGCCCTTGCCGTCGATCAGCCCGCCGCGTGGCAGAGGGTCAACGAACTCATCGCCACGAAGAAACCCCGCGACTACGACACGGCCGTACAGCTCCTCGTCGACCTGGGCGACGTCAGCGAACGCGACGGCAGCACCACACGTTTCCAGCAACGGCTGGCCGAACTACGGGCGGTGCACGCACGTAAGCCCAGCCTGCTGGAACGCCTCGACCTGGCAGGACTCGATGCCTGACACCGTCCGGTCGACCGCCACACAGGCCGAGGCCAACCTTCACGCCGTCCTGCACCTCGTGGCAGCCGGTCGGTTACGGTGCAGCGAAACGACCCGTCGACCCGCCGCCGCGACCGTCGCCGAGACGCTCGACGGCGGCGACTTCTACCCCGCCGAGCCGATCGCGGCGTTCGCGTGGCCGCTGCTGCTGCAGGCCGGCGGCCTCGCCGAACTCGCCGGCGGCCGACTCCAGCTCACCGATCGCGGACGCGCCGCCCTCGGTAAACCGGCCACCGCGACGATCCGGCAGCTCTGGCGGTCCTAGGTCACCACCACCGTGCTCGACGAGTTCAACCGGATCGACCGGATCAAGGGCCAACGCGCCGCCGGGAGACCTCACCAACCGTCGCCCGTAGCGAACGTGGGCTGTGGAAGCTGTACTCGTAGACCCTCAGTACGGCAGCCTCGGCTACAGCGGATTCGCGGACTGGCCGATCCTCCAGGGCCGGTACACCCTCGCCGTGCTGTTCGAGTACGCCGCGACCCTCGGCCTCATCGACATCGAGTACACCGACGCGGTCGGCGCCCGCACCGACTACCACGGCAACTGGGGCGCCGACGACCTCGACTACCTCAGCCGCTACGACGGCCTGCGCGCCATCCGACTCAACCCGCTCGGCGCCTACGCACTCGGGCTGACTGGCGACTACCAGCCACCCGCCAGCACCACGGAGCCGGAGCGGACCCTGAAGGTCCTGCCAACCCTGGACATCGTCGCCGTCGGCGACCCCACCGCCGCCGACCGGCTCGTCCTCGACGCCCACGCCGAACACACCAGCGACTGGGTCTGGACCGTACGCGCCGACACGCTGCTCGCCGCAGCCGAAACCGGACGGCCGCTCGGGCAGTTCGTCACCTTCCTGACGGATCGTGCAATGCACGACCTGCCAGCAGCGCTCGCCGTCCTCGTCGACGTGACCACCCGGGCGACGAGGATCAGCGACCGCGGCCTCGTCCGCCTCGTCGAATGCGCCGATGCGCCCCTCGCGACCCTCGTCGCCCGCGCGCACTGCGCGCCCTCGAATACACCACCACCCCGGCAGGAGGATGAACCAGACCGCGACAGCTCAACAGCCACTTCCTCGCAGGGCAGACCGCGTCGGCTGGGGGCTCGATCATGCCGAGCCCGTCCTCGCCGCGACCATCCCCGCGCTGCTGCGGGTTGCCCGCACTGGCGGTCCTCGGCCTGCAAGCCGCTCTGGGCACCCCTGCTGCTGGTTCAGCTGCCTGACCCGGGAACGCCGCCGGGAGGTTCGCGAGACCGCCCACGCCGAAAGCCGCGCGCTCGAAGCCGAACCCGCCGCGTGACGCCGCCTGTAGTGCGGGATCGGCAGGCGAGTGTTCGCCCTTCCAGCGATGACCATCGGGCCGCAGGCCCATCGCAGGAGATTTTATGGCCGGCAGGTCGATGTCATGCCAGCCGGCGACGCCGCTCAGACGTACGATCTGGATCAGGAGGTAGACATGTCCAGCGGCAATGGCGCACCGCCTGGTTCACGGTACGTGGACCAGCGGCACTTCGTGGTCGCCGCCGCCCTGTCCGACCTGCACGGTCCGGTTCGCGGTGTGGTGACACTCGACCGGTCGCTGGACTGGTCCGGCGACAGTACCTACGACCTGGACGACGCCGGCGATCTGCAGCTGATGTACCAGACCGTGCTGAACCAGGCCAATTCGGTCGCGGACCTGTGCCGGTGGTTGCAGGGCCCGACGCTGCGCCGCTTGTGGCCCAACTTGTGGCTCCCGGCCCGCCTGCGGGCGTTGTGGCAGGCACGCTTTCCCGAACTGACCACGCCACCCCAAACGCTGGCCGGATAGAAGTGGATGAGGTTCACTTCCGCCTGGCGGAGATCGGACTGCGGGTCGCTGCCCGCTACGGGTTCGCGCTGGCCGGCGGCTATGCCGTACAGGCCCACGGCATCCTGGACCGCCCGAGCGAGGACGTCGACCTGTTCACGGCGTGGGAGCGACGTGGCGAGTTCGCCGCAGCAGTGGACGCCGTGGTCGACGGCTACCGGGTCGCCGGGTATTCCGTCGAGGTGACGCAGCAGTTCGACACCTTCGCCCGACTCGCGGTCATCGATCCCGCTCACCCTGAGCATCCGTACAAGGTCGAGCTGGCGGCCAACTGGCGCGCGTTGCCGCCGGTGATGATGGACGTCGGGCCGGTGCTGCACGCGGACGACGTCGTCGCGGGCAAGATGTCCGCCCTGTACACGCGCGCCGAGCCCCGAGACTTCCTGGACATCGACGCGGCGCTCATGACCGGCCGCTACACCCGGGCGCGGCTGTGCGAGCTGGCCGAACAATCCGACGCGGGGTTCGACCGGCGCATCCTGGCAGACCTGTTCGGAATGCTGGAGCGCTACCCGGACCGCCGTTTCGCTGCCTACGGTGCCGGCCCCGCGCATATCAGCGAGATGCGCAAGCGCTTCGCGCAATGGCGGGAAGAACTCATCGCCAATCTGTCCTAGTACGGCAGCCGCCGTTTGAGATGTCGCTGGCGGTGAGGGGTGGACGCGAGGCGGCCACCGCGTGATCGTCTGTACGTTGTGGACATAA
>NZ_JBIAIL010000073.1:0-16770 GCF_042871425.1 Micromonospora sp. NPDC005806 | reverse complement strand
GCGGCGCCACCAAGCCCGAGCTCGACGAGCCCACTACACCCGACGGCTCAACCTCGAACTTCAACCATGATCCCGAACGGCGGCTGCCGTACTAGTCTCGCGAAGGTCGCCGGGTCGAGCCGACCTTATGCGCGCCAGCCTTTCCGCGCCCGCCACTCCCCGTGTGAGCGAGATTGCCGCGTGCACAAGTGGGTGCGGTCGCGGCGCAAACGGGCAGCAGGACGCGGTCTAGACAACATCCTCATCTAGCCGCCGACCGCGCGCGTTCGGCGCTGGGCTGTCGATGCCGATGAGCGGATGTTAGGCGCCGGACCCGCCGCACAGGTAGTACAGGCTTGCGGCCAGTCCCAATACCCAGCCAGCCACGAGGCCCGACGATGACCCATGGCCAAGGCGCCCGGACAGCGCGACGCAGCTGCCCAGCAACACCAGCTGTGCAATGCCGTATGTGAATACACCAAAGACGAGTGCCGCGAACCTCCCACCAGCATCCAGGTCTGCATTCGGGCCACCGCCGGCGACGATGGCCAAGGCGATCGTGACCCCCACAGCAAGGCCGTGCCCGGCCAGGGCGACGACCGCTCCGGCAACCATGGGTCGGGTGATCTTCACCGGCTGAGCGTGACAGACGTCGACCACCGAGCGGAAGGAGGGTACTGGCCCTGCGGCGATCCTGAGCGCAGACGCTGCCGGCGATCACGTGATTACCTTCAACGAAGGTCGGAGCTGAGCGCAGGCAGTTTGATCGGACCCACGGTTATTCCGCCGATCGTGCGCGCTCAGCGCTCACGTTGCGCCCCGGATACCTCATCACCCCGGCCTACGCCACCGCGTCCCGAAGATCACGCCGACACGCCGAACCACGGTGGACGAACCTGACCATTCAAGATCTGTAGTGATCGGTGCCGTTGGTCACGACGGCTTGTTGGCGTTGTAGGGATCGCCGCAGCTGCGGCCGAAGGAGGTTTTGTAACACATCGTGATCTTGATGCGGTTGATGCCTCCGACCAGGTTCGTGTCGCCGATTCCGAACGGGTCGAAGCCAAACGAGTCGCTGAAGGTAAAGAGCGTGTCGCACATGATCGAGACGACGTGACTATCTATCTTCGTCGCGCCTGCGTACGCCTCGAAGACCGCTTCTGGGCGGTCGAAGGGGTGGCCGTAGCAGAAATGGTACGTCGATGCTATGGCCCCCGCGACGCTCGCCGTCCGGTTGTACCAGGTGACGGTTCCGTTGGTCCAAAGGTAGCAGGGGCTGCCCGCCGACTGCTTTTGCCAGCAGACGTTCGGATACGGCGTTACCGGGTAGGCCTGTGCTGGAGCGGCTACACCTACAGTTGCGGCGGTCATCGCCGCCATTCCGACCGCCAACCGTGCGACCCATCGCTTCATGAAAACCTCCCCGTGTGGAATGTCAGTACTGCATGCTCGCAGCTGTCGCCGTCGGCGTCTATCGGATGATCGGCGGGGCTCGATTCATCGGTAGGTGCTCGATGACCTTCCTTGAGAGCAAGCGGTTGGCGAGCGCCGCGCACCGTGCAAATGCCTACCACAAAGTCAGCGCGACGAGTACGGCGAGCCAGCTTCGATCAGGAAGGCTATAGATCTTGAATGGTCTGATTCGTCCACTGTGGTTCGCGTGTCGGCGTGATCTTCGGGACGCGGTGGCGTAGGCCGGGCTCACCGGCGTGCAGAGCGCCGGCGGAGCCGATAAGGCCGTCAAGCGTGTAACCCAAAGACCAGCCTCTTCCTGCATTCCGTTGGCGTTGCGCCTACGCCGCTAACCTAGATCGGCCGCTGGTCGGCGGTTGGCCGATGCCGGGGGAGCGGGTTGGGAGCTTCGGGATGCGGTGAGCGGAGGCAGCCCTCGGGTCGCAGTAGAAGGACCCACCAGCCCTGTCTGGCGCCCACACGGGCGCGGGGCCCGCGCGACGAGAGACTGTGCCAGCGGTCCGTTGCCGCCAGTCTCGCGGCCTGAGACTGGGGAGCAGGTTGGGGAGCAGCCGGGTGCACTGAACGGCGTTGAACAGCGCGCAACGGCACCGAACGGCACTCAACTGCACCCACCCCGACCTGCTGGTTTCCGTTTCCGCAGGTCAGAGTTGGTGCAGCGTCCTGCTTCACACGGAGTGCTCAGCCGTATTGAGCAGCAGTCGACCTCACTCTATGTCGCCTGGCAGGGGAGTATCCGCAGGTCAAAGCGGTAAGGGCTTTGCGAGTGTTCGTGCCTTGCAGGTGGGTGCAGATTGGGTGCAGCTTGGCGAAGTGGTCACCGCCTACGAAGTACTCATCGGGGTCGGACGGAGCAGAGGGCTCTGACCTGGGGTGGTGCCGTCGAGCAGGTCGCTGTGACCTCCCAGAGAAGACCGAAGTGTTCACGTTTCGCTGCTCTTCGCCTGGCTGGTGCTGGCCGTCGTCGTGGGCCCGGAGGCGCACAGCCAGGAGGGCTGTGCCGCATCGACGTGTGACTCTGAGCACCGCCGTGTTGGCGTAGGTACCGGTCCCGCGACGTGAGGCTCGAATCCCAGTGCCAACGTTCTGACCAGGGCTTTCTGCTCGGTGACCTCTTCGGCGGCCCCGAAGACTTCACCGACAACTCCACAGCGCGAGCTGAAAACGGGTCCTCGCCGCAGGTGAGCCAGGTTCCGCGGTGGGCCAGCGACACCGCGCCGGGCCGGGCGAGTCCCGACCCGCCGCCGACCAGGGAGGGGACTGCGGCCGTGTGGTGCGGTGCCTGGAACGGCGGCTGGCGCAGCAGCCGCCCGTCGGGCGGCAGGAGTCCGGCGATGGAGTGCAGGGCGGTGACCTCCAGCGCGGCGTCGTCGTCGAGCTCCGGCAGGACCGACGGAAGCCGCTCGGCGAGCATGGTCTTGCCCGTGCCGCCGTACGGCTGCTTCGCGCCTGCCTCGCAGTTCATCGGGGATCCTCGAATTATGCGCGGCATTCTTCCTGGTCAACGTGGCTCGTCGACGGGTTCGTGCGCATTGGAAAAGGGGCCGGCGAGCAAGGGTTCTCTTCCCATTGATCTCCCGCTGGCCGGCCAACCTCCACGCGGTCAGCGCTCGATGCTCAGCCCTGGACGGCGGACTCACTCATGTCGGGTCGCCGAACTCGCCCCGTCCGCAAGGGACCCCGGGCCGCTGGCGGCTTCGTCCAGGCCGACCGGGTCGCACCACGGCCGCGCCGGACCCGACCGGCGCGATGGCCGCGGTTGGGGCCCGGCCGCGGCCGATCCACGACCCGATCGGTGATCCGGTGGTGCCCCCGCCCGACGGTCCGTCCCGTCGCCGTGCGGGGCGGCGAAGCCGGCACCATCGCCACCGTCGGCGGCCGGGCGGGTGACGGTCGCCGCGCAGGTGCGGCGGAGCGGAACGTGGTGATGGCCGATTACACGGCGTATGACCTAGACTCGATGGCCGCCGACTGGAACCCGACCAAGGACGACTGGGGGCTCATCCGCGACGTCGCCTACGCCTCGTGGTGGCAGGAGGCCAACAACGACGCCATGGTCAGCCGCGATGACCTGAGGTACGCGGCGTCGCCGCCGGGTACCGGCCCGTGGCAGCGCGCCGACTGCGTCCGCGCGCGGTACGGCAAGCCGTCCGCCCGCCCGGTCGGGGAGCGGCTCCCAGAGCTGCGGGGGACCTGCGTCGTCACCTCGCCTCGGCCGGCAGCTACGCGCTGCTGGTGGTGACCAGGGCGACCCAGGGGCAGCTCACCGTCCGGGAGTGACCTCTCCCCACCTGGGCGGGGCCGCGGTGGGCGGGTTCAGACGTGCGCCAGATCCGCGACACGGTCGTATGGGGCAGCCCGAGGTGGCCGCCATGGACAGGGTCGACAGTGCGTCGATCTCGACGGCTCCCTGCCCAACGGCTGTGCTGGCGGCGAGGGTTGTAGACGTCCTCGATGTAGGAGAAGACCTGCATCTCCAGCTCGTGTCGGCTGGGCCAGGCAGGGGTGAGGCCGGGTAGCGCCAGTGGATGAACGTGCTCCAGTCCCACCGGTGATACATGACTGGTCATGCCACCTTCGGCAGCGGCGGAGCCTTCATCAGCCCTCCCTCCCTGCTCCGCGCCGCCGATGTCGCCCCGAGCAAGCCAACCGTCAGGTCCGCGACGCCTCCACACGAGCGAAAATCGGCGACCCACCGCCGGGGTCTACAACTGGCTGCGCCACGGTCAGGTCACCGCCAACACCCGCGCGACGGACGCGAGATCGGCAAGGTGTGGCGCGAGCTGGCCGGCGATCTACTCGGCGATGGCCGGGATCGGCTGCATTGCCCTCTGGCAGACCGGCGCGATGATCGAGATCATGGGAGTCGCGGTCATCCCGCAAGGGCGCCGGGGAATCGACAGCGCCTGACGGTCAAGACGGAGGGCCGACGCCTGGCGGCGTCCTGGCGACCAAGGAGATGCATGTGCTTATCGGCGTTGTCAACGAGTCGAGGCGCGGGGAGACCCGGGTGGCCGCAACCCCCACAACCGTGGCCCAGCTGTTGAAGCTGGGTTATCAGGTGGTGGTGGAACCTGCCGCTGGGGAGTCGTCGAGCTTCCCAGACGAGGCCTACGTCTCCGCCGGCGCGTCACTGGGGAATCCGCTCACCGCAGACATCGTGTTCGGTGTGAACGCGCCGTCGGTGGAGCAGCTTGACGCGCTCCGCCCGGGAGTGGCGTGGGTCAGCCTGCTGGCTCCGGCGTTGAACCCCGGACTGGTAGAGGAGCTGGCGCGCCGTCCGATCACCGCGCTGGCGATGGATGCGGTGCCGCGAATCTCCCGGGCGCAGTCGCTGGATGTCCTGTCCTCGATGGCGAACATCGCGGGGTACCGAGCTGTGGTGGAGGCAGCGCACCTCTTCGGTCGGTTCTTCACCGGTCAGGTGACCGCTGCCGGCAAGGTGCCACCGGCGAAGGTGCTGGTGGCGGGTGCGGGTGTCGCGGGCCTGGCGGCGATCGGCGCCGCCGGCAGCTTGGGCGCCGTCGTCCGCGCCACCGATCCCCGCCCAGGGGTGGCCGACCAGGTGCGTTCGCTGGGCGGGACGTACCTCGCGGTGGAGGCGCCGGACGTGGAGGTCTCGGCGACCGGTTACGCCAACGAGATGTCGGACGACTACAACGCCCGGGCGGCTGCCCTGTACGCAGAGCAGTGCAAGGACGTGGATATCATCATCACCACGGCGTTGATCCCGGGGAAGCCGGCACCGGTGCTCCTCACCAAGGAGATGGTGGCGAGCATGAAGCCGGGAAGTGTCATTGTCGACATGGCGGCGTCGAACGGCGGGAACGTGGAGGGCACGATCCCCGGTGAGGCGGTCGCCACCGAGAACGGCGTGACGATCCTGGGCTACACCGACCTCGCCGGTCGCCTGCCCACCCAGGCGTCGCAGCTGTACGGCACCAACCTCGTCAACCTGATGAAGCTGCTCACGCCCGGCAAGGACGGTCAGCTTGTGCTCGACTTCGACGACGTGGTGCAACGGTCGATAACCGTGGTCCGGGACGGTGAACTCACCTGGCCGCCACCGCCTGTGCAGGTCTCGGCGGCGCCAGCAGCGGCTGCCGTAGCACCCGCGGCGGAGAAGTCGGTGGAGTCGCAGGCGAAGCAGCCCGTGCCGGCGTCGCGCCGCTTCGCGATGGTGACGGCCATCGGGGCAATGCTGTTCCTGGTCGCTGCTCTGGCCCCGCCGGCGCTGCTAGGCCACCTGACGGTGTTCGCGTTGGCGATCGTGATCGGCTACTACGTGATCGGTCACGTGCACCACGCGCTGCACACACCGCTAATGTCGGTGACCAACGCGATCTCCGGGATCATCGTGGTCGGCGCGTTGCTGCAAATCGGTCACGGTGAGACGTCGAACCGCGCCCTGATCACCGGGCTGTCATGCGCCGCGATCCTGCTGGCCAGCATCAACATCTTCGGCGGCTTCGCGGTGACCCGCCGAATGCTCACGATGTTCTCCCGCAGCTGAAGCCGCACCCGAGTCCTGGAGCTTCTACGACATGACTATCGAGACCGCGGCTCAGTCCGCGTACATCGTGGCCGCGCTGTTGTTCATCCTGGCGCTGGCCGGCCTGTCCAGGCACGAGACCGCCAAGGCGGGCAACGCCTTGGGCATGGCCGGCATGGTGCTGTCCTTGGTCGCCACCATCGCGCTGGCCGCCGAACATGGCATCGGCGGCACCGGCGCGAGCCTGCTCGTCGGGGCCACCCTGCTCGGTGCCGTCATCGGCCTGGATCGGGCACGGCGGGTGGAGATGACCGGCATGCCCGAGCTGATCGCGCTGTTGCACTCCTTCGTCGGCCTCGCTGCCGTGCTCGTGGGCTGGAACGGCTACCTCCAGGTCGAAGGCGACCTCGACGGCGCCGAGGCCCACGCGCTGCGGGCCGAGGAGATGCTGGGGATCCACCACGCCGAGGTCTTCATCGGCGTCTTCATCGGCGCGGTCACCTTCACCGGATCGGTTGTCGCCTTTGGGAAGCTGTCGGCACGGATGAAGTCCGCCCCGCTGATGCTGCCCGGCAAGAACGCGCTCAACGTCGGCGCCCTGGCCGCGTTCGCGTTGCTCACCGTCTGGTTCATCCTGGACCCGCAGGTCTGGCTGCTCGTCGTAGTCACCGCGATCGCGCTGGCACTGGGCTGGCACCTGGTCGGCTCCATCGGCGGGGGTGACATGCCGGTGGTGGTGTCCATGCTGAACAGCTACTCCGGCTGGGCTGCCGCCGCGTCTGGATTCCTGCTGGAGAACAACCTGCTCATCATCACCGGCGCGCTGGTTGGCTCCTCCGGTGCCTACCTCTCCTACATCATGTGCCGCGCGATGAACCGATCGTTCCTGTCCGTCATCGCCGGCGGCTTCGGTATCGAGAGCACCGCCCCGGGGGAGGTGGCCCAGGGCGAGCACCGCGAGGTGACCGCCGAGCAGGTCGCCGAGATGCTCGCGGAGGCGGACTCGGTCATCATCACCCCCGGCTACGGCATGGCGGTCGCCCAGGCGCAGCACGGCGTCGCCGAGCTCACCCGCAAACTCCGTGAGCAGGGCATCGAGGTCCGCTTCGGCATCCACCCAGTAGCGGGACGGCTTCCTGGCCACATGAACGTCCTGCTGGCCGAGGCGAAGGTCCCCTACGACATCGTCCTAGAGATGGACGAGATCAACGACGACTTCGCGCAGACCTCCGTCGTCCTGGTAATCGGCGCCAACGACACCGTCAACCCTGCTGCCGCCGAAGATCCCAACAGCCCCATCGCCGGAATGCCCGTCCTGAGCGTCTGGGCGGCCAGCCAAGTCGTGGTGTTCAAGCGCTCGATGGCCACAGGCTACGCCGGTGTCCCGAACCCGCTCTTCTACCGGGACAACACATCGATGCTGTTCGGGGATGCCAAGCAGCGCGTCGAAGACATCCTCGCGGCGCTCACGACGCGCAGCACGACCGGCCCGACACTGACCGCTGTCGGCTAGAGCTGTGCCGAAGCCCTGGTGGTGGAGTGAGAAGTCCCGAGTCGGTGATCGATAAGCAGCGGAGGATCGGGGAGCGGGATGGGAGCAGCCGGGTGCGCTGAACGGCAGTCAACTGCACTCAACAGCACCGAACAGCGCCCAACGGCACCCGCGCCGACCTGCGGTTCTGTGTTTCCGCTGCTCAGAGGCGGTGCAGCGTCCTGCTTCACACGGAGTGCTCAGCCGTATTGAGCAGCAGTCGACGGCGCTCTATGTTGCCTGACAGGGGAGTATGCGCAGGTCAGAGCGGTAAGGAGCCGCTGGATGGCTTGGCCTTGCATGTGGGTGCAGATTGGGAGCAGGTTGGCGAAGTGGTCACCGCGTCCGAAGTGCTCACCGGGGCTCGGCGCTGCAGAGGGCTCTGACCTGCGGTGATGCCGACGAGCGGGTCGCTGTGACCTCCCAGAGAACACCGAAGTGGTCAAACGGCGGCGCCACGGGTTGAGCTCCACCCGGCGAGGGCCTCGGCGACCCAGCCGCCGGGGCGATCCATCGGCACGCATCTCTGCGATATGTCATCTGGGTGTCGGCGCTCGTCTCACTACTTGACACCCCGATCTCGCTGGCAACGCTCTGACCAGGGCGTCCTGCTTGGTGACCTCTTCGGTGGCTCCGAAGTTGTCACTAATCCGGACTTGGGTGAGGCGCTGGCCGAGCATGTCGTCCACTATCGCCAGCCACCTTGCTCACGTCAACGGCGGCACAAGCCGTTCACCGGCCGGCTCACCCGCCTCCTGGTGCGGGGCGCGGGAGCCACCAAGGCGGGCATCCAGGCGGAGTCGGCACCACCGACGGCAACTGCACGAGGCTGAGGTGTTGGGCGTAACACTGAAACTTCTGCCGAAAGGAATCTTGGCGTACGGGGCGGGCGAATCGTGCTCTGGGCGAGGCGGATCCACGAGGGGGCCGGACGACGACGATGGAGACCAAGGCCCGTTGCCCGTGTTTCCGGGCGCTGCCGGCCGCGCCGCATCGAGGGAGGCGGCGGCCATGCCGGGGGGTTGCTCGCCGGGATTGGCGCGCACCTGGTCGTCGCGGGGCTGGCCCTGAACACCGGCAGGCAGCAGGTGGGTGGTCGCTCCCGGGGTGGCCGCGCCGGCTTGCCGGGAAGTCGACGAGTAGTTGCTGCTTTCTCGCTGAACGTTTCTCCGCCGCCACGTTTTTTGGTATGCGGCATCAGCCCGGATCGGGGTCACTGGCGACGAGGATCCGGCCTTTCACTCCGACCTCCATCTGGCGATGAGCCTCGGCGGCCGCCGTTAACGGGTAGGTGGCGTTGATTCGCGAGATGAGCCGTTTGGTGGCCAGCAGGTCGTTGATAACGGGAGCCGCCTCCGCTAGGTCCGCGGCCGAGGCGTTGCTGATGGCGAACCCCCTGATGCTGGCGTCACGTGTGTACAACGCGCCCATCGGCAGCACCGGCCGGGCCGCCATCCCGGCCAGCGCGATGATCCGCCCACCCCGCTTGAGCAGCGGCACGGCAAGGTCCAGGTCGTGGCGTCCCGAGTTGTCCCACCACAGGTCGAATCCCTCCGGCGCGGCCGCCTCCAGCAGAGCCGGTAAGGCCTGGTCGCGGTAGTCGATCAACAGGTCCGCGCCGCACCGCCGGCACCAGTCGAAATCCTCTGGCGCCGCCGCGGCAATGACGCGAGCACCCGCCGCCACCGCAAGCTGTACGGCCGCGCTCCCGACCCCGCCCGCCGCCCCGGCGACGAAGACCGTCTCACCGAGTCGCAGGGACCCGGTCCGGAACAGGCCGAGGTACGCGGTCGCCGCGGTGTGCAGTACGGAGGCGGCGGTCGCCGGGTCGGCCTGCGCCGGCAGCCGGTAGAGACGCTCTCGGGGCACCACGGCGAGCTCCGAGAATGACCCTTGACGCCCCTGGTGCCCCAGACTGTTGCACCACACCTTCTCTTCGATCGCGAATTCATCCACCCCTTCGCCGGTCCGTGCCACGGAACCGACCAGGTCACGACCGATCACGAACGGGAACGGCGTGTGCGTCCTGTACCCTCCGGACCGTACGAACGTGTCGACGTGGTTGACCGCCATCAGCTCTGTCCTCACCAGGACGTCGGTGGGGCCCGGAACCGGCACCGGAAGGTGGCCAATCCGGATGCGTTCTGGGCCCCCGAGTTCGGTGAGGTACGCCGCCAGCATTGTGTCAGGCAGGTCCGCCATCGGTGTCCTTTCCCATCGGGTCGGCCGAGGCAGGGCGCACGGCGGCGTAGCGCGCCCTCCAGGACTCGACGAGGTCGGTGTCCTCTGCGATGCCGAATGTGTAGGCAGGCGACAGGACCGGCAACACCCGCTCCACCCGGATCAGCGCCGCGCGGTGGGCGGGGTAGCCGGGCCCGTTCGCCTGCAGTAGCCAGCTGTTCAGCCAGTCATATGCTGGGTGGCCGGGCGGAACGATCGGCGCGGTGCCCTCGAAGCGGTATCCCCGCCGCCGGAACACATCGACCAAGTTGACCTGGAAGCGGGAGTCCGCCTCCAGGCTGGCCATCCTGTTCGGCAGGGCAAGGTCCATAAAGATCAAATGCTCGTCGTCGTACATCCGTACCGATCCCCTGGTGACAGATTAGGCGTTCCGTCCGGGCCTACGGTGGCGACGACCGAGAGCATCGCCTGATCGACGATCCGTCGCATGTCCTCGGTGATGGTGGGCACCGTCTTCCCTCCTTCTGGGGACCATGTGCTTGGTCAACGACGGCCAGAGTGCCGGTGCCATGTCGTGGGACCCATCGGCCACTGGTGCGCTTTCCAGGAGGTCGGGCCCGGCCTAGAGCCACCGCGGCAGTTCGGGAGCGGGCCGACCGCCTGGGCCGGTGACGCCTTCGGCCGCCCGGCCGGACAGGTACGCCGCGAGGCCGGCGACGGTGCCCGTCAGGGGTGTGGGGTCACCGGTGCCGGCGACGGCCCAAGTCGCCTTGCGGTCGGTGGCAGTGAGCGTGAGGGCGGGGCCGTCGCCGCTGGACCGCTTGGCGGTGATGTCGTCGATCAGGGCGGAGAGGAAATCGGGCGGGAGATCGTCGAAGCCCACTCCGGCGCCGAGGTCGACCGCGTGGACCATGACCTCGCGGGCGCGCATCCAGGGGACGTGTTCGGCAGGGACCATGCGGCCCTGGGCGGTCCGGACCCGGTGGGTCCACTGCTGTTTGTTCAGCTCTGCGAGCCGTGCGTCGAGGGCTGCGGCGGCCTGCGCGGCCCAGGCACGCAGCTCGGTCGCCGGCCGGTTGGCGCCTGCCTCGATGTCGGCGTCACGCTGCTCTGGAGAGGAGTACATCGGCGTCTCCTCGCCGGTGCGCGCCCACCGTGTCAGTTTGACCAGCGCGTCGGCGTTGGCGGCGACGTGGGCCAGCAGGTGCTTGCCGGTCCAGCCATCGAGCGCGGTCGGCTGGTCAAGCTCCTCACCGGGCAGACCGGCCAGGGCATCGAAGAAAATTTTGGTGCCCTGGGCCATCCAGCGCAGGCTGTCGACGTGCATGCGGTCAGCGACCATCAGGGACCAACTCCGTGACGGCTTTGGCTTCGGAACGCCCCAGACCGGTGATCTCGGTGGTCAGGACGCTGCCGTCGGTAAGGTATCGGGCCGGCTTGCGGGCGTGGCCGACCCCGCCGGGCGTACCGGAGGCGATGACGTCGCCCGGCTTGAGGGTGAGGATCGTGGAGATGTAGCGCACCAGGGCGACGGGGTCGAACACGAGGTCCGACGTGTCGGCCCGCTGCACCACCTCACCGTCGACGAATCCGGTGAGGGTGAGCGAAGGTCGGGTGCCGCCGGGCAGTTCGTCGGGGGTGACCAGGTAGGGGCCGAAGGGGGTGGTGCCCTCCCAGGTCTTGCCCTGCAGCCACATGTGGGAGCGGTATTGCCAGTCGCGCATGGTGACGTCGTTGAGGACGGCGAAGCCGGCGATGGCCTCGCCGGCCTCGGCCTCGGTGGCACGGCGCACGGTCTTGCCGATGACGACGGCGAGTTCGGCCTCCCAGTCAACCTGCTCGGACTCCGGCGCGAGCTGGATCTCGTCGTACGCCCCGATGAGCGCCTCCGGGTACTTGGCAAACAACGTCGGGTACTGTGGCAACTCTCGCCCCAGTTCCAGGATGTGGTTGCGGTAGTTCAGCGCGACGCAGATGATCTTGCCGGGGCGGGGCACGACCGGCGCGTATCCGACCGCCTCCACCGTGTCCCCGGCCCGGGCGGCGCGTTCGGCCCAGCTCGGCTTGGCCAGCAATTCACGGACGTCGGCGAGGCCGAGGTCGACCAGCGTCTCCGCGTCCACGCGCACGGCCCGGGTCGCGCCATCGGCGGTACGGATGGTGGCGAGCTTCATTTCTGTCCTTCCATTCGGGCGCTGTCCGGCTGCAGCGCCTCGAACAACGGGCTGTCGCTGAACCGGAAGAGATCGAGGGCGGCCGAGTCGGACGCCGAGGCCTCGGACCTGACCGAGAGCGGCAGCCAGCACGAGCGCCTCGATCGACATCGCCTACCACGACGTGCACTACTCCCAGCCTTCCCCCTGCGAGTACACGTGCGGCCCGTGCCGGCCGCACGTGTGCTCGAGCGTCGTGGCCCGCCTGGCGGTCAGGCGTCGCCCGGGGTGAGGGGACAGGGAACGGCGCCGTCCGCGGTGACGGTGACGGTCAGCCGGCCGATGCGGTCGATTTCGAGCGTGACGGTGTCGCCATCGGCGAGCGGGCTGACGCCTGCGGGGGTGCCGGTGGAGATCACGTCCCCGGGTAGGAGCGTGGTGACGGTCGAGGCGAACGCGACGAACCGGGCTACGTCCCAGATGAGCTCGGCGGTGTTGCTCTTCTGCCGCACAGTGCCGTTCGTCCACAGCGTGAAGCCGACGTCCGACGGGTCGCCGAGCTCGTCCGGTGTCACGATCCAGGGGCCGACGGGGGTGAAGGTGTCGAAGGACTTGCGCATCGACCGCTCCTCGCCCCCGCGCATCGTGACGTCGATCAGGCCGGTGTAGCCGAACACGTGGCCGAGCGCCTCGTCCGGGCCGACATGGCGTGCCGGCGCTCCGATCACCACAGCGAACTCGGCCTCGTGGTCGATGCGCCGGTTGGTGTACGGCAGCCGCACCTGCCCGCCCGGGCCGAGCACCGAAGTGGGTGCCTTGAGGAAGAAGCCCATGGCGTTGATGTCGCCCTTGAGGCGCATCTCGGCCTTGTGGTCCTGGTAGTTCACCGGCGCGGCGACGATCTTGCCGGGATCGGGGAGCGGCGCCTGCAACGTCACCTCGGCCAGCGGACGCGGGCGGCGTGCCGGGAGCTCGTGCCGGATCCGGGCGAGCAGCGCGGGCGCCGCCGCGAGCCGGCGCATCCGGCTGGCCCCCGGCGCAGCGGCGATTGGGCCGTCGAACGGGCGGTCAATCAGGTCGGAGACGTCGACGACGCCCGTCTCGGTGACGACACCGACCCGGTCGTCGTCGAAGGTGGCGAGCCGCATTGCGGACCTCCTGGGTCAGGGATGGGGATGTCAGTGGGTCGAGGTGAGCGCGCGGTGCCGGGTCTCCGGCGCGAACGCCAGTGCCGCGGTCGAGACCAGGGACAGCGCGCCCGCATAGAGGCCGAGCCGGATCGGGGAACCGCCACCGGCGACGAGGGCGGCTCCGATCAGCGGGGCGAAGCCACCGCCCAGCACACCGGCGAGGACGAACGCGCCGGACGCCCCGCTGTAACGCACCCGGGTGGGGAAGAACTCCGCGAGCCACGCGCCGACGAGGGCGAAGACGAGCGTGAACGGGATCATGGTGACGCAGAAGCCGACGCCCACGAGGAGCGCGTTGCCGGTCTCGAACAGCGCGAACGCGGGCACGACGCAGACCGCGACGCCGGCGGCGCCGACGAGCATGGGGATGCGCCGCCCGAAGCGCTCGGCGATCAGAGCCGCCGGGGGGACGAGCACCATGTGCGTGAAGGCCGTCGCACAGGCCACGAGGATCATCTGAGCCTGCGGGATTCCCTGCGCGGAGGATCCGTAGGAGACGCTGAACGCGGTGATCAGGTACCAGGTCGCCAGCCCGCCGATGGGGGCGGCCACGCCGATCGCGAACCGGCCGGGGAACTCGCGGAGCACGGTGACGACGGGGATGCGGACGAGCTGCCGGTTCTGCGCCGCCTGCTCGAAGACCGGCGACTCGGCGACCTTGAACCGGACCCACAGGCCGACGGCGACCATGACGATGCTGATCAGGAACGGGATGCGCCAGCCCCACGCGACGAACTGCGCACGGTCCATGACGCCGGTGAGAGTGGCGAGGACGAGGCTCGCGAGCACGAAGCCGAGTGGCGGCCCGATCTGCGGGACGGACCCGAAGATCGCGCGCTTGCCGGGCGGGGCGTGCTCGGTGGCGAGGAGCACCGCGCCGCCCCACTCCCCGCCTAGCGCGAGACCCTGCAGGATCCGTAGGACGACGAGGAGCACCGGGGCCAGCACGCCCACGCTGCCGTAGGTCGGCAGTAGCCCGATGGCGACGGTAGCGCCGCCCATCATCAGCAGGCAGATCAGCAGCGAGCGACGGCGTCCGACGCGGTCGCCGATCGTGCTGAACAGGATCGACCCGATCGGCCGGGCGACGAACGCGACTGCGAACGTCGCGAAGGCGGCCATGGTGGAGGCTGTGGTGCTCGCCGAGGGGAAGAACAACGGGCCGAGGACGATCGAGGCAATGATGCTGTAGACGGCGAAGTCGTAGTACTCGATGGTCGTGCCGACCAGGCTGGCGGCGGCGACCCGGCGGCTCGCGGCCGGGTCGGCCGGGACGTCGGCGACGGTCGGGGGAGCGGGGGGCACTGCCGGGGGCACTGCCGGGGGCACTGCGGGAACGGTGCTGGACATGATCTCTCCTTCGAGACGTCAGCGGGGGTCAGGCGGTGCGGTAGAGCCAGTCGATGTCGCAGTAGTCGTCGTGCGGGCGGGCGGAGAGCAGCCGGTTGCGGACGGTGGCGCCCATGCCGGCGAGGTGGATCAGCTCGCCGAACAGGCGTGCGGTGCGCTGAACCCGAGAGGCGCGGTCCACGCGCTCGTGGAGGTAGCGGGCGAGTGCGGTGTCGACGTCCGCCTCGGCCTCGAGGGCCGTACCGAGAGCGACGGCGTCCTCGATGGCCTGGCAGGCGCCCTGGGCGACGTACTGCAGCATCGGATGGGCCGCGTCACCGACGAGCGCGATCCGTCCGTGCACCCAGTTCCGCACGGGCTCGCGGTCGAGCATCTGCCAGCGCCGGCTGCGGTCGATGAGCGCGGCCGCGGTCCGCACGGGGGCGCACGCCTCGGCGAACCGTTCGTCGAGCTCGGCAGGGTCGCCCCAACGGTCGTGATCGGGGGTGTAGCGGTCGCTCTCGAACGCGGCCACCTGGTTGTACAGCTCCCCGCGGCGGATCGGGTACTGCACCAGGTGCATCCGGGGCCCGGCCCACAGCAGCACGTCCTCGCCGCCGGCGATCCCGGCGACGTCGTCGAACGGGAGGGTGCCGCGGTAGGCGACGTAGCGGGCGCCGACGGGCTCGCCGTCCGCGACAACGCCCGCACGCACGACGGAGCGCAGCCCGTCCGCGCCGACGAGGAGGTCGGCCCGGAGCTCCTCGCCCGGCGCCGTGCGGACCACCACTCCCCCGTCGTCCTGGTCGACGCCGGTGACCTCGGTCCCGCTGCACAGCTCGATGTCGTCGTGCTGCTTGACCTGGTCGAGCAGCATCGCCAGCAGGTCGCTGCGGTGCATCACCACGTACGGCGCGTCGTAGCGGCTGCGGAACGCGGCGCCGAGGTCGAGGGCGGTGACGAGGTCGCCGGTCAGCGCGTCCAGCATCACGAGCCGGCGCGGGTGAAAGGCGTAGTCGTCGATCTGGCGGTCGACGCCGAGGCGCCGCAGGGCGCGGACCGCGTTCGGTGCGAGCTGCAGCCCGGCCCCCACCTCGCTGAACTCCCCGGCGCGTTCGAGGACGCGGACCCGGGCGGCGGCGCCGCTGCGCCGCACGGCGAGCGCGGTGGCGAGGCCGCCGATCCCGCCGCCGACGACCACGACCTCCCCGAGGCGGGCCATGTCACACCTCCTTTCCCGGGATCTCCTCGCGGAGCATCCCGAGGGCCCGCAGGGCCGGGCGGTTGCTGTAGGCGAACAGGACGGCGTCCTCGGTCGCCGAGCCGTTGACGAAACGGTGCGGTGCCCAGCCGGGCACGGCGATCACGTCGTGGGGGGCGAAGTCGAACCGCTCGTCGCCGATCTCGACGTGCCCCTGGCCGCGAACGACGTGCAGAATCGTGCTCGCGGTGGTGCGCCGGGGCCTGCCGCGAAACCGCGGGCGCAGCCTGCTGACCTTGCAGTCGATCGTGGGGAGGACGGAACCGCCGGTCCAGGGGTTGGTGTACTCCAGGACGATGCCCTCGTTCTCGCTGCCCTCGGCGTCGTCGGCGATCGCGGCGAACGCGCGCTCGGTCTCGCGCCAGGGGTAGTTGCCGACGGGGGAGGCGGGCCCGGCGGCCTGCTCCCAGGCCGGGTTGAGCCTGCCGTGGATGAACCGGCGGCTGGACAGGTCGTCCGGCACCGTCGGCTTCTGCGAGCGTTCGCCGAACAGCTCGAAGAAGCCCGCCTCGAACGCATTGGTGAGCGGGAAGTCGAGGCCGTCGAGCCAGATCATCGGCTGGTCGCCCGCGTGGTAGTGGTCGTGCCAGTGCCAGCCCGGCGTCATCAGCAGGTCGCCCGGGTGCATGTGCACGCGCTCGCCGTTCACTGTGGTGTACGCGGCGTCGCCCTCGATGATGAAACGGAAGGCGTTGGCGGTATGCCGGTGCGCCTGCGCCGTCTCGCCCGGCATGATGATCTGAAGGCCGGCGAACAGGCTGTTCACGGTGGCCGGTGGGTCCTGCAGCCCCGGGTTGATCAGCATCAGCACCCGGCGCTCGGCGTCCTCTAGGGACAGCGCGTCGGCGAAGTGCATCATGTGCGGCCGCAGCGCCGCGTACTCCCAGCGGTGCGGGCGGGCGGCACTGCGCGGCTCGGGGAGGAACAGCTCCCCGAAGTACCGCCACAGCGGGGCGACGGCGAGGGCGTCCAGCTCCTCGTACGCCGTCTCCGATGTGTTTACAGTCACGATCAGTCCCTTTCGTCGCCAATGCTCAGTACACTGACCACTCGAAGATGCTCAGTACACTGAGCATCTCGGGCAGAGGCTAGTACGGCAGCCGCCGTTCGGGATCATGGTTGAAGTTCGAGGTTGAGCCGTCGGGTGTAGTGGGCTCGTCGAGCTCGGGCTTGGTGGCGCC
>NZ_JBIAIL010000072.1:0-17324 GCF_042871425.1 Micromonospora sp. NPDC005806 | reverse complement strand
AGACCCTCAGCAAGTCCCATCCTTCCAGCCCAGAGGGCATTTTCACGTTCTCGACCCACCACCGCCGCCAAGCCTTCATGAAGGCGCGAGGCTAGTGCCCCGTCATGCAGCCTTGAACGGGTAATCGGGGTGGCGGATCTTGGAGCGAGTGGCGAATGCGGATTTCGGTCTGGCGCGCTGGTTGCGCCAGCGGATGTAGTCGCCGATGGCGGCGTCCTGCTCGGCGTGGCTGCGGTGGTCGGTGCCGTTGAGGGCGAAGTAGCGCACGGCAGCGAACTCGGCCTCGATCCAGTTCAGCCAGGACGCGTAGGTCGGCAGGAACACCAGGTCGACCCGGTTGGTCGCGCACCAGGCGCGGACCTCGGGGTGCTTGTGCGGGGAGAAGTTGTCCAGGATCAGGTAGAGGCGCTGGTCGGGCCAGCGGCGGCGCAAGGTCTTGAGGAAGGCCAGGAACTCGCGCCAGCGTTTGCGGTCGCGGATGCGGTAATGCAGCTTCCCGGTGGCCAGGTCCAGAGCGGCGATCATGTGCCGGACGCCCTGGTCGCGGGTGTAGGTGGCCCGCAGCCGCGCCGGCTGTCCCTGGGATCGCCATGCCCGGCCGGGGCGGGGTTGCAGGTTCAGCGGCCCGAACTCGTCGACGCAGAGCACCCGCCCGTCCGCGGGCGGGTGATCGTAGAGGTCCAGGACCCGGCGCATCTTCGACGTGAAGTCGGGGTCGGTGCTGGCCTTCCAGGTCTTGGTGGCCTGCCAGGACACCCCGCGCTCGTGCAGGATCCGCCGGACGGTCTCGACGCTGATCGTCGTGACGTAGCCAGCCTCGATCAGATAGTCGCGCAGCTTCGACAATGACCAGCAGGAGAACGGTTTGCCGAGGAAGCGGGGGTCGCACCGGGCGATGACGCAGATCCAGTCGCGGGTCTGCTCATCGATCCGTCTCGGTGCGCCCCCGCTCCATTTTGGGTCCAGTGCGTCGAACCCCCGTTCGTTGAACGCGTGGATCACGTCCCGGACATAGTCTTCGCTGGTCTTGAGCAGATGAGCGATGTCCGGGGCCGGCTGCCCCTGGGCGGACATCAGCACCACGATCGCCCGCCGCAGCTTCACCGGATCCTTCGCCGTCCGAGTGATCCGCTGCAACCGCTGACCCTCAGCCATCGACACCTGCCGGACGAACACCTCCGGGCGTCTGCCCACCGGCCACCACCTCCCACCGAGAACGATGAGAGCCAGCCTGCCGGACGAGTCCTCAGAACCGACGGATTACACGATCAACGTTCAAAGACGAGGCACTAGCAGCCCGGCTCGCGTGGCGTACTCTGCAACGAGATCCTGGCCTGTCTCGGCGGATCGAGGATTCTCGGGGATAACGGGTCAAAGGTGTTGGCGAGCCCGAAGCCGGCCACCTGCACGGCGGGACGACCGGACGGCTCCCGCTTGACTGTGCGCCCGGCTGCCTCCCGCTCGGCGGCCTGTTCCTCGGTCGGCCGCCGCTTGATCGGCGCCCAGATCTTGAACGCCTTCTCCCCGGCACGCACGTATCGCATATGGGCCTTCCAGCCGGTCGACCCTGTACTGCTCGGAAAGTCGGTCACAGCTACGCGGCCTGGGAGTATTCGTTGATCAGTCCGTTGAGGATCTTCCTGCGGCGCACTCGTGCGGCGGTCATGTCGGCGACCGATGGGGGCGGTGTGTCGGCGGCGTTGGGCGGTTGTTGGTGCCGGGCTTGGTGCGGCCGGTGGTCGTTGTAGTGGGCCACGTACTCCTCGAGGGTGGCCAGTAGGTGACGTTGGTTGTAGATCAGCATCCGGTCGAGGCATTCACGGCGGACCGTGCGTACCCACCGCTCCGCGTACGCGTTCGCCCTCGGCGCCCGAGGCGGAGTGCGCAGGACCTCGATGCTTTCGGTGGTGAAGACGTCGTCGCAGGCGGCGGTGTACTTGCTGTCACGGTCGCGGATCAAGAACCTGAACCGGGCGACTCGGTCGCCGAGATCCAACATCAGGTTCCGGGCCTGCTGAGTGACCCACTCCCCTGTCGGATGCCTCGTGGCGCCGAGAATGTGAACTCGCCGGGTGCCGATCTCCATCAGGAACAGGACGTAGATGCGGGTCAGACCGATCGTGTCCACGTGCAGGAAATCGCAGGCGAGCATGCCTTTGGCCTGGGTGGTCAGGAACTTGGTCCAGGTCGGCCCGTCACGACGCGGAGCCGGGTCGACGCCGGCGGCGGTCAGGATGGTCCACACCGTGCTGGCCGCGACCCGATAGCCAAGCCTGAGCAGTTCGCCCCGCACCCGGCGGTGGCCCCAGGTCGGGTTCTCCCAGGCCAGGCGCAGCACCAGGGCACGGATGTCCGCCCGTATCGAAGGACGCCCGGGTCGTCGTTTCGGGTAGGTCCACTTCCGGGCGACCAGCTCACGGTGCCACCGCAGCAAGGTGGCCGGGGTAACGAAGAACGTCGACCAGCGGGTACGAGGCAGCAGCCGAGACAGGGCTGACAGCACGGCTCGGTCGGTCGGCTCCAGATCCAGGCGTGCGACCTGGCGGCGCAACACCGCGACCTGATGACGCAACACCAGGACTTCGATGTCCTTCGACCGCTCGCCGCGTAAGCACTGCACCACCAGCCGCAGGATCTGACACAGGATCAGGTAGCCGAAGGACAGGAACATGCCCGCCACGATGCCCGGGGACGATTGATCCGCCCCGCACAAAACCGCACTTCAGGGGCCAGAATCAGGTTTCCGAGCGGTACAGGCAGCGCTTAGTGGGCTGCCACCGCCGGAACTGCACTGGTTGCACTCGTCCCCGACGCTCACCGGGCGGGCGGCCACAGGCAAGCCGGGGACGAAACGTGCGCCTCGCGCCTTGCCGTACGGCAGTCTGAGAGCATGGCACGGCAGCCACCACGGGATGCGCGTGAAAGACCCCTGCCGGCCGGGCACGACCCGCGACAGCCGATCGAACAACTTTTCAAAGACCTGAGGACGGGCTTCGACGGGCTGTCAAGCGCGGAGGCGAAACAGCGCCTGGTCGAGTGGGGGCCGAACGAGCTGAGCCGGCAGGGTGGCACCCGGTGGTGGCGGGAGCTGGTCCGGCAGCTTATCCACCCGCTCGCTCTGGTGCTGTGGGTGGCCGCCGGCCTGGCCTGGGTCGCCGGCACGCCGGTACTGGCGGTGGCGATCGTGGCCGTCATCCTGATCAACGCGGTGTTCGCGTTCGCTCAGGAGCGTCACGCCGAGCATGCTGTCGAGGCGCTGAACCGGTATCTGCCCCAGCAGGCCAGCGTCCTGCGGGACCGGCGGCGGCAGCAGGTCGACGCACGGCACCTGGTGCCCGGTGACGTGATATTCATCGCCGAGGGTGAGCAGATCTCCGCTGACGCCCGGCTACTGGACGGGTCGATCGAGGCGGACTTGTCGGCCCTGACCGGCGAGTCGCAACCCGCATACCGCACCGCGGGCGACACCGGCACTCGGGTACCGCCGGTCCAGGCCTCCAATCTGGCGTTCAGCGGGACGGCCTGTCTGGGCGGGGATGCCCGGGCCCTGGTCTACGCCACGGGCATGCGCACCGAGCTGGGGCGCATCGCCGCGCTGTCCCAGCGCGTAGGCCGCGAGGAAAGCCCGCTGGAGAGACAGGTCAAGCGGGTGGCCTGGCTTATCGCAGCGATCGCCGGCATCGCCGGGACGATCTTCTTCCCGATTGGCGTGTGGGCCGCCGGAATGTCGATCTCCGACGCGTTGGCCTTCGCGATTGGTCTCCTCGTCGCCAATGTCCCCGAAGGTCTGCTGCCCACGATCACTCTCGCCCTCGCCGTCGGCGTACGGGGACTCGCCCGGCGCGGGGCTGTTGTCAAGCGGCTCAGCGCAGTGGAGACCCTCGGGTCCACCGCCGTGATCTGTACCGACAAAACGGGGACGATAACCGAGAACAAGATGCGGGTGGTGACGGCCTGGTCTGCCGTAGGTCTCATCGAGGAGGCCGACCTGACGAGTAGGGACCACCCCGCTGTGGTCCGGGACCTCGCGCGGACCGTGGTGCTTTGCAGCAACGCGCGACTCGGGTCCGAGCCGGGCGCCGAGGCGGCCGGTGACTCTACCGAGATCGCGCTGCTGCGGTTCGCCGAGGGGCTCGGCGTCGACACGTCACCGGAGCAGCGCCCACGGTGCCGGCGTGGAGAGTTTCACTTCGACCCCAAACTGCGGCTGATGTCCACCGTTGACATCGACGAGCACGGTATGTGGCTACACACCAAGGGTGCCCCCGAAGCAGTCATCGCCCGCTCCACCGCGATGGTCGAAGCCGACGGGCGGGAGCGGCCCCTGGACGACACGACCCGGCAGCACCTGACGGAGGCCGTGACAGCGCCGGCCGCCAAGGGTATGCGGATCATCGCAGCGGCCCGCCGCCCAGTCTCGGAAGTTCCCGCCAGCCGTGACGAAGCCGAACGTAACCTCTGTTTCCTGGGCTGGGTCGCCATGCTCGACCCCGCCCGCCCGGAGATCACCGGCGCGGTGGCCTGCTGCCACACCGCCGGCATCCGCATCATCATGATCACCGGCGATCACGGGCTGACCGCCGCCGCCATCGCCACCCAAGTCGGCATCACGCAGCCCGACCCGACCGTCGTCAACGGCGACCGCGTCGACGCCATGCCCGACGAGGAACTCAGCGACCTTCTCGTACGCACCCCGGATCTCGTCTTCGCCCGATCCTCACCCGAGGCCAAACTCCGCATCGCCACAGCGCTGCAGAGCACCGGTCACGTCGTGGCCATGACCGGCGACGGTGTCAACGACGCCCCCGCCCTACGCCGAGCTGACATCGGCGTAGCCATGGGACGCGCCGGAACGGACGTCGCCCGCGAGGCCGGCACTCTGGTTCTCACCGACGACAACTTCGCCACCATCGTCGCCGCCGTTCAATCCGGCCGGCAGGTCTACGACAACGTCCGCAAGTTCATCCTGTATATCTTCGCCCACGCCACACCCGAGGTCGTGCCGTTCCTCGTCTTCGCCCTCTCCGGCGGGGCGATCCCACTACCACTGACGGTCATGCAGATCCTCGCCATCGATCTTGGCACCGAAACCCTGCCCGCGCTGGCCCTCGGCCGCGAACCTCCCGAGCCGGGACTCATGAACCGACCACCACGCGCACGTGGCAGCACCATCATCGACCGACACATGCTCGTCAGAGCCTGGGGCTACCTCGGAGTCATCTCCTCCGTCCTCGTCATGGCCGGCTTCTTCCTCACCCTCTACCGGGCCGGCTGGCGACCCGGCGCCCCCACCGGCCCCGGAAGCCCCCTGCACCACGCCTACCGGCAGGCCACCACCATGACCTTCCTCGGCATCGTCGCCTGTCAGGTCGGCACCGCGCTCGCCGCCCGCACCGACCGGGCCTCACTGCGCTCCATCGGGCTGGCAACCAACCGGCTCCTGCTGTGGGGAATCGCGTTCGAACTCGCCTTCGCCGCCGCTATCGTCACCGTGCCCCCGCTACAGGCGATCTTCGGCACCGCCCTGCCCGACCCGCTCATGCTCGCCATCCTGATCGCCTTCCCGGTACTCGTGTGGGCACCGGACGAGCTACGTCGAGCAGTACTACGCCGCAGCCGAAGACGTTGAAGCCAGCTCGCTGTGGTCCCCGTAGGGGCGAACAGTCCGGAAGCATCGTGGCAGTAACAAGCCGCCGAGGACGCCGACAATCCGGAGACGGCCGGGGAAGTCTATCTATTCCGTCTCAAGCGCCGGTCCGCCCCGCGCGGAAAGGGCGTGACCCAGACGCGTTACAGGCTTGGTAGTGCCGAGTAGATCCGGTCCGTGTACTGGGCCACCTTGTGTACCCCGAGGTGGGTGGCGAGGTCCGCTTCGCTGATCATCCCGACCAGGCGGTGGTTCTCGATGACTGGAAGCCGCCGGATCTGGTGTTGCTGCATCAGTCGTAGCACGTCGCCCTCGGTGGCCTGGATGTCGACCCAGACGGGTGTGCCCTGAGCCAAGTCGCGGGCGGTGGTCGTACGCGGGTCGCCCCCTTCAGCGATGCACCGGATGACGATGTCCCGGTCGGTGACGATGCCGTGCAGCGTTGATCGTTACCGCAGATCGGCAGGGAGCCGACCCGCAGATCCCGCATCTTCCGCGCGGGCATCTCGAGGGTCTCGTCCTCCCCGATGCACTACGCGCCGCGGTGCATGATGTCGCCGGCCTTGGCCATCCTCATCCTCCTGGTCACCGAATCTCAATCTTGGATAGTGTCACGGGCGCCCGCCCGCAACGGCGGTTCGGCATCCCCGAGTGGGCGACTCATCAGACATCCGGAGAGCCGCCAGCCGGCCGGTTTCACATCGCCGAGCCGGCCAAGGTGCCTATTTGACCGCGAGTCGTCTCGAAGCGGACGTAGTTTGGCCGCAGAGCAGCGGTGCGCGGGGGGCGGTGCGATGGGTGAGCCGCGGGAGGCGTTCGTCGAGTTGCAGGAGCGCCTGGGCCGTTCGGGAACGCGGATGCTGGATCGGCTTCGGCGGGCGCAGGCCGAGGACGGGCGGGTCGATACCGAGGACCTGGCGCGGGCCGCCGGCGAGTTCGGCTGGCCGGTAGCGGCCGTGACGGGCTCGGCGACCTACTACGCGGACTTCGCCGAGGGCCGGCGGGGCCGGCGCCACGTGCGGGTGTGCGAAGGGACCTCGTGTTTTGTGAGCAGCCAGGGCCAGCACATCGAGCGGCTGGAGCGGGCGCTGGGCGTGCGCCTGGGTGAGTGCGCGGCGGACGGGTCGGTGTCGCTGCAGGGTGTCCGGTGCCTCGGGTACTGCTATGACTCGCCGGCGGTCCTCGACGGGGAGCGGCCGGGTAGCGGTGAGACCCTCGGTGGGCTGTTCGGTGACCCGCTGGCCGCGCAGCGGCGGACGAGGCCCGGTTGGGTCGAGCCGTTGAAGATGGGTGCGGCGGAGATCCCGTACGCGAGCGCGGTCGACCGGCCGGTGGTGCTGGCCGGGCTGATCGGTGGCGAGGAACCGTGGGCGGTGTGGCCCAGCGCGGTGGTGGCCGGTTCCCGCGACAAGATCATGGCCGAGATCGCGACGTCAGGCTTGCGCGGGCGGGGCGGGGCCGGTTTCCCCGTGGCGAAGAAATGGTCGGCGACTGCCGGTGAACCCGCGCCCCGGTACGTGGTGGGCAACGGCGACGAGGGTGATCCCGGCTCGTACGGGGATCGGCTGCTGATGGAGCGGGATCCGCATCGGATCCTGGAGGGCCTGGCGCTGGCCGGTTTCGCGGTGGGCGCGCGGCACGGGCTGGTCCTCGTGCGGTCGGAGTACCCGACGGCCGCCGATCGGCTGCGTGCGGCGGTGACGCAGGCGCGCGAGGCCGGTCACCTGGGCGAGCGGGTGCACGGCTCGCCGGTCGACTTCGACGTGGAGATCGTGGTGGGCGCCGGCTCGTACGTGGCCGGGGAGGAGACGGCGTTGCTGCACGCCCTGGCCGGGCTGCGGGCGGCCGTGCGGGCGCGGCCCCCGTACCCGACCAGCCACGGCTTCCTGGGACGGCCGACCGCGGTCAACAACGTGGAGACCCTGGCGTCCGTACCGTGGATCGTGCGGCACGGTGGGGCGGCCTACGCCCGGCTGGGCCACCCGGACGAACCCGGCACCAAGCTGGTCTGCCTGAGCCAGCGGTTCCGCCGGCCCGGGGCGTACGAGGTGGAGTTCGGCGTGCCGCTGCGGCACCTCGTGAACGATCTCGGCGGCGGGCTGCGGGAACCGTACCAGCTACGCGCGCTGCAGGTCGGCGGCCCGCTCGGCGGCTTCCTCACCCCCGGCCAGCTCGACCTGCCGCTGCTGACCCGACCGCTTGCGGAGGCCGGCGCCGCGCTGGGACACGCCAGCCTCGTCGCGGTCGACTCGACCGTGCCGGCCGCCGCGATCCTGCGGCACGCCTGGGCGTTCGGGGCGGCGGAGAGCTGCGGAGCCTGCACACCGTGCCGGGTGGGTGCCCGGCGGGGCCTTGAACTTGCCGAGCGGCTCCGGGAACCCGCCCAGGCCGCGGCGGCGCTCGCCGACCACGATCCACTGCTAGAGGTGCTGAATGTGGCGAGCCTGTGTGCGTTCGGGCGTGGGGTGGCCTGCGTGGTGCGCAGCCTGCTGCGGGTGTACTCCGACGAGCTGCACCAGGCGGGCCCCACCAGCAAGGGGGGCGAATAGATGCGGTTGTCGGTCGACGGTATCGGCGTCGAGGTGGCCGCGGGGGCGACCGTGCTTGATGCCGTACGGGCGGCGGGGGCGGTGGTGCCGACCCTCTGCTACGACGAGCGGCTCACCCCGCAGGGATCGTGCCGGGTCTGCCTGGTGGGCGTACGGGGGCGGGCGATGCCGGCCTGCACCACACCCGCCGCAGCCGGCATGGAGATACAGACCGACGATGAGACCGCCCGCAGGGCGGCACGGCTCGCCCTGGAACTGCTCGTCTCCCAACTGCCCGCGCGAGCGCTCGACACCCCCGCCGAGCGCAGCGAGCTGGTGCGCGCCTGCCGGCACTTCGGCCTGACCGCAACCCGGTTCGACGGCGCGACGCGGAACGCAGGCGTCGACCACTCCCACCCGTACGTGAAACTCGACCGGGACCTGTGCATCGCCTGCAACCGGTGCGTACGCATGTGCGCCGAGGTGCAGGGCACGTTCGCGCTCTCCCTAGCTGGGCGCGGGTTCGACACCGTCGTCGCGGCCGGCACCGGCGGGCCGTGGGTGTCGTCCCCGTGTGTAGCGTGCGGCGGCTGCGTCGACACCTGCCCGAGCGGGGCGCTGTCGGAGCCGGGGCTGGCCGACCCACGCCCGATCAGCCGAACGACCACCACCACCTGCGGGTACTGCGGCGTGGGCTGCAGCCTGCGGGTCCACGTACGCGACGCGGCCGTCGCCGCGATCACCCCCGTGCACGACGGCCCGGTCAACCGTGGCCACGCCTGCGTCAAGGGCCGCTTCGCGCACGCGTTCACCCGGTCCCGGGACCGGCTGACCACCCCGCTGGTCCGCGACGACCGGGATTCACCGCTGCGGCCCGCGTCCTGGCAGGAGGCCCTCACCGTCGCCGCGACCCGGCTGGCGGCCATCCGCGACCGCCACGGGCCCGACGCCATCGGCATGATCTCCTCGGCACGGGCGACCAACGAGGAGAACTACCTCGCCCAGAAGTTCGCCCGCGTCGTGCTCGGCACCAACAACGTCGACAACTGCTCCCGGCTGTGCCACGCCCCGTCCGCGGTCGGGCTGGCCGCCTCGTTCGGCTACGCCGGCGGCACCAACAGCGTCGACGACCTCGACCACACCGACTGCATCCTGATCGCCGGGGCGAACCCGACCGAGGCCCACCCGGTCATCGGGGCCCGGATCAAACAGCTGGTGCTACACGGCGCACGGCTCATCGTCATCGACCCCCGCCGCATCGACCTCGCCGAAATGGCCGACGTGCACGTCCAGGCCAGACCCGGGTCCAACGTCGCCGTCTTCAACGGCATCGCCCGGGTGCTGCTCGACGAGGGATACACCGACGAGGACTTCCTCCGCACCCGGGCCAGCGGGCTCGCCGAACTCACCGCGTTGCTGGCCGACTATCCGCCCGACCACGCGGCACGCCTCGCCGGCGTTACGCCCGAGACGCTGATCGAGGCGGCCCGCCTGTACGGCCGCGCCCAACGCCCGGCGATCGTCTACGGCCTCGGCATCACCGAGCACGCCCACGGCACCGACGGCGTACGCACCCTGTCAAACCTCGCCATCCTCAAAGGCGCGGTCGGCACCCCCGGCTGCTGCGGCGTGCTGTCCATGCGCGGCCAGAACAACGTCCAAGGCGCCTCCGACATGGGCGCACTGCCGGACATGCTCCCCGGCTACCAGCGCGTCACCGACCCCGAGGTCCGCACACGATTCAACCGAGCCTGGCAGGCGGAGGTGCCCGCCCGGCCCGGGCTGCGCATCCTGGACATGTTCGCCTCCGCGATCGCCGGCCGTGTACGCGCGATGTACGTCATCGGCGAGGACATCGCGCAGACCGATCCGGACAGCGGCAACGTGCGCCGGGCACTGGCCGCCTGCGACCTCGTCATCAACCACGACGTGTTCCTCTCCACCACCGCCGAACACGCCGACGTGGTGTTCCCTGCAGTGCCCTTCCTCGAGAAGGACGGCACCTTCGTCAACTTCGATCGCCGGGTCCAGCGGGTCCGCCCCGCGCTGGACCCACCTGGACAGGCCCGCAGCGACTTCGACATCCTGCACCTGCTCGCCCGCGCGATGGGCGCCGACCTCGGTTGCCACACCCCCTCCGACGCGATGGCCGAATGCGCCGCGCTCACCCCGACATTCGCCGGTATCTCACACGCCCGGCTCGATCGGGACGGACCGCTGCACTGGCCGTGCCACAGCACGGACCAACCCGGCGAGGGACGCCTCTACCTGGACTCGTTCGCCGCCCCCGACGGCCGCGCAGCACTCGCCGCGCGGCCGTACCTGCCGCCAGGCGAGCAACCCGACACCAGCTTCCCGTACGTCCTGATCACCGGGCGTCGGCTGGTGCACTACAACAGCGGATCGATGAGCCGTCGCACCCCCAACCACCGGCTCCGCCCCCACGAAGTCCTCGACCTGCACCCCGACGACGCCGCCCGCCTCGGACTAGCTGACGGCGACCTCGTCCAAGTGGCCAGCCGCCGGGCAACAGTGACCTACCCCGTTCACCTGACCGACACAGTCACCCCCGGCCAGATGTTCACCGCCTTCAACTTCCCCGACACTCCCACCAACGCCCTCACCTCCGGCGCCACCGACACCGAAACAGGCTGCCCCGAATACAAGATCACCGCGGTCTCCGTGAGCCCAGTCAGAGCCGGACGCCGAGCGGAAAGCCTCGCGGGCGTGCCCAGCCGGCCGGCAAGGAATCCCGGACGAGGCCGGCAGTGAACGCGGCTGTCCCAGTGAACACAAACGCAGGTACAAGACGCCGGAGTAGAAGCCCGGCGTAGCCGAGGGTGAGGATTTCCCGGTCGACGCGGGCGGACGCAACAGATTAAGGATCTCGAACACACTGGCGTACGAGGATCTCGTCGGATAGCCGATTGCCTATCGGAGGTGAGACGTGCGTAGCCGCGATCGGGATGTGCGGCCAGAGATGGTGCGGCGAGAAAGCCGGGAGGCTTACGAGCGGCTTCGCACCTATTTCATCGTCGCGGTCCAGGCGGGAGCGGCGGCCGGTCTGTCCTGGTTCATCGCGGACGACGTGCTGCACAATCCGCAGGCGTTGTTTGCACCCGCAGCCTCGATCGGCACGATCGCGGCTGCCCTTGGCAATCGGATCAGGCGAGCGGTGGAACTCGTCGCCGGGGTGATCGTTGGGGTGTTGGCCGGGCAGTTGATCATCCAGTTGATCGGGACAGGACCGATACAGACCGCCCTGATCGTGGCATTCGCGATCTCGTCTGCAGCCGTGATTCGCGGGGGCGGCGCCGTCATGGTGCACGCAGGAAGCACCGCCGTACTGCTGGGAACCCTGTCTGCGGAGCCCTCACACCTGGCTGCGGCGCGGACCGTAAACGGCTTGATCGGAGGGCTGACGGCCATCGCCGTGGCGCTGCTGATCCTGCCGGCCAACCCCGTGCGGGTCGTACACCGGTCTGCCGGTCCGACGCTGGACATCTTCGCCCGTGATCTCACGGCTGCCGCTCAGGCGTTGGCGCAGCGTGACGTTCAACAGGCCGAGGGCGCCTTGCAGCGCTTGGTTGCGGCAGAGCAGGAAAGAAACAAGTCGATCGAGATGGTGGCTGCGGCGTCTGAGATCGCGGTTCTCTCACCCTGGCGGTGGCGGCGGTTGAGCATCCTGCGCCGGTACCAGCACGCCTCCAAGCACCTCCAATTCGCCTACTCCAACAGTCGGGAGATGGCGCATTGGATCGTATCGACAGTACGGCAGCGTGAGCCGATACCGGCCCGCCTTCCAGCGTCGATCGAGCACCTCGGCCAGACGGTGCGGCTGCTACATCGCGACTTCCTCGCCGGCCGAGAGCCTGACCATGCGCCCGCGCGGGCGCAACAGGCCATAGCGGAGATCAACCAGGCCTGCGCCGAAGAGATCGGGTTCTGCGGGATGGTCCTCGTTTCGCGGCTGCGCCTTGCGGTCAGCGAAGTGCTTCAAGCGAACGGTTTCGGAATTGCTCATTTCTCCTCGTTCCGGGATGGATTGCTGATGATGTGGCAGGGTCGCCAGGACGGCGCTAGCGCCGTGCTCACAGGCGGGATCAGGCATCGCTGGCCATGGCGACGCCGGCCGCCTCGGCCTGGTCGAACTTGTCGTCAATCACGACGACCTCGCGGCCGGCGTTCGCCAGCAGCGACGCGGCGGCGGTGGCGCGGTAGCCAGAGCCGCAATGAACCCAGACGGCGCCGGCGGGTACGTCGGTGAGCCGCTTGGGCAGGTCGGGCAGCGGGATGTGCACGGCGCCGTCAATGTGGTTGGTGCGCCACTCGTTGGTCATGCGCACGTCGAGGACCACGTCCGCGGCGGGTAGGCCGGCGGGGGCGTTGCCCGCGCGAGCGGCCGCCAGAGCCGGGAAGTCGCTCAATCGCAGCTGCCGCAGTTCCTCCGGCCCGGTCACCCACTGCTCCGGCTGGCCGGTGGCCTGCGCGGCGGGCCGGTCGATGCCGATGCGGACCAGCTCACGCTGGGCGTCGGCGACCTGCTCCGGCGTCTCGGCCAGCAGGGTGATCGGTACGCTCCAGTCGATCATCCAACCCAGCCAGGTCGACATCGGGCCGTCGAGTCCGAGGCTGACGGTGCCGGCCACGTGGGAGGTGGCGTACGCCTTGCGATGCCGCAGGTCCACGACCCACTGGCCGTTGGCGATCCGCTCGCGCAACTGCGCGGAGTCGCCCCGGGTGACCGGCGTGAGGTCGACCGGCGCGGGGCCGGCGAAGTTGGCCACGCCCATGTGGGCGTAGTACGCCGGGTAGGCACCGAGACCGGCGAGGGTCTCGGTCACGAACTCGTCAGCGGCCAGCTTGAGAACGGGGTTGGCCAGCTTCTCGCGGCCGATGGTCGACTCGGGCGCGTTGGACTGGCTGGCGGAGCAGAAGCTGCCGAACCCGTGGGTGGGCCACACCTCCGCGCCGTCGGGCAGCAGGTCGGCCAGCCGCTCGGCCGAGGCGTGCTGGTGATGCGCAAGCTCGTGGGCGTGCTCCTGGCCGAGCAGATCCGTACGCCCAGTGGTCCCGAAGAGCAGCGAGCCGCCGGTGAAGACGCCGGCCGCCTGCCAACCGCCCTCGGTCGACTCATCGAGGACGTAGGACAGGTGGTGGAAGGTGTGACCCGGCGTGGCGATCACCCGCAGCTGCATGGAGTCGGACACGGCAACCTGGTCGCCGTCGGAGACCGCCATGCGATCGAAATCGACCTCGTCGGCCGCGGCCACGAGGTAGTGCGCCCCGGTCAGCCGGGCCAGTTCCAGTCCGCCGGAGACGTAGTCGTTGTGGATGTGCGTCTCCACGACATGGGTGATGCGCACCCCCGTCTCGCCGGCGAGGTACAGGATCCGGTCGATGTCGCGCTGGGGGTCGACCACGACGCCTACCTGCCCGTCGGAGGCCAGGTAGCTGCGGTCGCCCAGGGACGACGTCGCGATGACAGAAACCTCAAGTGCCATTTGCCGTACTCCTTCCAAAACTCTACATACCCGGGGGGGTATAGTCGAGACAGACTTGTCCCTTGTTCGTGTGGGACGGTTAGCCACCCACGCCGCACGGACGCGGCGTGGGTGCCAGTTGCGTCAGGCGAGAGCCAGGAAGAGCTTCTCCAGCTCCTCCTCGGTCATCTCCGGGGTCTCGCCACGCTCACGCGCGGCGTTGCAGTGCCGCATCCCGGACGCGATGATCTTGTAGCCCGCCCGGTCGATGGCCTTGGACACCGCAGCGAGTTGCGTCAGCGCTTCGCGGCAGTCCTGGCCGCTCTCCATCATCTCGATGACGGCGTTCAGCTGCCCCCGGGCCCGCTTCAGCCGGGTCAGGGCCTCGCCGGTCATGTCAGGTCGAAGTTTCATCACGCCACCTTTCGCGCTCCACCATACCCCGGGGGGTAAAGTCGTACCAGGGGATACCCCCACGGGTATGCTGAACCGTGAAGGTCGCCGATGCATTCCACGCCGCCAGGCGGGCACCCGGCGCCCGCTCTTTCCTTCTTGGGAGGTTCCATGATTACGATCCGGCGTCATCAGGTGGTCATCGTCGGCGGCGGCACCGCTGGCATCAGCGTTGCGGCGCGGCTGCGGCGCAACGGCCTCACC
This sequence comes from Micromonospora sp. NPDC005806, assembly GCF_042871425.1. Classification (NCBI taxonomy): domain Bacteria; kingdom Bacillati; phylum Actinomycetota; class Actinomycetes; order Micromonosporales; family Micromonosporaceae; genus Micromonospora; species Micromonospora sp. NPDC005806. The sequence continues at coordinate 3,009 of NZ_JBIAIL010000072.1, read as the reverse complement.
GACATCGCCCTGATCGAGCCCTCGAAATACCACTACTACCAGCCACTCTGGACGATCGTCGGGGCCGGACTGGCCAAGGCGAGCGAAACCGTACGCCCCGAACAGAAGGTGATCCCGAAGGGTGTGAGATGGATCCGCGACCGGGCGACCGGCATCGACCCGGACAACCGGAGCGTCACGCTCGCCGGCGGCGAGGTCATCGGCTACGAGCAGCTCGTCATGGCTCCCGGCCTCCAGCTCGACTTCACCGCGGTGCCCGGTCTCGCCGAATCCGTCGGCCGTAACGGGGTTTCCAGCAACTACCGGTACGACCTCGCCCCGCGTACCTGGGAGTTCATCCAGCGGGTTCGTGGCGGCACGGCCGTCTTCACGATGCCGGCCGGTCCCATCAAGTGCGGCGGAGCTCCGCAGAAGATCGCCTACCTCGCGGTTGACTGGTGGCGCCGGCAGGGACTCCTGGACGCGACCCGGATCATCATGGTGCTGCCCACACCGACCATCTTCAGCCAGCCCGATTGGGCGAAGGCGCTCGACAAGATCGTCGCCGACTACGGCATCGAGGTCCGGTACCAGTCGCAACTGCACGAGGTCGACGGCGACAACAGACGTGCCGTCATCCTCGACAACCGTTCGGGCAGCAAGGAGACCATCGACTTCGACCTGCTGCACGCCGTACCGCCGCAGAGCGCTCCCGACTGGCTGAAGCACAGCCCCCTGGCCGATCCCGCGAGTCCCTTCGGCTACCTGGAGGTCGACCAGTACATGCTCCAGAGCAAGCGCTGGCCGGACGTGTTCGCCCTCGGCGACGTGGCGAACCTGCCCACGTCGAAAACGGGTGCCGCGATCCGCAAACAGGCGCCGGTGGTGGTGACCAACCTGCTCGCCGCCCGCCGCAACGCGCCCCTGCCTGCCCATTACGACGGCTACACCTCCTGCCCGGTGGTCACCGCACACAACCGGATGCTGCTGGCCGAGTTCGACTACCAGCTCAAGCCGAAGCCGAGCTTCCCGTTCATTGACACGATGAAGCCGCGACATGACATGTGGCTGCTCAAGCGCTACGGGCTCCCGGCGATGTACTGGCACGGCATGTTGCGGGGCCTGGCCTGACCGCCCCCGCGGCTTCGCCGAATCACCCACGCCGGTCTGCTGTTACCGGCACGATCTGGACTGAGGGAGAGATGAGCATGAGCTACGCGATGACCGTCCGGCTGTCCGCCGGATTCGCCCCGACTGTCGAGCGGGTTCGGGCCGCACTGAAGGAACAGGGTTTCGGCGTCCTCACCGAGATCGACCTGCGTTCGACGCTGCGGGAGAAGCTCGGCGTCGAGCTCGAGGAGTACATCGTGCTCGGCGCGTGCAACCCGCCCTTGGCGCACCGTGCGCTGGAGGCGGACCGCGCCATCGGCCTGCTCCTGCCGTGCAACGTGGTGGTTCGCTCCGACGGGCCGGACGTCACCCTGGTGCAGGCGCTCGATCCGCAGGTGATGGTGCAGATGAGCGAGGCGCCTGAGCTGCGTGAGGTCGCCGACGAGGCGACCCAGCGACTGCGGGCTGCGCTCGACGCGCTCTCGGGCTGAGAGCCGACAGGGGTGCGGGCGGTGCCCGCACCCCTGTGTCGTCGCTCTTCGTGTCTGCGGCTGGCCGGCTGCCCGGAGATCTTCGCTCGCACCTCGTCCATGTCGAGGTAGCGCACCGCCTGCATCACCTGTTCCGCCACCGCAGGCGGGTGGCGAACCGGGTTGCGAGAAGACCAGCACACGTCACGAAACGCGTCAGAGTCGGATCGAGGTTATCCGGGCGGCGGCGGCCAGTGCGGGCTCCGTTTTCGGTGTCGATCTTGCCGAACACAATGTCCATGCTTCTCGCTGTCCCCGGAACACGGGCGCGAAGCTGCGGCACGAGCCGCACCACTCTGCGCAGAAGCCCACGAACACCATCCCGTCACTGGTGACAGCCCTGCTTCAAGTCTCACTGCGACAAAGCAGCGCTCGCCACGGAGACCTCTTCACGACTGCCGCCAACGACCGTGGACGCCGTACCCCTGGGGTGTGTTCCCCTGGCGCCGCCCGAGGTGAGCTGGCGGGGGTGCAGGTCGGTGCGCTATGGTCACTGATATACCCCCGGGGGTATCTAGCCAAAGGAGTAGAGCTATGCGAGAGGTCGACATCAGGACCTTCGCCGCCGCCCACGCCGACGGGGCGACGGTGATCGACGTACGGGAACCCGTCGAGTACGTCGGCGGCCATGTCCCCGGCGCCCGGTGCATCCCGCTGGGCCACTTGCCCGCAAGCACCAGAGACCTGCCCCGCACCGGCACGGTGTACGCGATCTGTGCCAGTGGCAACCGCAGTCAGGTGGCCGTCGAGCTCCTCGAACGTGCCGGGATCGACGCCCGGTCGGTCGCCGGGGGCACGACAGCCTGGGTTCGCGCCGGGCACCCCGTGACCCAGGGCAGCCGGGCCTGACAACTAGCCGGGGGACCATCGACGAAACTGGAGGCCACATGAACACAGGCGGCTTCTTCCGGAAACTGTTCAACAGCCAGATCCCCTCCATCGGACCACATGAGGCGGCGGCACTGGTCGCCTCCGGTGCACTGCTGATCGACGTACGCGAGCCGGCCGAGTGGCGCGCCGGTCACGCCCCCCGGGCGCGGCACATCCCGCTCAGCCAACTCGCGGACCGGTTGTCGGAGGTCCCGGCAGACCGGCCAGTTGTCACCGTCTGCCGTTCCGGCGCGCGTTCCCGCCAAGCGGCGACACTGCTCGCCCGCAAGGGCCGTCGGGTACACAACCTGGCGGGCGGCATGCGGGCCTGGGTGGACGCCGGTATGACATTGCAGGCGAAAGGCGGCCGGCCGGGTCGGCTGGCCTGACCCGGCGCCCCCGAGGGTCGACGGTCCCGGAAGGGTGGGACCTTCGGCTCGGAATATACCCCCCCGGGTATGCGCTATCGTGAGTGCATCGCCAGTCATCACTGCGAAGGAGTTCGGCACGATGTTGTTCA
>NZ_JBIAIL010000071.1:0-18338 GCF_042871425.1 Micromonospora sp. NPDC005806 | reverse complement strand
CCAAACCGAAGCCTGACCAGTCCGGGGTATAAAACAATTGGCACTGGCTTATCAAGCACCCTGTTGAGTTCTCAAAGAACAACCACACACCATCCAGAAGCCCTACACCGTAGGACCCCGTCCGGGGCAACCTCTCTAACTTACTCGGTCCGACTTTCGCTGTCAACCTCGCGTTTGGGGTGATCAACTTGGTCAGTCCGAACCACGCTGACGCACACCATATCTGGCGTCGCTTCTGTCGTGGATTCCGGCGGACCGGCGGGTCGCCGCTCTCGCGGCCACCCGCCCGGCTCCCTGCCGGCCTTCGAACTCTACCCGGTCGGTCTCGCGATCGCAACTCCGTGTTTCTCGGAGTCCCTCGTACCGCCCGGATCCTCAGTCTGGCTCGGCGTTTCCGCCACCAGCCTGGCGCCCGTTCTCGGCCGGTTTGTCCGGCCTCCCTCGTGCAGAGAGAAAGTTACGCGTACGGCCCGGAGAAGGCAAATCAATGATCGTAATTGCGTCCACGCAGCCCCGCGGGACTCGACGTCCTTCGAGGGAGACCGTCGCGGCCCCCGGCGTGCCAGAGTGTTCGGCATGGATGACGTGTCCCGGTCCCCGGTGGCGACTCTCGCCGAGGAGGCGCTGCTCGGTCTCCTGCTGCCGTTCTGGCAGCTGGTCATCGGAGCCTTCGTACTCGTCGTCGTCCTGGCGTCGGTGCGGCGCCTCGCCCGGCGCGGCCCGTCCCGGATGACCACGGCGCTGCTGATCACCGCGGCGGCGATCGCCGGCTTCACCGTGGTCGGCGTGCTCCTGGATAGCTGACCCGGGTCAGAGCCGACGGTTGGCGAGGCTGGGCAGCTCGGCGCGGATCGTCCGGAGCCGGTCGAGGTCGAGGTCGGTCACCGCGAATCCCGGTCCGTCCGGTACCTGGCTGAGCACCGTCCCCCACGGGTCGACCACCATGCTGCGGCCGAAGCAGGTCCGCGACGGCTCGTGGTCGCCGGTCTGCCCCGCGGCGGCGACGTAGCACTGGTTCTCGATCGCGCGGGCCCGGAGCAACACCTCCCAGTGGTCCCGCCCGGTATGCATCATGAACGCGGCGGGCACGACCAGCAGTTCGGCGCCCCCGTCCGTGGCGAGTTGCCGGTAGAGCTCGGGGAAGCGCAGGTCGTAGCAGATCGAGAGACCGACCCGCAGACCCTCCACGTCGACCACCACCGGCTGGTCGCCCGGCGCGACCGTTGCCGACTCCCGGTACGACACCCGGCCGGGGATCTCCACGTCGTACAGGTGGATCTTGCGGTAGCTGGCGGCGAGCGCGCCGGTGCGGTCGAAGACCAGCGAGGTGTTCCACGTGTGCTCGGGGTCCGGCCCGGCCTCGTGGAACGAGCCGGCGATCACCCACATGCCGAGCCGCCGGGCCACGTCGGCGAAGAACCGGCCGACCACGCCGTCCACCGACTCGGCCGGGGGCATCCCGTCGGCGAGGCCGAGGTAATCGACGTACTCCGGCAGGACGGCGAGGTCGGCGCCGGCCGCCGCGGCGCTGGCGAGCAGGGCCTCGGCGGCGGCGAGATTCGCCGCCCGGTCGTCGCGGGCGTTGAGCTGGCAGACGGCGACGCGCATGGGGCTCAGCGTACGGGCGGGTGGAGAGCCGCGACAGGGCTCAGACGCTCGCCAGCACCAGCGCGCCGGCGGCGAAGCCGAGACCGGCGAGCTGCACGGGGCGGAGTCGTTCCCGGTCGACGCCGAGCGCCAGCAGCACGGTGCTCGCGGGATAGAGCGAGGTGATGGCGGCGACGATGCTCAAGTGACCCCGGCTCGCGGCGGCCAGGTAGAGCGCGTTCGCCGTCGAGTCCAGCAGGCCGGCCGCCGCGGCCCAGCCGAGCACGCGTGGCTCGAGCCACAGGCGCACCCCGGTACGCGCGGCGAGCGCGAGACCGAAGGCGATCGAGCTGACCCGGACGGCGACCACCGGCCACATGCCCGCGCCGTCGTCCGCCTGGCCGAGCAGGGCGAAGAAGACGCCGAAGAGCAGGCCAGCGCCGAGCGCCATGCCGATCAGCCGGCGCGACACCCGGCCGGAGACGCCGCCCTCGCCGAGACTGACCAGGGCGATGGCGACGACGGCGAGGCCCGCGCCGCAGAGCGCCAGGGCGCCCGGGGAGTGCGCGGTGAGCAGACCGGCGGCGATCGGCACCACCGCCGCGGTGATCGCGGTGACCGGGGCGACGACGGCCATCATGCCCGTCGCCAGGGCCCGGTAGAGCAGCATCACGCCGGCGGCGCCGGCCACGCCGGAGAGCAGTCCCCAGCCCAGGTCGAGCGGGCGAGGCGTGCCGGGCACGAGCAGGACCAGGGCGAGCAGCAGGGGAACGCTCAGGATCTGCGAGACCACGGTGACGGCGATCGGGTCGGCCCGCCGGGACGCCTTGCCGCCGGAGAAGTCCGCCGTGCCGAACGCGACCGCGGACACCGCCGCGAGCACAATGGGGAACATCAGGCAGTCGTACCACAATATTGACCGCGAAGGATAGTGTGATGACCGACGCCGCAGGGCGGGTGGGCGCGGTGACCTCCGCCGTGGCCCGGCAGGTACGCGAGCTGCGGGCCGCCCGCGGCTGGTCCTTCGAGGAACTGGCCGGCCGGTCCGGGGTCAGCAAGGGCATGCTGGTGCAGATCGAGGGGGCGCGGACCAATCCCAGCATCGGCACGCTCTGCCGGGTCGCCGACGCATTCGGGGTCAGCATCGCCCAGCTCCTGGAGCCGGCCGAGGAGAGCACCGTACGGATCTCCGCCACCGCCGACGCGCCGGTGCTCTGGCGGGGCGACCGGGGTGGGACGGCGCGGCTGCTCAACGGTGTCGGCGAGCCCGACCTGGTCGAACTCTGGGAGTGGTGTCTGGAGCCCGGCGAGGGGCACCACTCCCCCGACCATCCACGGGGCACCCGGGAGATGCTGCACGTGCTCGCCGGGACGGTCACCGTCACCGTCAACGGCGTCGACCACGACGTACGCGCCGGCCACACCATCGAGTTCCACGCCGACCGGGAGCACGGCTACCGCACGGCCGGCGAGGAGCCGGCGCGGCTGGTGATGGTGGTCGTCACCCCGTCGGGCGAGTGGGACCGCCGGACCCGCTCACGCGGACCGCGCCCGACCTGACGGCGGGCGCGGTCGGGACGAGCCTCAGGCCGACTTCTCCTCGCGGTCCCGGCGACGACGGCCGGTGAACTCGCGGGGCACGATGGTCGGGTTGACGTTCTCCAGGACGACCTCGCGGGTGATCAGCACCCGGGCGGCGTCGGGGTTGCTCGGCACCTCGTACATCACGGAGAGCAGCACCTCTTCCATGATGGCCCGCAGTCCGCGTGCGCCGGTGCCGCGCAGCATGGCCTGGTCGGCGATGGCCTCCAGCGCGGGCTGCTCGAACTCCAGCTCGACACCGTCCAGCTCGAAGAGGCGCTGGTACTGCCGGACCAGGGCGTTGCGCGGCTCGGTGAGGATCCGCACCAGGGCGGTGCGGTCGAGGCTACGCACGCTGGTGATCACCGGGAGTCGACCGATGAACTCGGGGATCAGGCCGAACTTGAGCATGTCCTCCGGCATGACCTGGCTGAAGATGTCGTCGGTCGACCGCTCGGAAACCGACCGGAGCCGGGCGCCGAAGCCGGTGCCGCCGGAACCGGTGCGGGCCTCGATGATCTGGTCGAGCCCGGCGAAGGCGCCACCGCAGATGAACAGCACGTTGGTGGTGTCGATCTGGATGAACTCCTGGTGCGGGTGCTTGCGCCCGCCCTGCGGCGGCACGTTGGCCACCGTGCCCTCGAGCATCTTCAGCAGCGCCTGCTGCACGCCCTCGCCGGACACGTCCCGGGTGATCGACGGGTTCTCCGACTTGCGGGCGATCTTGTCGACCTCGTCGATGTAGATGATCCCGGTCTCGGCGCGCTTGATGTCGTAGTCGGCCGCCTGGATCAGCTTGAGGAGGATGTTCTCCACGTCCTCGCCGACGTAACCCGCCTCGGTGAGGGCGGTGGCATCCGCGATCGCGAACGGGACGTTGAGCATCCGGGCCAGTGTCTGCGCCAGGTGGGTCTTGCCGCAGCCGGTGGGGCCGAGCAGCAGGATGTTGGACTTGGCCAGCTCGACGCCGTCGCTACCGGACCCCGGCGCGCCGGCCGCCTCGGCCTGGATCCGCTTGTAGTGGTTGTAGACCGCGACGGCGAGCGCCTTCTTGGCCTGCTCCTGGCCGACGACGTAGTTGTCGAGGAACTGGCAGATCTCCATCGGCTTGGGAAGCTCTTCCCACTTCACCTCGCCGGACTCGGCCAGCTCCTCCTCGATGATCTCGTTGCAGAGATCGATGCACTCGTCGCAGATGTAGACGCCGGGGCCCGCAATGAGCTTCTTGACCTGCTTCTGCGACTTGCCACAGAAGGAGCACTTCAGTAGGTCGCCGCCGTCACCGATCCGTGCCACCTACGTTCTCCCTGCACTCGTCGGCCGGAGCGCCGGCCCTGACCTGCGGGCGCCGGGCGCCCGTCCGTCTGTCGTTCCACCCCGCCGGTCCGACCAACGAAGCGGTACAGACCCGACGTTACCCGCTGGCGGAGGTTTCTCCGACCCCCAAAGCGGGTGTGTCAGGAGGTCGGCCGGGAACGATACCCCGGCCGACCTCCGACCTGGCACCCCTCAGCTCGCGCTGTGGGCGGCCAGCAGTCCCTTCTTGCGGCTGGTCAGGATCGTGTCGACCAGCCCGTACTCCTTGGACTCCTCGGCCGTCATGATCTTGTCGCGGTCGATGTCCTTGCGGACCTGCTCGACCGGGCGGTTGCAGTGCTGCGAGAGCATCGTCTCCAACTGCGTCCGCATCCGCAGGATCTCCCGGGCCTGGATCTCGATGTCCGAACCCTGGCCGTAGCCACCCTCGGTGGCCGGCTGGTGGATGATGATCCGCGAGTTGGGCAGCGCCATCCGCTTGCCCGGGGTGCCCGCGGAGAGCAACACCGCCGCCGCGCTGGCCGCCTGGCCGAGGCAGACGGTCTGGATGTCCGGGCGGACGTACTGCATGGTGTCGTAGATCGCCGTCATGGCGGTGAAGGAGCCACCCGGCGAGTTGATGTACATGATGATGTCGCGGTCCGGGTCCGTGCCCTCGAGCGTCAGCAACTGGGCCATCACGTCGTTGGCCGAGGCATCGTCCACCTGGACGCCGAGGAAGATGATCCGGTCCTCGAAGAGCTTGTTGTACGGGTTGGACTCCTTCATCCCGTACGACGTGCGCTCGACGAACGACGGCAGAACGTAGCGGTTGTGCACGGCCGCGAACTGGGGCGGCAGGCTCAGGTCGGTCATCGTCAGCTCCTCGGTCAGCTCAGGGTCCCGGCGCCTTCCGGAACCTGGGCGGCTCCGGTGATCACCTTGTCGATGAAGCCGTAGTCCATGGCCTCCTGGGCGGTGAACCAACGGTCCCGGTCCGAGTCGGCCTCGATCTCCGCCGCGCTCCGGTTGGTGTGGAAGGCGACCCGCTCCTGGAACATCCGCTTGGTGTAGAGCATCTGCTCCGCCTGGATCGCGATGTCAGCGGCCGTGCCGCCCATGCCGCCGGACGGCTGGTGCATCATGATCCGCGCGTGCGGCAGGGCGTAGCGCTTGCCCTTGGTGCCCGCGCAGAGCAGCAGCTGGCCCATGGAGGCCGCCATGCCCATCGCCACGGTCGACACGTCGTTGTCGATGAACTGCATGGTGTCGTAGATCGCCATGCCGGAGTAGACCGAGCCACCCGGCGAGTTGATCCAGAGGTTGATGTCGCGGTCCGGGTCCTCCGCCGCGAGCAGCAGCAGCTGCGCGCAGATGCGGTTGGCGACCTGGTCGGTCACCTCGCTGCCCAGGAAGATGATCCGCTCCTTGAGCAACCGGTTGTAGACCGAGTCGTCGAGGTTGCCAATGGTGTCGCCACCTCGGGCCTCGATCGCCCGGAGCGGCGTTGCTGGGATGTGCATGTCGGTCATGGCAGCCCTTCGCTCTCCGTACCGTCCTACCCGACACTAACCGCTCAGCCGGGGGGCGTACTCCCGGTCGGGACGCTTTTCGCTCTCAGCGCAGCTGCCCTCGCGGCGTACCCAGAAAAGGGTTTCGGCCGCCGTCCAACGCGCAGCGGAGGACGGCGGCCGACACCCGAGGATCAGTGCTCGTGGTCGTGCTCGGCCTCGTTCTGGGCCTGCAGCGCCTCGAGGGTGACCTCGTTGCCCGCAGAGTCCTTGATCTTGATCTTCTCCATCACCGAGGCGAGCGCCTTGCCCCGGCGGACGTCACCGAAGACGGCCGCGGCGGCGCCGGAGCGGACCAGCTGGTCGTAGTACTGCTGCGGGGCCATGCCGGCGCGCTGCGCGCGGTGCACGATCTCGTGGCCGAACTCGTCGTCGGAGACCTGGACGTCCTCGGCGTCGGCGAGGGTGTCCAGCAGGAGCTGGATCTTGACGCCGTCGGTCGCCGCGTCCCGGAGCTCGGTGTCGATCTGCTCCTCGGTCTTCTCCTCGGCGGCGAGGTATTCCTCCAGGGAGGCGCCGATCCGCTCGAGCTGGTCGACCATCGCGGCCTTGCGGCTCTCGACCTCCTCGCGGACGACACCCTCCGGCGCCGGGACCTCGGCGGCGGCGACCATCTGCTCGAGGGCCTTGTCGCGGGCGGCGTAGATCTGCTCGACCTTCTTGCCCCGGGTGACCCGCTCGCGCACGTCGTTGCGGAGCTCCTCGATGGTGTCGAACTCGCTCGCCATCTGGGCGAAGTCGTCGTTGAGCTCCGGCAGCTCCTTCTCCTTGACCGTGCGGACGGTCACCGCGACCTCGGCGTCGCGGCCGGCGTAGTCGCCGCCCACCAGCTGGGTGGAGAAGGTGGTGCTGTCGTCGGCGGCCAGGCCGACCAGGGCCTCGTCCAGGCCCGGCAGGAGCTGCTTGCTGCCGACCTCGTGCGAGATGTTGCTCGCCGAGCCGCCCGGCACGTCCTCGCCGTCGACGGTGGCGTTGAGGTCGATCTGGACGTAGTCGCCCTCCTGGGCGGCCCGCTCGACGGTCTTCAGGGTGGCGAACCGCTCGCGCAGGTTGTTGACCTGGTCGTCGATCTCGCTGTCGGCGACCTGGACCTCGTCCACGGTCACCTCGATGGTCGCCGGGTCCGGCAGGGTGATCTCCGGGCGGACGTCCACCTCGGCGGTGAAGTTGAGCGAGTCACCGTCGTTGAACTCGGTGATCTCGACCTCCGGGCGGCCGAGGGTCTTCAGGTCGTGCTCGCGGACCGCGGCGAGGATGTTCTCTGGGATGGCCTCCTGCACCGCCTCGTTGAGGACGGTGCCCCGGCCCACCCGCTGGTCGATGACAGCGGCGGGAACCTTGCCCCGGCGGAAGCCGGGAACCTGGACCTGCTGGCCGATCTCCCGGTACGCCTTCCTGAGGCTCGGCTCGAGCTCGACGAACGGCACCTCGATGGCGAGCCGCACGCGCGTCGGGCTCAGAGTCTCGACGGTGCTCTTCACAGGCGTACTCCTTGACGGATCTCAGTTGATTCTGGGCGTGATTGCGCGCATCGAGTGTAGGCGAGCCGGCCTGCTGCTTCGGCAGCGCCCGGGGTACCGCGCGGAAAAACAGCGGTTCCCGGGACGAGCCGGCCGCGGACGACAGTCGGGGTGGCGGGATTTGAACCCACGGCCCCTCGCTCCCAAAGCGAGTGCGCTACCAAGCTGCGCCACACCCCGTGGCGACGAGAAGTGTATGCCGTCCGCGCCCGCCGGACGGTCACCGGGGCGCGGGTGGCGGCGCGCATGGCGGTCGGAGGCGACGGGCGGGAGGCGGGAGGCGACACTTTCCGGGAAAGTCTGGCCTCAGAGCGGGGGGAGGCGACACTTTCCCGGAAAGTCTGGCCTCAGAGCGGGGGGAGGCGACACTTTCCCGGAAAGTGCGCAGATGTTGGCGGCGCGGGTGGGCGGAGGCGACGCGCCGTACGCGGCTGCGCGTCCGGTTTCGGGATTCGGTAAGCTGTCGGGCGCGCCCCGCGACAGCGGGGTGCCTGCGGGCGTAGCTCAATGGCAGAGCTTCAGTCTTCCAAACTGACGGTGCGGGTTCGATTCCCGTCGCCCGCTCCAACGGCCTCCGGCCCAGGTCAGAGGTTGCATCCCCCGATCCTGGGCCGGTCGGCCACTGCCCCGCTCTGATCTTGTGGGCCATCCGTGGGCCATTAGCTGCTCTGGCCGCCCTTGCGCTGGGCCTGCTTGGCGATCCGCCGGTCCATCGCCGAGGCGATCTCTCGGTCCCGCTCGCTGGTCGCGTGCTGGTAGATCAACGCCGCACGCATGCTCGCGTGCCCCATCCGCTGCATCAGCTCACGAGTGCTCGCGCCAGAGGCTGCGGCGAGGGTGTTCCCGGTGTGCCGCAGGTCATGGAAGTGGAAGCCAGGCAGCCCGAGCGCTGCGACCGTCCGCGTCCACTTGACCGCGCGGCCGAAGTTGCCGGATCGCAGCAGTGCACCCTTGTCGCCGGTGAAGACCAGGGCCTCAGCGTCGGCGGTGGTGAACTCGGCCAGATGCGCCCGCAGGGCCTCCACGGCGGCGGCCGGCAGGGCGACGACCCGGACGCCGGCCGCCGACTTGGGTGGCCCGAATTCCAGGTGACTTCGGAGCGCGGCGAGCTTGCGGGTGACTCGGACCGTGCCGGTGTCGAGGTCGATGTCCCGGCGGCGTAGCGCGACCAGCTCGCCCCACCGCAGGCCGGAGAGCGCCGCGATCACGACGAGCGCCGAGAACCGAGCAGGCATCGCGTCGGCCAGGGCGTAGACCTGGACGATCGTGGCCGTTGGTCGTTCCGGGGTGTGGTGCTGGTCGTAGCCCTTGATCCGGCAGGGCTTCTGCCGAATGATTTCGTCCTCGCGCACCGCCGTGTTGAGGATGGCCCGCAGCAGCGCGTACGCCTTGACCGCCTGGGGCTCCGGCACGCCGGCATCCAAGAGCTTCTTACGCCATGCCCGGATCGTCGCCGGCTTGATCCCGTCAAGCATCAGGTGCCCGAGGTACGGCACGACTTGCCGCGTGAACAGGAACTCGTAGCCCTGCCGGGTCCTTGGGGCGAGCTTGCGTTCAGCGATCCACCGCTGCCCGTAGGCCGAGAGTTCGATCTCGCCCGCTTCTGGGGCTACCCACTCCCCTCGGATGATCTCCGACTCGACCAGGGTGAGCCACTTCTCCGCCTGCTTCTCAGTGGCGAAGGTGTTCGGCGCAGTCCGGGTCAGGCCGTCCGGGCCGACGTAGCGGGCCTGCCAGCGCCCCGACGCCCGCTGACGCACGTTGCCGAAACGACGGCGGCCACCACGCGCGGGCATCAGGCCACCTCCGCGAGCTGCCGCCGCAGCTGCGCCCGAGTCATGGGCACGACCCGGTTGGCCTCGATGTAGGCAGCTACGGCAGCAGGCTCGAACCGCACGAAGCGCCCGACCTTGACGTAGGCGATGCGCCGCTCTGCAACCAGCCGGCGCACGAAACGAGGTGTCGCGCAAAGGCGAGCCGCCACCTTACCAGCGGTCAGCAGGTCATCCGTCACAGTCGAGGCTCCTTCCACTCGTCAAGCTCTGGTCGGTTGCCGAAACATCGGGCGGGTCGGCAGCCCGTCTCGCCGCGTCGAGCTGGACGCGCCATTGGATGCGTTCGGAGATGGCGCGTAGGACCCGATGACCGAGGGGCGGCACGTCGGGGTCGGTGGGTTTGGCAAGTTCCCAGGCGTACCGGACGGTGTCGGAGCCGGCCGGGGCGGTGTCGGCGTCGGTGGTGACGCCGAGCAGCGCCTTGACCCACTCCCGCCGATCAGCCCGGTGATCGGCCAAGGTCTTCCCGGACCGCTGCCGGGAGATCAGGACGCGTCGACCGCCGATGCCGAGGGTTTCGCGTTTGTGGACCTTGTTCTTGCAGTTGCCCGGCTTCAACCCGGGCCGGGCTTTCTTGGGTTGGATGCCGTAGAGCAGCCAGTTGGCGCGCCGCTCCGAACACTGCGTGTGCCGCAGCTCAGCCCAGAGCCTTTCCAGGTGCGCCCGCTGCCAGCCGGTGGTGACGTCGTGGCAGTCGGCGGCCTGCTTAGTCAGGTACTTGGTGATGTAGCCGACGCACCGGTCCGCGTCCTTGGTGCCGGCGAGCACGCCCTTGGCGTCGACCTGGCTACCGAAGCGGACGACGTGCACCGGCTTAGCGTCGGGGTCGGCGTCGACCAGGTCCGGGGCGTCATCCCACGACGGCAGCAGTTCACCCGTGTCCGGGTCGGTGTAGCCGCACGCGTCGGGGTTCCACTGCGGCGCCCTTCCCGGTTCGTAGACGAGCTGGTCGGCGGGTGGCCACCACACTTGGTGGTAGGTGGCGGCGGCGACTTGGCGGACGAGTGCGCGGGGGATGTCTTCACCGGCATCCACCCGCCTGGTTCCCTCGGAGTCGTCCATCTGCTCTGCACTCGCATAGGCGAGCTGTACAGCGAGGCCAGGACCGGGCATTTCTCCGTGCTGGTCGGCACCGAGTACGACCCTGACACCCGCGAGCCGCGCCAAGTTGAGCTGCTGACCCCACTTCACCGACTGGAGGACAACTGATGCAGGTCACCATGGCGACCAGCCCGGCCAAGCCCGGTCAACCCAACGAGGACTTCACCGCGGCCACGCCGAACGGGGTCGTCCTGCTCGATGGCGCCGGTTTGTCCGGCACTACCTCACGGTGTTCGCACGGGGTCGCCTGGTACACCCGACAGCTCGGCGGCGCGCTGCTCGCCGGTCTCGCTGGCGACGACGGCCAGGACCTGGCGGCCATCCTCGCTGAGGCGATCAGGCAGACGGCCGCCGCGCATGAAGGCACCTGCGACCTTGATGACCCCGGCACACCGTCCGCCACCGTCGTCATGCTCCGCGCTACCGGTGATGACCTGGAGTACCTGGTGCTTGCCGACTCCGTGCTCGTGCTCAACCTGGCTAGCGAGGTGCCGCTGGTCATCACCGACGACCGCGAGGCACACATCGGACGGCACTACCGGGCCGCGATGGACAACCTCACCAACGGCACACCGGAGCACGACCAAGCCCGCCGCGACTACGTCCAAGCCCTCCGCGCCCACCGCAACCGGCCCGGCGGGTTCTGGGTTGCCGCCGCCGACCCACGAGCCGCCGACGAGGCGATTCTCGGAAGCAGACCGATCAAGGACGTGACAGCCGCAGCCCTGCTCAGCGATGGAGTCAGCCGCCTCGCCGATCGCTTCAACCTCACCGACTGGGCCGGCCTCCTGGCGATCCTGCACGACCACGGCCCAGCCGAGCTGATCCGCCGCGTCCGTGCCGCAGAAGACTCCGACCTACCAGGCAACCGCTGGCCGCGCGGCAAGACCCACGACGACGCAACGGCCGCCTACTGCACCCATGTCGCTTAGCTCAGAGTCGCCAGCGCGACGCGATCAACCCTTGCACGATCTGCAACGGTTCGCGCTCGCCCGCTTGGACTGCACGTCGACAGCGGGCATGGTGGACGGGCCATGATCCTCTGCGCCGCTGGCGACATCCACGGAGCCCTCGACCGGCTCTTCGAAGACGTCCTCGCCTTCGAGGAGTCGTTCGGCGCTGCGCGGCGAGCGCGAGGAAGACGCCGCGCTGCCGGTGAGCTGGCGGCGATGGACTCCTGTGATTCAGCGCGCGCGGCGGTAGTGCATGGCCACCGCGCCGTTGCGGAGCGGCTCCGCCGAGAGCAGCTCGAGCTGGCGCGTGCCGGGCAGCCCGCCCTGGTACAGCGTCGGGCCGTGGCCGGCGATCCTGGGATGGACGAGCAGCTTGTACTCGTCGATCAGGTCCAGCCGGTCGAGCTCGGTCGCGAGCTTGCCGCTTCCGAGGAGGACCCCGGCCGGGGTCGCGTCCTTGAGCTTCTGCACGCCCTCGCGCAGATCGCCGGCGATGTGGTGGCTGTTGGTCCACGGGAAGTCCTTGCGCGTCGACGACACCACGTACTTGGGTTTGGCCTCCAGCTTGACCGCCCACTCGCGCATGGCCGGCGGCGCCTCCTCGTCGCCCTGGGCGACGGCCGGCCAGTAGCTCTCCATCATCTCGTAGGTGACGCGACCCCACAGCATTGCCCCGCCCTCGTTTATGAGACGGGTGAAGAAGGCGTGCGTCTCGTCGTCGGCGATCCCCTCCTGGTGGTCGACGCAACCGTCCAGAGTGAGGTTGAGGCTGAAGGTGAGGAGTCCCATGGCCGGCGAGTCTAACGCCACTACGGCGTCGCCAGTCCCCGCTTGGCGAGGTGCTTGAAGCAGTCGAGGTCGATGGCGCGCGGGTCGCTGGACACGAAGCTGAAGCGCTCCTCCTTCTCGATTCAAAAATGTCCCGTGACGGGAGACCGCTCGACACGTGGTGCCTAGTCCCACCTGACGCTTGACGCTTCCGTCCCAGCTGTTGCTTGACCTCTGATCTAGGTTGGCGGCGTGGGTTCCTCGCCAACGGAGAGCAGAAGGACGGTCGCCGTTGGGCTACACGCTTGAAGCGATCATCGGCTCCGCCGCTGCTCTGCACACCGCTGTGACCCAGTTGTCGGCTGCGGTGCCAGTGCCGCTGGCGCAGGACCTCGCGTTGGTGCCGATGACCGATGAGTTGTTCGATGCTGTCACGGACGGCACGACGGAGAAGGTACTCGGATTCTGGAAGCTGCCGGGCGGCTTCGACCGTGAGCTGACGTTCTGGTCCTCAGCGGGACCTGTCGGCTACGTCGAGGCGGATTTCTTCGGGGGTGTGGGCAGCCAGCGCGCGGCCCTGTGGGTTGCTGGCGAGTTGGTGCTCGGACCGCTGTCTGTGGGCGAGGGTGAGCCGTTCGCTCCCGAAGGAAGCCCTATCTCTCAGCTGCTCGCGAGACTTGGCGCCGAACGCGACGGCTACCGCGATGAGTTCGAAGCGGTCGGCCTCGGACGCCACCGCGAGACGGCGGACTGGCTGCCATAAGTGCTAGGAACGCCGACCATGTCAAGCATCAGGTGGGACGGCGGTGAAGCATCAGCCGGGACACGACACCGCTCGACACGTGGCCATTGCCGAATTGGCCTCTTAAGGATCAAGGCGGCCCGCAAGCGGGCCGCGCCGGCCCGGCCCCGGCCTGCTGGCGACCTCCGGCCGGCATCGGCCGGGCCGGCCGGCCTCGCTTTGGGACTACCAGACCATGAAGACCTCGGGGCTCCGCCCCGAACCCCGGCCCTCCTAATAGAGATGCCGCCGCGGCTCACCTCGCCGGGCACCACAAGGGCTACCAGCCTTCCCGAACGGGGACCAGGTCGTTCGTCCGGTAGGGCGCTCCACCTGGTCCCCGTTCGGGGAGGCTGGACGGTCTACGACTGCCCGACGAGGAGATCCGCTCTCACCCACCGGCTACGAAAGTTGTTCCACATCACCGAGGTTCAGCATGAGCGGCGATCCCGGATGACCCGGCTGCCATCCACGCTCAAGCGCTTGCCGTATGGCGCTGGCGACCGCCGAAGGCAGCACCGGAGACGCCGCAGCGTTCACCCAGTTGTCCGGACGAGGAGACGCTAGCTCGACGACAAGGGTGGCGCAGCCAGGTGGGTCGGTCCGCTCAACGGCAAAGCTCAGCGGCGACCAGGTCAAGCCTTGGCAGTACGTCGGCTTCCTACGGATCAACCAGCGATAGCCCGTGCCATCGACAACGATCGGCCTACTGCCTCGCTTGTTGATTGCCACCGTTCCTCCCGCCACACAGGGAGGCATCCCGCAGCCGTACAGCCATTCGTACAGCCAAGACGGCCGGCGAACCCCGACGCGACCAGACAACGGCGGACGACCTGAACAGGGACAGACTACCGTGACCAGCCGTCCATGATCTTCTTCTAATCCCAAGGCCATCACGGGCCATCCATGGGCCAGTAACCGGCGCGCGCAGCGGTCACGAGCGGGCACGAGGGGCAACCAACTCCACCGCCCGCCGCAGGCGTTTCGGGCATCACGACCGGTTGAGCGCGCTCTTCCAAACTGACGGTGCGGGTTCGATCCCCGTCGCCCGCTCCACCCACGTCTCACCGCTAGGCAGCTTCAACGAACGCGGGCGAGTTCCGGTGCCGGATCAGCCGCAATTGTCGCGCCGAGCCGCGGCGTACGCAGCACCCAGCGGACCGCCGCAGGCGCGTAGTACCCCCCGACCAGCATCAGAACAGCGATGACCAGCCAGCCCCAGCCACCCGTGCCGATCGCGAGCATGGTCAATCCGGCCGGACCGAGCGACTGCTGTAGCTGACCGCCGAGCTTGAAGGCGCCCGTGTACTCCCCGCGCCGATCCTCTGGCGGCAGGGTGGCGGTGATGCCCCAAGCGCCGGCGGACTGGGTCAACTCGCCGATCGTCAGCATGACTGTCCCGGCGACGAGGACGGCGATCGTGATGACGCCCGACGTGAACGCGGCCGCACCGAGCAGCAGCGCCGACAGGGCGACCGTTACTCCGCCGGTGCGCAGAGCGCGGGCGGCGCCCAGCGGCGTCTCGCTGCCCCGGCTCGCGCGGACCTGGAGGGTCACGGCGAGCACCGTGTTCACCATGTACAGCACCGGGACCAGCAGCTCTGGCGCGTCGGTCTGGGTCAAAATCCACAGCGGAAGGACCACCCCGAACAGCGTTACGTGCGCCTGCAGCACACCGTTTACGCCGCTCAGCGCCAAGAATGGGCGATCTGCGAGGGCTGCGAAGGGATTGGTCCGAGGAGCGCTGCCGGCCGTGGGCACCTTCGGCAGGCGGCTGATCAAGGCCGCGGTCAGCAGCAGCACCGCGCCGTTGGTCAGGACCAGTCCCAGGTACGCCGGGCGCGTGCCGATCGCGAGGGCGATCCCAGACAGCGCCGCGCCCGCGGTGAAGCCGACGTTGAGCGCGCTGCGCTGGTAGGCGAGCGCCCGGACTCGTTCGGCCGGAGGCAGCGCCTGCAGCGTGTAGACGTGCTTGGCCGTGCTCCCGGTCATGTCGGTCAGGGCCAGCAGGCAGACCAGCCCGAGGAAGGCGGTGAACGACCCGATCAGCGGGTACGCGAAGAAGAGCACCGCCTCGGCGAGTCCGGCGACGATCCAGGTACGCCGGGCACCGAACCGGTCGGTGAGCACGCCGAGCGGAATCGAGCACCCGACGGTGAGCGCGCCCGCGACGGACAGGCCGATGCCGACCTGGGTCGCGGTCAGCCCGAGGTACTTGGTGAAGAACACCGCGCTACCGGCCTGGAAGATGCCGGAGCCGGCGGCGTAGACGATGGAGCGGAGGGTGAGCGCCCGGGCGACGCCGGGCGGGGGCGCGATCTGCTGGAACCACTGCATGGGGCCAGCCAACTGCAGCCACTACGCTGGCAGAATCGTTTTCATCCAGGCTAAAAGGTGGGCCGTTCGTGAGTGAGGTGCTGTTCGCCGTCGGCGACCTCACTGACGTGCGGTTTTGCACCTCCCCGCTGTGGGAGACGGTCTTCTCGGTACGCGCGTTCGGCGCGCCGGGCCGCTTTCCCGCGCTGAGCCCGTGGATACGTGCCGTGCGCGTGGCGCTCGCCGATCGCGACGACGTTGCCGAGCAGCTGGCTTACCTGGCCGCGTTTGTCCGCTCGGGCTCCTGGGTGCCGGATTTCCTGACGCCGCCGCCGACAGGCCGCTGCGGTGAGTTCGACGCGGAACACCGTCAGGTGCTGGCAACCCCGCTGGAGCTGGTCACCGCCGACATCCTGGCCTGCGCCAATTGGCGGCCGATCACCCGCGTCGCCCGGGCTGCGGCCACCGATCCGCAGGCCGCCCTGACTCGGTTCGGCGTCGCGATCAAGGCGTGGCACGATCTGGCCATCGCCCCGCACTGGTCGCGGATGCAGGCGCTGCACGACGCCGACATCGCCTATCGGACCCGGCAGCTGTCCCTGGGTGGCCTGCGTCTGCTCTTCGACACCCTGCACCCGAGCGTCCATTGGGCGGGCGATCGGCTGATCGGCGATGACCCCTGGAACATCAGGGTCACCGTGGCAGGCCGGGGTCTGCCGCTGCAGCCGACCGTCTTCGGTGACCGCCGGGTGCTCTGGACGGTCCGGAACGAATCCCAGCCGATGGCTGTCTATCCCGCGCGGGCGGTCGGCACGCTGTGGTCTGCGGCGCAACCCGTCGGCATCGGTGGCGCAGGCCTGTCGCGCGTGCTTGGCCCGGCCCGCGCCGAGGTGTTCACCCTGCTGCGTGGGCCCGCCACGACGACGGACCTCGCCAGGCGTACGGGTCTGTCGCTCGGCGCGGTCTCGCAGCATCTCGCGGCGCTGCACGGGGCGGGGCTGGCCCAGCGTGCCCGGCACGGCCGGGAGGTCTTCTACGAGGCGACGCAGGTCGGCGTGGCGCTGCTGCGAGTCAACGGGCTGGCCTGACCGGCGCACCTCATCGGGTCCGGCGACGACCAGCGCCACGCCCGCCAGGAGCACCACCATGGCCGGGGCGAGCAGGCGGATCGTGTGGTCGCCGGTGTCAGGCAGTTTCCGGCACGAAGACCACGAACGTCCCCGAGGGGATCGTCACCGGGCCGTCCCTCGACGTCGACGTGAACCTGAAGACTGGGTTGTCCACCGTACGGGCGCAGGATGGCGATCGATTTTCGAGTCAACCGCGAATGACGCGCGGAACCCCTGGTGGCTCGTAATCCACGCGCAGCTAACCGACACCGGTTCCTACGGTTCGCGCACCGCCACCTGCTGGACGCGCCCTCCTGTCACCCGAACCGCAAAAGCGCAGCTCAACAGCGAGATCAAGCCATGGAGTGGACCTTCCTCACCGCCCAGCAAACCACTGCGAAACACGGGCCAGTTGTACTGAACGGGGACGTTGGTTGAGGACCGCGCCCAGGTGATCTCTATCGTCGGCACCTGCAACGAAGCTGCGGGATCGAGACTTACGAGGCCAACCGCACACCTTCGTTGCGACCTGATCTTGCGAGTTGGACCCCGCCGTCCGACTGGTTGATCTCCGACCACACTGCATCGAGGGAAAGGCCGAGGACGTCGGCGATCGCAGCGATGGTCGGGAAGGCAGGGGTGGCTACGCGACCGGACTCGATCTTCCGAAGAGTCTCCGGCGAGACACCTGCGTCCAGCGCGGTGCCGAGCATCGAACGCTCCCCCCTGGCTCGACGCAGGAGGGCGCCGAGGCGCTGTCCGCGTTCGACCTCTGCGGGAGTGAGCGGCAACCTGACCATGGCTCCGATTCTAGTACCGGGATAATATGGCCGGGATACTTATTGGTTGCACGAGTAAGGCACCGCATGATCGAGCTCCTGAACCCGACCGAACTGCCACGAGCCAGGGAGGCAGGTGCCCTGGTCGCTGGCATATTGAAGACGCTGAGGAGTCGCTGTGAGGTAGGCACGAACCTCCGGGACATCAACCGGTGGGCCCAGGCCATGATCACCGAGGCCGGAGCGCAGTCCTGTTACGTCGACTACGAGCCGTCCTTCGGACGTGGGCCGTTCGGCCACTACATCTGCACGTCAGTCAACGACGCCGTGCTCCACGGACTGCCGTACGACTACACGCTTGCCGACGGCGACCTGCTGACGCTCGACCTCGCCGTCTCCAGAGGCGGAGTTGTCGCTGACTCCGCCATCAGCTTCATCGTGGGCGACTCGAACCCCCCGGAGTGCGTTGCGATGATCAGCGCGACCGAGCGCGCATTGAGCGCAGGGATTGCCGCAGCCGGACCAGGTGCTCGCATCGGGGACATCTCCCATGCCATCGGCTCGGTCCTCAGCGAGGCGGGATATCCGATCAACACCGAGTTTGGAGGTCATGGCGTCGGATCGACGATGCACCAGGACCCGCACGTCCCAAACACGGGGCGGCCCGGTCGCGGATACAAGCTGCGCCCTGGGCTGTTGCTGGCATTGGAGCCATGGGTCATGGCGGACACCGCCAAGCTCGTCACCGATGCCGATGGCTGGACACTCCGAAGCGCGACGGGCTGCCGGACAGCGCACAGTGAGCACACGATCGCTATCACCAACGACGGAGCCGAAGTTCTCACCTTGCCGGAGCAGGCGCAACCGTGAGGTGACAGCCATCCGCGTTCCCCGCTCCGGGCAGTTCACCACCCATCGCAGGTGGGACGTAAGTGTCAGGCATCAGGCGGGACACGACGACGCTCCAGACGGATCGAGGCGGCCCGCAAAGCGGGCCGCGCCGGCCCGGCCCCCGCCGGCTGGCGACCTCCGGCCGGCCTCGGCCGGGCCGGCCGGCCACACTGCGGCTCCCCCCGCTCAGGCACCACGCGGGCCCCCCCCGACCCCCCGTCGCGCCCAGGTCAAGCCCCATCGCGGTCGC
>NZ_JBIAIL010000070.1:0-18413 GCF_042871425.1 Micromonospora sp. NPDC005806 | reverse complement strand
GGCAAACGCCAGACCAGCAACACCAAGCACGCTCTTACGCAGCATCGTGTTCACGGGAAGCTCCATTCGGGGGTCGGCGCACACACCGAAGGGGGGTCGGCTCGTGCGCAAGCACCGTCAGGCGCTCAAAAACAGGGGAAAGTCTTGGGGTCCGGCGTGCGGGGCGGGGGCCTCTTCGCGGCGCCGGGACCATGTGTAACGACCGGCGGGCCACCATCATTCCGGGGCCCGCGCACCCCGCCAGGCAGGGTGGTCTTCCTCGGCCGTACACCGGGATTCAACGACCCCCACCCAGCCACCATTCCGCCATGAGGATGCCGCCGGTCACACCCCGAAACCGGACAACCGACCACCCACGGCACCTGTCGTGACGAACATGCCGGCACAAGATCCGGACAACTTCCCCGAAACTGTCGCCTCCGCGCCCGTGGAGGCCACACTTTCCGTGAAGTTGCGCCGACCGTGAACCGGACAGGCGGCGCATCCGGGCGGCGTCGGACCACGACGCGGGTGTGGCCCGCCGTGACCGGCGCAGGGGTCAAGCCTGACCGCCCGGCCGGTGCGACGTCGGGACCATGCACGAATGAGCCGGTCTGTCGGCGGGGCGACTAGACTCGCATCTCCCAACGGCGTGGTGACGGCCCGATACGGCAGCGACTAGCAGTGGCGGTGTGGATTGGCGGGCGTGCGGCAGCGGCGCGGCTACGGCGATCTCGCCCAGGCGGTCCTGGACGTCCTGGAGGAGGCCGCCGAGCCAATGACCCCTGCACAGGTTCGCGACGTTCTCGGCGGCGGGCTGGCCTACACCACGGTGATGACGGTGATGGTGCGGCTGTGCGACCAGGGTCTGCTGAGCCGTAAGCGAGCCGGGAGGGCGTACGAGTACGCCCTTGTCCGGGATCCGGCGCAGATCACCGCCCGACGGATGCACCGACTACTCGCTGTCGATGCGGACCGTGCCGGGGTGCTGGCCCGCTTCGTCGACGGCCTGACCGGCGAGGATGAGCGGGTGTTGCGGGACCTGCTGGGGCAGATCACCGCGACCCCTGAGCCACCCTCCGAGCAGTCGTGAGCCGGGTGGGGGTGCGATCGTGGACGCCGCGGTGATCGCCACGCTGCTCGCGTGTGTCGCGCTGGCCGTTGCCGGCCCGCCCCTGGCCGACCGGTTGCCTCCGGCAACCGCCGTGCGGCTGCTGGTCCCCGGGGCAGTGCTGGGCGCCGTGGCTACCGTCTTCGTGCTGGCGACGGTGACCTTCACCTGGCTGGGCCAGCTCGGCGAGGTGGCTGAGGTGGGTGCCTGGTCGCCGCAGGTGCTGCGCCTGTTGGACCCGATCCCGGTGCCCGCAGCCATCACCGCAGGGGCTCTGCTGGTGCTGGCCACCCTGTGGGCGGCGATCAGCGGCGTACGCATCGCCCGGGCGCTGGTGGCGGTTCGACGCGCTGACCGGGACTTGACCCCGCGTGCCTCCCACGACGTAACCCAGACCTACGGCGGATCACCGGTCGTTGTCGTCGACAGCGAAACCATCGAGGCCTTCACCACGCCCGGCCCGCGTGCGCGAATCGTGGTCACCACGGGCATTTTGAAGGCCTTGGATGCCGAGGGCCGGCAGGTGTTGCTGGCCCATGAGTGGTCCCACCATCGCCATCACCACCCTTGGTGGATTTTGACCGCCGACCTGGCTGCCGGGCTCAATCCGCTGCTCCGTCCGACCGCCGTCGCCGTCCGACAGGCCACGGAACGGTGGGCCGACGAGGACGCGGCGTTGAGGTGTGAGCGGCGGTATGTGGCGGCAACGATCGCCCGGGTCGCGCTGCTGAGCATGGAGTCGAGGAGACCTGCGGCGGCCGCGGCCGCCGGAGGGCTGGTACCGGCGCGGGTTCAAGCTCTGCTGCGTCCGCCGCCCCGGCTGCGGGTCCGCCACCTTGCCACAGCGCTCACGCTCGTGCTCGCCGTTGTCGTCGGCTCGCTCACCGTGTGGCACGACGGGGAATGTCTCTTTGAGCAGGCCGCACAGGCCTCGGATGCGGTCCAGGTCGCCTCGCCCGCCGCACGCTAGGCCTAGGGAACTACGACGTCTCAACGTAGGATTATTTTCGTGGCGTTCACTCTCGCGTTGGTTGCGCGCCCAGTCGCCGGGTGCCATCGCGGTTAGCGTCAGCCAGTCCACTCATCTCGCTCATGGAAGCAGTTGACATGCGACGCACCGCTATCGTCAGCGCCGCCACCGCCCTTGTGGTGGCCGGCGCAATAACCCTGTCCGCCGGCTCGTCGCCGGCGGCCGCGGGCGAGACGGCCGCCCGGCCGCTCGGCCAGTACCAGCATCTCGTCGTGATCTACGAGGAGAACCACAGCTTCGACAACCTGTACGGCCTGTGGGGCCAGGTCGGCAACCAGAAGGTCGACGGCCTGCCGAAGGCGTCCGCCGGCACGACCCAGGTGGACCAGTCCGGCAACCCGCTCGGCTGCCTGCTGCAGAACGACGCGAACCTCGTCACGACCACCACCCAGGTCAAGTGGCTTGACGGCACGAGTCATCCCGGTCTGCAGTCGCCGACGTGCTCGAGCACGACCTCCCGCGGCGCGACCTTCGACAGCCACTTCTCGTCAAGCTCGCCGTTCTCGATCAACGACTACATCACGCCTGAGGACAAGACGTGCGCACCGCCCACGGCATTCGCCGCGAACGGTGTCGAGAAGGGTGACCCGCAAGGGCTGCCCGGCGGCTGCACCCGGGATATGGTGCACCGCTTCTACCAGGAGCAATACCAGCTCGACTCGGGCAAGCAGGACCGCTACTCCATCGGCAGCGACTCCGCCGGGCTGACCCAGGGGTACTACGACACCACTCAGCTGCCGGTCTACCAGTATCTGCACACCCCCGGCGCGCCCAACTACGTGATCGCGGACAACTTCTTCCAGGCGGCGTTCGGCGGATCGTTCCTCAACCACCAGTTCCTCATCGCCGGGCAGGCGCCGCAGTGGGACACCGCGCAGAAGCCGGTGCCGGCGGGTAAGAACAGCGTCCTCGACGCGGCGGGCTTCCCGAACAAGACCTACCCGCTGTACCAGCCGGATCCGGCCGTGGCCTACAACGACGCGGTGCTCACTCAAGCCTGCGGCCAGGCCACCACGGTCGCCGGTTTCGCCTGCGGCAACTACGCGGTCAACACCATGCAGCCGTCGTGGCAGCCGAGCGCCGGCGGTGCGAACGTGCTGCCGGGGATCAACGACGTCGACCCGTCGAAGCCGTACTACGAGACCAACATCGGTGACGAGCTGTCCGCGAAGAACGTCTCGTGGAACTGGTACGCCGGCGGTTGGGACGCTGCGAACGGCGGTCACCCGGATCCGCTGTTCCAGTACCACCACCAGCCGTTCAACTACTTCCAGAACTACGCGCCGGGTATGCCCGGTCGCCAGCACCTCAAGGATGAGAAGGACTTCCTTGCCGCGGCGGGCGCGGGCACGCTGCCGGCGGTGTCCTTCGTCAAGCCGGCCGGCGAGGAGAACGAGCACCCGGGCTACGCCAGCACCGACAACGGTGAAAGTCACCTCGTCGACCTGCTCAAGGCCATCCTCGAGGGTCCGGGCGGCAAGGACACTCTGGTGGTCGTCACCTACGACGAGTTCGGTGGTTCGTGGGATCACGTCGCCCCGCCCGGCCAGGGCACCAACGCCGCCGATGGCCCGTCCGACCAGTACGGTCCCGGCACCCGCATCCCGGCCCTGATCATCGGCGGTGGCTTCGCGCGTTCCGGCGTCGACCACCAGGCGCACGACACCACGTCGATTCTCGCCACTATCGAGCGCAGCTACGGGCTTGCCCCGCTGAGCGGCCGTGACGCACAGGTCACCGACCTGCGGCACGCGCTGCTCGTCGGCGGTGACCGTCCGGGCAACTGACCGCACCGGATTGACGTCGAGGGCCGCTGACCCGATCGGGTCAGCGGCCCTCAGCGGCGGCCGTGACGGGCGCGCAGGTAGTCGGAGACGACGTACTCGCCCAGATCGTCGAGGTCGGGGGTGAACATCCGCCCCTTGGACCGCCGCGCCACCGCGTCCACGAACCGGCGCAGGCCCGGGTCGTCACCGAGCATGAACAGGTTGAGCGTGGCCCCGTACCGGGTGAGCTTGTCGACCTCCCGGACGGTCGCCTCGATGGTCTCCGGCAGCGGCGGCCAGTGGAAGTACGCTTCGCCGTCCTCCGGGTCCAGGTGCGCGGTGGGCTCGCCGTCGGTGACCACCAGCACCACCGGCTCGGCACCCGGGTGGCGGCGCAGGTGCCGCCCCGCCAGTCGCAGCGCGTGCTGGAGGTTGGTGCCCTGCTCCAGGTCCGGCTCGACCGCGGCCAGCTCCTGCTGGGTCAGCGGCATCGCCTGCCGGCCGAAGCCGACGATCTGCAGCGCGTCCTGCGGGAAGCGGGTGGCCATCAGGTGCGACAGGGCCAGCGCCGTCTGCTTCATCGGCCCCCAGCGCCCCTGCGAGATCATCGAGTACGACAGGTCGACGCAGAGGGCCACCGCCGCCGACGCCCGCCGCTCGGTCTCCACCACCTCGAAGTCCTCGACCGCGAGCTGCACCGGCACGCCGGGGCCGGCTCGGCGTACCGCGCGGGTGAGGGTGCGCACCACGTCGAGGGGCTGCTCGTCGCCGTACTCCCACTGCCGGGAGGCGCCGCTGACCTCGCCGGCCGCGCCCGCCGAACGCAGGTCGTGCTGGCCGCGCGGGCCGGCGGTCAGGTCGGCGAAGACCCGCCGCAGGGCGGTGCCGGCGAGCCGGCGCAGCGCCTTCGGGCTGAGCGTCAGCCCGTCCGCGTCCCGGGTCACCCAGCCCTGCCGGCGCAGTTCCCGCTCCAGCTCCCGCAGCCGGCGTACGTCGTCGGCGGCGTCGCGGCCCAGCGTCCGGGCCACCGCGTCGACGTCGACGTCGTCCAGGGTGGCGCCCGGCTGGTCCTGGTCGAGCTGATCCAGCAGCTCGTCCAGCTCGGCGAGCTCGCCGAGCGCCCCAGCTGCCTCGCCGTAGCCGAGCGGCTGGTCACCCCGGACCCGCTCGCCCCGCCGCCAGTTCAGGTCCGGCCGCAGCGCCCGCAGGTGGGCGTCGAGCTGGGACAGCTCGCCGGTCAACTGCTCGCCTAGGGACTGACGCATCAGCCCGGCCAGTTCCTCGCGCTGCCGGTCCGACAGCGACCGCATCAGCCGCTCCCCGGCCGCCGCCCGCCGGGCCAGCACGTCGATCAGCTCGTCGACGTCCGTCGGCCGCTCCGGGAAGAACTCGCCGTGCCGGCGCATGAACTCGGCGAACGCGTCGGTGGTGTCCTCGGCGCGGGAGTGCCGGGCGAGCAGGTCGTTGAGGTCGCGCATCATCTCGGCGAGCTGCCGCTGGGCAGCCGGGTCGGCGGCGGCCAGCGCCGCGTCCCGCAGCCCGGCGAAGCGCTGCTCCAGCACCTCGCCGCGCAGCCCGTCGAGGATCCGCTGGTAGGTGGCCCGGGCCTCGTCGCTGGCCCAGTCGTATCCGGACAGCTCCTCCACGGCGCGGGCGGTCGAGCGGGGCAGGCTGTCCAGCACTGCCTCGGCGAAGCGGGCGCCGTCGCCGTCCCGGCCGCGCAGCTCCTCCCGCTCGGCAGCCAGAGCCTGGTCGAGCAGCGCCCGGGCCCGGGTCACCGCCCCGTCCAGGTCGCCGCGACGCAGCGCCTCCCGGCGCAGCCGGCGGGCCCGGGCGGCCAGGTCGTCGAGGCCGCCGCGCCCCTGCGGGCCGCGTCGGAGCAGGTCGCGCAGCGCCTCCCGCAGGCTGCCGCCCGCGAGGACCTCCGCGCCGACCGCATCCACCGCGGCCCGCACGTCGTACGGCGGGGCGAGCGGGTCGGGCCCGCCGCGCCACTGCCCGTACCGGAACCGGTTGCCGGCCACGGTCAGCCCCGACCGCCGTAGACGGTGCGTCCGGACTCGGTGACGTCCTTGCCCAGCCTGCGGGTCAGGTGCAGCCCTTCGAGGACGAACTCGATCCCGGCGGCGGCCTCCTCCGGGGTGGGGGCGTCGCCCAGCCCGAGCCGGTCGAGCGCCTTGGCCAGCCCCGGCACGGTGCCGACCTGGCGCAGCAGCTCCGTGGCCGAGACCAGCTCGCCGGTCTCGATCACGCCGCCCTCAGCGACCAGCGCGGTGAACCCGGACAGGTCCAGCCCGGCCAGCCGGTCCCGGAACGTCTCGGCGGTGGCGGTACGAAGCAGGTGGGCCAGGATCTCGATCTCCCGTCCCTCCTCACCGCTCTCGAACTCGACCTTGCCGCGCAGGGTGGAGGTCACCGAGACGGCGTCGCCGACCCGGGCGACGGGCTCTTCCGCGCGGACCTCGGAGGAGGCGAGCAGGCCGGCGCGGCGCAGCGCGGCCGCGGCGACGGTCTCCGCGGCGGCGATGGCGAACCGGGCGGAGACGCCGGAGCGCGGGTCCACCGACGGTGACTCCCGCACGGCGCGGGCGAACCGGGCGAGCACCTCCAGCACGTGCTCGGGGACAGTGGCGACCAGGTCGGCCTCCTGCCGGATCAGCGCCAGCTCCAGGTCGAGGTCGACCGGGTAGTGGGTCCGGATCTCCGCGCCGAAGCGGTCCTTCAGCGGGGTGATGATCCGGCCCCGGTTGGTGTAGTCCTCCGGGTTGGCGCTGACCACCAGGAGCAGGTCCAGCGGCAGCCGGAGCTGGTAGCCACGGACCTGGATGTCCCGCTCCTCCAGCACGTTGAGCAGCGCCACCTGGATGCGTTCGGCCAGGTCGGGCAGCTCGTTGACGGCGAAGATGCCCCGGTTGGTGCGCGGCACCAGTCCGAAGTGGATGGTCTCCGGGTCGCCGAGGGTACGCCCCTGGGCCAGCCGGATCGGGTCGACGTCGCCGATCAGGTCACCGACGCTGGTGTCCGGGGTGGCCAGCTTCTCGCCGTAGCGCATCGAGCGGTGCAGCCAGCCGATCGGCAGCTCGTCGTCGCGCTCGGCGACCAGGGCGCGGGCGGCGGGGGTGAGCGGGTGCATCGGGTGCTCGTTGAGCACCGACCCGGGGATCACCGGGGTCCACTCGTCGAGCAGTGCGCCCAGCGAGCGGATCAGCCGGGTCTTGCCCTGGCCGCGCTCGCCGAGCAGCACCATGTCGTGGCCGGCGAGCAGGGCCCGCTCGACCTCGGGCAGCACCGTGTCCTCGTAGCCGACGATGCCGGGGAACCGCTCCGCGCCGGAACGCATCCGGGCGAGGAGGTTGTCGCGGATCTCCTGCTTCACCGTGCGGTAGCGATGGCCGGACGCCCGCAGTGCGCCGAGCGTGCCGGGCAGGTCGGCGGGCGGGACCGGGGAAACCTGGTTGGGAGCGGTCACCCGCCCAACGCTATCTCGGTCGGGTGACCTTTCGCCCGCTTCCGGTTTGCCCGGAGTGTCACCATCGGGGCATCGGGCCCGGCCAGGGCCGCCGGCAGTGGGCGCAGGTCCCGCGCCGGCGCAGGTGGTACGCCAGGGTGGCCGCGCCGAGCGCCGGCCCCCACAGCGGCCAGAGCAGCATCGGGGCGGTGGCCGAGCTGAATCCGCCCATCGCGTGCCAGAACTCGGGGTTGGCCAGTTCGCCCAGGGTGCCGGCGGTTACCGCGATCGCCACCAGGCTGGCCGGGACGACGGCGAGCAGCGGCGGCACCCGCCGGCCGGCCAGGCCGGGCAGCCAGCGCGGGAAGACCTCACCCCAGCGCTGCACCAGCCCGAGGGTGAGCACCGCCCCGACCGTGGCGAACGCGCCGAGCCCGGCACCGGCCCAGACCAGTCCGGTCTCGTGCATCTCGGCGAGGAACTCCCGGGAGATGCCGAGCGGGACGCCCACCGCCCAGGCGAACCGGGTGGTGGCGTAGACGAGGGGGACGCCGGCGGCCGTCCACGCCGCCCAGCGGCCCCATCGGGCGGCGGCCGCCGGCGTGGTCCAGCCGGCCTCGTCGCCGTCCCGACCACACGCGGCGCACGCCCCGACCGTACGGCGCTGCCAGGCCAGCACGGCGGCGGCGAGCAGCACCCCGGCGGCGAGGCCGGCGAACTTCGCCGCGAGGGTCCAGTCGAAGATCTCCGCGTAGTCGACGGGCGGCCAGCCGAACGGTGCGCCGCCGATCAGCATCGGCAGGTAGCCGAGGATCGCCAGCACCCGCACGTCCGGCACCACCACGGCCAGCGCGACGGCCGCCGTCCAGCCGTACCCGAGCAGCAGCGTCCGTTGCGGCCGGGACGGGTGGGCGTTGCCGACCATCGCGAGCACGGCGACCGCCGCGCCGAGCAGCACGGCGGCGAAGACCGGCGGCCCGTACCGGACCGGCAGCAGCCGCAGCAGGCTGGCCTCGCCGTGCGCGTCGTTGGCGCCGAGCGGGTAGCCACGGCCGGTGAGCGTGCCGACCAGGGCGACCACGCCCCACAGCCCGAGCCAGCCGGCGGCGAGGGGCGCGACCCGGCCCGGCCCGCGTATCGATGTCGTCGTCATGACTCCACTCTCGGCCGGGCGGGCCCCGGATCCTTCCCGTGCCGTGGTGAACCCATTCCCCCGGCCGGGGGACGGTCAGCCGGTCGGCACCACGAATCCCGACTCGTACGCGGCGATCACCGCCTGGGTCCGGTCCCGCACGCCCAGCTTGGCCAGCACGTTGCCGACGTGCGTCTTCACCGTCTCCACGCCGACCACCAGCCGCTCGGCGATCTCGGTGTTGGACAGCCCGGTGGCCATCAGGCGCAGCACCTCGGCCTCCCGCTCGGTCAGCCGCGCCGCCCGCAGCCCGTCCCCGCCGAGCCCCCCGTACGCCCCGACGAGCTGCCGGATCGCCGCCGGGAAGAGCAGCGACTCCCCGGCCGCCACCACCCGGATCGCCTCCACCACCTCGGCCGGGCGGGCCCGCTTGAGCAGGAAGCCGCTGGCCCCGGCGCGCAGCGCGTCGTATACGTACTCGTCGTTGGCGAAGGTGGTGATCACCAGGACCCGCGGCGGGTCGGCGGAGGTGGCGAGCAGCCGTCGGGTGGCCTGGATGCCGTCGATGGCCGGCATCCGGACGTCCATCAGCACCACCCGCGGGCGCAGCTTCGCCACCAGCGGCGGCACTGCCGCGCCGTCCGCGGCCTCGCCGACGACCCGCAGGTCGGGCTGGGCGTCGATGATCGCCCGCAACCCGACCCGGATCAGCTCGTCGTCGTCGACGATCAGCACGTCAACGGTCATCCGCTCTCCCCTCTCGGCACCGGAAGCGACGCCCGTACCCGCCACCGGTCGCCGTCCGGGCCGGCGGTGAGCCGCCCGCCGAGCAGCAGCACCCGCTCCCGCATCCCGTCCAGGCCGCGTCCGCCGCCACCCGGTCCGGTCGCCCCGCGCAGCCCGTTGACCAGCTCGATCTCCAGACCCTCCCCGGGTACGTCGACCCGCAGCGTCACCGGGCCGCGCCCGTGCCGGGCCGCGTTGGTCAACCCCTCCTGCACGATCCGGTACCCCTCGCGGGAGACCGCCGCGGGCAGCTCCCCGACCGCCCCGCTGATCCGCGAGTCCACGTCGAGACCGGCGGCGCGGGTGTCGGCGACCAGCCGGTCCAGCCGGGCCAGGGTGGGCTGCGGCGCGGTCGGGGGGCGCGGCTGGCCGGAGTCGGTCTCCCGGAGCAGCCCGAGCACGTGGTCCAGGTCGTCCATCGCGTGCCGGCTGGTGTCCTCGATGGCGCGCAACGCCCGGCGGGTGAACTCCGGGTCGACGTCGAGCAGCTCGCGGGCGGCCCCGGCCTGGAGGGTGGCCACGGTCAGCGCGTGCCCGACGGAGTCGTGCAACTCCCGGGCCAGCCGGTTCCGCTCGGCCAGCCGGGCGGCCCGGGCCTCCAGGGCGGCGATCCGCTCGCCCTGCGATGGGCCGAGCAGCACCGGGGCCATGGACGCGGCGAGCGCGCCCAGCCCGGCCACCGCGTACCCGAGTCCGACCAGGATCGCCAGCCCGGCCAACGCCGCCCCGACCGGGTTGTCGAGGGTCAGCGGGCCGAACGCGTCGTCCCGGGTCGCCCCGGTGTCGAGGCCGAGCTGACCGGCGATGAAGACCAGCGCCATCGGGAACGCGCTGATCGCCGCGAACAGCACCAGCCCACCGGTGACCAGGTGCAGGGCGATCCAGAGCGCGGCGCGCAGCCGGGTCTCCCGGTCGATCCGGTGGCCCGGGGCCGGTTCCGGCAGGTCGACCGCGAGCAGCGCCCGGGCGGCGGCGATCTCCAACGTCCGGCTGCCGGCGAGGAACACCGGCATCGCCGCGATCACGGCGCCCACCAGCAGCAGCCCGGTCCCCAGTGGCAGGGGGACGTCGTCGTTGCCGAGCAGTTGGGCGAAGGCCGCCGCGAGCAGCGCGTACGGCAGCACGAGCACCCCGCCGAGCAGCAGGAACACCCCGCGCCGCCAGGTGCTCCCCCGCACCAGCGGCCCCAGCACCCCGCCCACCGTCACCCGGCCATTCTCCCGCGTGGGCGGGGACCGCTGACTCCCCCGCAACGGGGAGATCCCCACCCGGGGCGGTCACCATCCGTTCACGAGTACACCTGTGGTCGCTTCAACGGCGACGGAGGGCGCCCACCGAAGGGTTTCCGGGCAGCCCGGCCCGCGGAGGGATCAAGCCTGACCGCCCGGAGCGGGCCGGGCTGCCCGGAAACCCCACCACCGAAACGAGTCAGCGATGATCAGAAACGTATCGAGACGGATCCTTGTCCAGGAACGGCAGGTTGCGGCCGTTCTTGTGCTCGCCGTAGAACTTCAGCCAGCGCGCCCCCAGCTCCGCGCGCAGCTCGACGCTGGCGTGCTTGCGGAAGTCGGGCAGCGCCTCGTCCTCCTCCTCGGCCAGATGCTCGCTGTTCTCCCGGCGGGCCCGCCACACCGCCGCCCACCACGCGTCTGAGGCGACCTCGTGCTCCTTCGACTCGGCGATGGCGTCCCGGATCTTGTTGTGGTCGCCGATGGCGTCCTCGGTCTCCTCCGCGCCGTCGTCGCCGTGCTTGACCAGGTGCGGGTAGAGGATGGCCTCCTCCGCCTCGGCGTGGATGTCCAGGTGCAGGGCGAGTGCGTCCCAGACGGCCAGCATCTCCTGCGGGTCGCGGGCGTCGTCGAGTCGGGCGAAGCCCCGCCGGAAGGCGGCGTGGTCGTCGAGGATCAGGGCGGTGATGTCGTCCATGATGGTCACCTTCCGGTGCGGGCACGGATCAGCTTGGGTACGGCGGCCAGCCCGGTGACCGGGCGGAACGCGTGGGCGGCGGTGACCAGGGCGGCGTACTCGCCGTCGGTCAGGTCGATCTCGGCGGCGGCCACGTTGCGCTCCACCTGCTCGACGCCGGACGCGCCGGGGATGGCCACCACGTTCGGGTGGCGCAGCACGTACGCCAGGGCGATCTGGCTCGGGGTGGCGTCGTGCGCGTCGGCCACCTCGCGCAGGGTGGCGATCAGTTCGGTGCCGCGTTCCAGGTTCTCCGGCAGGAAGTACGGATTGGCCCGGCGGATCACCCCGCCCGGCGGGTTCTTCGCGTCGTACCGGCCGGAGAGGAAGCCCTGCGCGAGCGGGCTGTACGCGATGACGATCCGACCGGCCTGTTCCGCGTACGGGATCAGCTCCTGCTCGGGGCGGCGGTCGACCATGCTGTAGCGGACCTGGTTGCTCAGCACCCGGCGGCCGAGCGCGGCCTCGGCGAAGACCCAGCGGCGCAGCGGGTAGTTGCTGACCCCGACCTCGCCGACCAGCCCGACGTCCTGGAGGGCGCGCATGCCGCGCATGGTGGTGGTGTCGGCGACCACCGGGTTGGGCTGGTGCACCTGGTAGAGGTCGATGCTGGTGACACCGAGCCGGCCGGCGGAGGCGACCGCCCGTTGCTGCACGACGGCGGCGACCGGCAGCACCGGGAAGATCTTGCTGGCCACCACGACCTTGGCCCGGTCGTCGCCGAGCGCCGCGCCGAGGATGCGCTCGCTGCGGCCGAACCCGTAGATCTCGGCGGTGTCGAAGAGGGTGACGCCAAGGTCGAGCGCCCGTCGCACGATGTCCGCCGCCCGGCGCTCGTAGTCGGGGCCGTAGCCCCACTCCTTCGAGCCGAACTGCCACGTGCCGAGACCGATCTTGGAGATGGGTTTGGGGGTGTCGAGCTGGACGAAGCGCATGGCCTCGAAGCTACCCAAACCGGCCGGCCGGCACGCCCGTTCCGCAGGGTCGGCACCGTCTCCCCGTCCACCGGCCGGGAGCTGCCCCGCCTCCGCTACGACCGCTGAACCGACCGGACTAGGGTCGGGGCCGTGACCTACCTCGCCAGCGATGACCGTTACGACTCGATGACCTACCGGCGCAGTGGGCGGAGCGGACTGCGCCTGCCCGCCATCTCGCTCGGGCTGTGGCACAACTTCGGTCCGGACCGGCCGTACGAGCGGCAGCGGGACATCGTCCGGCGCGCCTTCGACCTCGGGATCACCCACTTCGACCTGGCCAACAACTACGGCCCGCCGCCCGGCTCGGCGGAGGAGAACTTCGGCCGGATGCTCGCCACCGACCTGAAGCCGTACCGGGACGAGCTGGTGATCTCCAGCAAGGCGGGCTACCTGATGTGGCCCGGCCCGTACGGCGAGTGGGGCTCGCGCAAGTACCTGATCTCCTCGCTGGACCAGTCGCTGCGCCGGATGGGGCTGGACTACGTCGACGTCTTCTACTCGCACCGGTTCGACCCGGACACCCCGCTGGAGGAGACGATGGGCGCGCTGGACGCCGTCGTCCGCTCCGGGAAGGCGCTCTACGTCGGCATCTCCAACTACAACTCGGAGCAGACCGCCCGGGCCGCGGCGATCCTGCGGGACCTGGGCACGCCGCTGCTGATCAACCAGCCGTCGTACTCCATGCTCAACCGTTGGACGGAGCAGGACGGGCTGCTGGACACGTTGGAGAAGGTCGGGGCCGGCTGCATCGCGTACAGCCCGCTCGCGCAGGGCCTGCTCACCGACCGCTACCTGGGCGGCATCCCCGAGGAGTCGCGGGTGCGCACCAGCATCTTCCTCACCGAGAGCGACCTCACCGACGAGCGGATGGCGACGATCCGCGGGCTGGGCGAGGTCGCCGCGCGGCGCGGGCAGACGCTGGCCCAGCTCGCGCTGGTCTGGGCGCTGCGCGACCCGCGGATGACCAGCCTGATCATCGGGGCGAGCAGCGTGGCGCAGCTGGAGGGCAACGTCGCCGCCCTGGACAATCTCGAACTCTCCGGCGAGGAGCTGGCCGAGATCAACCGCCACCTGGGCTGATCCGTCGTTGTCGGACCGCGCCGCTAGGTTCCGTCGTGAGACGGCCGCGCGGTGCGGTCCGACCCGAAAGGCGGGCCCGATGGGCGCCTCCGGCTGGAGCTACTCCGTCCCCTGGCGGCCCGACCCCGCCGCCGCGCTGCGCGAACTGCACGAGCGGGTCTTCGCCGACGGCGACTACTGGTGGGCCGAGGGCGGCTACTGGGTCAACAACGACGACGTCCCGGCGGAGAAGCGGGCGGGCGTCCCGCCGCCGGCCACGCTGGCCGAGCTGATCGCCGCGGAGGCCGTCGCCTACGACGGCACGCACTCCATCCTGGACGTCGCGCGGATGCTGCGTCCCGGCGAGGAGCCCCAGCCCTGCACGGTCGAGCTGGTCACCGCCGAGGAGGCCCACCGGGTGGCCGGCACCGGCCGACTCACCCGGGAGCACCTGGACGTCCTGGACGGGCTCCTCCGGGGCCGGTGGATGGGCCGGTGCGTGGTGCTGCACGACGCCGAGGGCAACCCGGCCGAGCTGCACTTCTTCGGCTACTCCGGCGACTGACCGGGCGTCACCAGATCCGGCGGCGGCCGGCGCGGTGGTTGCGGACCCGCGGGGACGGCCGACGGGGACGGGGGCACGGGGCAACGCCCGAGAGGCGCTGGCCCTACAGTGACGGCACCTCGTGCGATGAAGGAGCGTGCCGTGTCCGAGCCGCCATCGGCGCCAGACTCGTCCCCGACCGCCCCCGCGGCCGGGCCTCCGGCTGGTGACGTCCCCGCCGACGTCCCGCCGTACCTGCTTGTCATGCCCACCATGGACGGCGCGCCACCCGGCATGGTGTGGCCCGGCCAGGAGGGCCAGCCCGCCTGGGCGATCCCGGTCACCGTGCCGCCCGGCACGCGCGGCTACGCCCTCTTCGTTCCGCTGGTGCCGGCGGGCGAGGGCCAGCCGCCCGCGATCCCCGCTCAGCCGGCCGCCCCGCGGATCATGGTGCCGGCGCCGGGCGTACCCGCCCAGGCGGCCCCGCCGGCCGTCGAGGGCACCGGCGCTCCGGGGCCGGCCGGCGCGGCCTCAGGCCAGGCCGGCACGGCGTCGGCCGCGACCGGCGGCGATGGTTCCGCCGCCGGCCCGGCGACCGCCCAGGGCGGCACGCCGGTGGCGAGCCCGGCCGAGCAGCCCGCCCGCGTAGCCACGGAGCAGCAGGAGCCCGAGTCCGCCGCGGCCGTCGCCGGCGTGGCCGAGACCAGCCCGGGCACGGACGCGAAGACCGCCGAGGAGACGACGACCTCGCCGGGAGCGACAGCCACGCAGCCCTCATCCGGGACCATCCCGCCCGCCGCCGGACCCGGCCAGCCCCCACCTTGGCCGGCGGGCCACCCGGCGGCACCGCCGTACGCCGGGGCGCGCCCCGGGCCGCAGCCCTGGGGGCACTACCCGCCCCAGCCCGGGGTCGGCTGGACGCCCCGGCCGGCGGTGCCCCGAACGTCGTTCCTCGGCGCGCGCTGGCCCGGGCCGAAACAGGCCAATGGGCGAGCCGTCCCGCTCGCGGTCCTGGCCGGCGCGCTGGGCACCGCGTTCTTCGTGCCGCTGAGCAGGGTCGGCATCGGCTGGTTCCTCGGCTGGCTCACCCTGACCCTCGGCGTGCTGGTGTCGGTGCGCCGGCGGAGCGCCGACCTGCCCCGCACCGAGCGGCTGATCCGCGGCGGCTGGGCGGCGGCGGCCCTGGCGCTGCTCGCCGTCCTCGCCTTCCGCAACGCCTGGTGGCTGGTGACGTTCTGCGTGCTCGGCGCGCTGGGCTGCGCGACCCTGGCCATCGTCGGCGGCCGGCTCGTCCGGTCGATCCTGTTCGGGCTGGTCGCGACGCCGTTCGCGGCGTTCCGCGGCCTGCCCTGGGTACGCCGGCACATCACCGCGTCCCCTGACGCCGGCATGGTCCGCCGGGTCACCGGCTCGGTGGTCGCCACGGTGCTGGTGCTGCTGGTCTTCGGCGCCCTACTCGCCTCGGCCGACGCGGCGTTCAACGAGGTCCTCAGCGCGATCGTCCCCGAGATCAACGTCAGTACGGTGTTCCGCTGGATCTTCCTGGCGGCCGTCGGCGGCCTGATCGCGGTCGCGGCGGTCTACACCCTGGCCGCCCCGCCCGACCTGTCGACGGTGGACAAGCCGACCAGCCGCCGCCTCGGCCTGCTGGAGTGGGCCCCGGCCATCGGGGCGCTGACGCTGCTCTTCGCCGGCTTCGTCATCGTGCAGTTCACCGTGCTCTTCGGCGGCCAGCGCCACGTCCAGAAGGTCGCCGGGCTGAGCTACTCCGAATACGCCCGCAGCGGCTTCTGGCAGCTGCTCTTCGTCACCCTGCTGACCCTGGCCGTCCTCGCCGGGGTGAGCCGCTGGGCCAGCCGGGAGCAGCCGGTCGAACGCACCCTGCTACGCGTCCTGCTGGGCCTGCTCAGCGCGCTCAGTGTGGTGATCGTGGTGTCGGCGCTGTCCCGGATGTGGACCTACCAGAAGGTCTACAGCTTCACCGGTGAGCGGATCTTCGTAATGGCGTTCGAGCTGCTGCTCGGGGCCGTCTTCCTGATGATCCTGGCGGCGGGTGTCCGGTGGCGCGGCCGGTGGATCCCCGGCACGACCGTGGCCCTGGCCGTGGTGATGCTGCTCAGCCTGGCGGTGCTCAACCCCGAGGACTACGCCGCGCACCGCAACATCGCCCGGTACCAGCAGACCGGCAAGATCGACGCGTGGTACCTGCGGGCCCTCTCCGCCGACGCCACGCCCGCCCTGACCCAGCTCCCCGATCCGGTACGCCGCTGCACGCTGAGCTGGATCGCCGACGACCTCAAGGAGTCCGACCCCTGGTACGCCTGGAACCTGGGCCGGTATCGGGCAAGGCAGGCCCTCGACCGGGTCGGGCCGGACGGGGTCGGCGGCCCGAAGGACTGCCGCCGGGCGGACCAGTTCGACCTGCCCAAGACGCGCGGTACGAGGTGACGCCGGGCCGGGCTGCGTGGTGTCACCGCGCGGCCCGGCCCCGCCCACCCCTGGGCGTCCACCAACGTTCACGGCCCCCTCACGCCAGCGCCACGACGGGCACCGACCCCGCGCCTAGCTTCGGCGACGCGAACGTCATCCGAGCAAGCGGGAGGTTTCCCATGTCCGTCCGTCGTCTCCTGGCGGCGCTGGCCGCCGGGGCGGTGCTGGCCACCCCGACGGCCGCGCACGCGGCCGCCGGCACCGGCCCCGGCGTGCTGCCGCAGAAGACCCACTTCGACCTTCAGGCGCACCGGGGCGGGATCGGTCTCACCACTGAGGAGACCCTGGCCGGCTTCGCCAAGGCCCTGCGGCTGGGCGTCAGCACGCTGGAGCTGGACACCCAGGTCACCCGGGACGAGAAGGTGGTCGTCACCCACGACCGGCAGGTCAGCGCGCAGAAGTGCCGGGACACGGCGCCGGTGACCCCCGGCGACCCGAGGTACCCGTACGTGGGCAAGTACATCAAGGACCTGACCCTGGCCCAGATCAGGACCATGGACTGCGGGTTCCAGCAGCTGCCCGGCTTCCCCGAGCAGGAGCAGATCGCGGGCGTCCGGATGGCTGAGCTCCGGGACGTCCTGGACCTGGTGAAGAGCTGGCACGCGAACCAGGTCACGCTGAACATCGAGACCAAGGTCGAGGCCGGGGCACCGGAGCAGACCGCGCCGCGCGCGCTGTTCGTCCGCCGGGTGTTCGAGGAGATCCGCGCCTCCGGTATCGAGGACCAGGTCACCATCCAGTCCTTCGACTGGGGTGCGCTGCGGGTGATGCACCGGCTCGCGCCCGGGTGGCCGCTGGTGGCGCTGACCAACTACGACTTCCTCCAGGTCGGCAAGCCCGGCGCCTCCCCGTGGCTCGGCGGCCTCGACGCCGACGACTTCGGCGGTGACTTCGTCAAGGCCGCCGCCGCCATCCCGGGCGTGACCACCCTCTCCCCCAACTACGGCTTCCCGCAGAACGGCACCGTCGCCGACCCGGGTTTCCGCTTCTACCCGGACGCCGCGATGGTGGCCGAGGCGCACGCCCGTGGTCTGAAGGTCGTCCCGTGGACCTGCGACGACCCGGCCACCGTGGAGGCGCTGATCGACATGGGCGTCGACGGGATCATCACCAACTACCCGAACCGGGTACGGCAGATCATGGCCGAGCGGGACATGCGCCTGCCGAAGGCGTACGAGCCGCGCTGACCCCTGGATCGCGGGCGTCCGTCACCTCCGACGGACGCCCGCGGCGCGTTCGCCGACGTCGCCTCGACGCCGGCGAAGGGCATTCTCGATCTTCCGCCGGACGCCTGACATGATCACTTGGCAATCGTGACAAGCAACAAGGGCGCCGGAGGTAAGAGCCGATGGAATACCTGCCGCGGTGGCTGACGGCCGAGTCGTGGGCGGAGACGGGCGCGCTGCAGCTGGACCCGAACGCGTCGGGGCCGGCGGCCGACCTGCCCGAGCCGGTGCGCGAGGCCCTCGAGGTCGCTCGCCGATACGGTCTGCCTAGCGAGGTGGCGGGGATGTTCTACCCCGGCACGCACGGGGCGCCCTTCACCCAGGTGGCCGCGGGGACGACCGGGTCCTTTTGGCGGCTGGGCCAGCACGAGTCGCAGATCGGCGACGAGTACGTGTTCGAGTACGTCCTCGACCGGACGGGCCAGGTCGTGCTCCTGGACCCGTCACTGCAGGCACCCCGGTTCGTCAACTCCTCCCTCATCGCCTTCCTCGATGCGCTCGCCGCCTGGGACTACCGGACCCAGCACCTCGACGACTTCGACGAACTGGAGCCGGACGACGACGAAGAGGACGACGACCCGGCGGAGGAGGCGCGGGTGGCGTTCGGCATGGCGATCGCGGAGCAGTTGCGCCAACGAGACCCGGACGCGTTCTCCGACGACACCTGGTGGTCGAGGGTGTACGAGGAAGTCGAATTCGACGTCATCTGACCTCGCCTCGACGAGGCGAAAAGCCGTGTCAGTGGTCGTGTCAGGGGCGCGTCAGGCCGGTGACAGGGCGGATCCCGATAGTTGGCCGCATGACAACTTCAGCGATTGCGGTCTCAGGACTGCGGAAGGCCTATAAGGACAAGGTGGTGCTCGACGGTATCGATTTTGATGTTCGTGCGGGCACGGTGTT
>NZ_JBIAIL010000069.1:0-18552 GCF_042871425.1 Micromonospora sp. NPDC005806 | reverse complement strand
ACCGGTGGGCAGCCGCAGAGAGGGAGCGTCTCGCCGAGCACCTGGACCGAGTCTGGCCGGACACCGATCCTGCAAGGAAGTCTCTAAGTAGCCGCCGAGCGGGCGCGCCGGAACGCAGGAACTCCCGTCACTCTCCGTAGATGTCCGGCGCAGGCGTCGGCTCGATCCCCGTGCACGCACGTGCCGATGAGCGTGCGTCACTCCGTCCAGATTGGTCGCGGCATCAAACCTCGGGCGCGCTTCAACGTGCGTGCCGGTGGATATCGTCGAACCCGTACGGGTGCGTGACACGTGGAGTGGACGGGGATGGTCGAGACGATGGTCGTGGTCGAGCGGGGAGACGAACTCGGCGAGGGATACCGGCGCCGCATCGCCGAGGTCTACGTGCGCAGCTTCGCAGCGGACTTCGTCGCGTTCTCGCGCGACACCGGGAAGTTGGCCGACGCGTTCGAGCACATGCTGCTGCTCGAACGGTTCTACATCGCGCTCGTGGACGGGGAGCCCGCCGGCCTCGCCTCGCTCACCGAGGGCGACCAGACGCTGTTCGCGCCGCGCTGGCGGGAGATCCGGCGTCATTTCGGGCTGGCGCGCGGGCTGCTCGGCTACGTGGTGATCCGGAGATGGTTCATGCGCCCCTCCGACGGCGCCCGGCCCGGGCTCGCCGAGATCGGGTTCGTCGCCACCGAGCCGGCTTATCAGGGTCGCGGCGTCGCGACCGCGTTGCTGCGTCACCTGCTGGCGTTGTCCGGGTATCGCGAGTACGTGCTCGAGGACATCAAGGACACCAACGCACCCGCGCTCGGCCTCTACGCCAAGCTCGGCTTCACGGTGTACAAGCGTCGGAAAGTGCGCTTCGCGGAACGCGCAGGATTCACCGAACTCGTGTCGATGAAGCTCGTACAGGACTCCACGTCGCAGCCTACCGCCGACCGATCACCCGGAGCCGTCTGACGGGACACTGAGGTGCTCCCGCGGCCCGAGGTCGAGATCTAGACCCAACCCCCTGCGAACGTTCGCTCATGCCGCCGTCCGTGCCTGCTGATTGATTGCGAGCGGTCACAGTCGGTAGCTGGCCTCTGGTCGGCCGGGCATCCTGAACTGCCGATGAGCGTGTGTGTGTTGCGGCGACGTCTTGGTACCACAGTCGCTGCATTGTCCTATCAGCGGAGTGTCTTCTCCATTACCTGTTCCCGGGTTACACCGTCGGACAACAGGCTCCCAAGCTGTCCGGTGACGACGAACCCACTGCGTCGATAGAGGGCGATGGCGGCTTCATTGCCCGGGATCACCGCAAGCTTCAACTTCCTAGCATCCGACCGCCGAGCCCAGGTTTCGACGGCCGCTATCAGCCGGTCTCCAACACCGCGCCCCCGAGCCCTAGGGCCGACCCACACGGACCTCAGCTCGCTGATGCCGTTATCACCGGGAACGCCAGCAGCCATGCCAACGGCTTGGCCGTCGAGCAACGCAACGATGTTGTAGCTGCCCGTCATCTCCAAGCGCGAACGCCACCGCTCCTCACCACCCCTATGCCATTCGGCGAGCCGAGACTTGAACGCGTGTGGTGCCTCGGCGAGCGCAGCGAGGCGGACCTCCCGCCATAACGGCCAGTCGTCGATCGTGACAGTACGCAGGCTCAGCACATCGATGATTCTCCTAGACATCAGATCAGGATGGTCGAGGACGTTCAGTGCGCCTCGTCACGTGATCCGCGGGCGAGCTCTTCTGCCGCGATCCGAGCGTTACGGATCGTGACCGCTTGCGTCCGGAGGGACGCCCGGACATGCCGATGCGCGGACGCCAGAGTTGTGTGCAGGCGGCGGGCAATTCGGAGCGCATGTCAGTCTGGTGGATGACGCCATCACTGAACGAATCCCCAGTGCCATTGCCTTGGCCCGGGAGACGTAGCCCGTCTACCTGCCGACCTTTGCTACGGGCGGGTATCGAAAGCATTCGACATCATGAGTGTGCGCCCACGCGATCGCGGCCTTGGTGTACCCGGTGCGCGAGAAGAAGAGTGCTTTCTTGCCTGAGGCGATCGCGATGCCGTAGAGCCTCTGGATCTCAGCGAGCCCAACAGCCTTGGCGTGATGCTTTACCTGCCCGATAGCCTTCCTGGACGTAATGTCGACCCCTCCGTCCGCACCGGTCCCCGTAAGCCGAGCGTCCCTGTAGCCGTTGCCTTTCATCCACTCACAGCACACGACCTCTGCTTCCTGCCAAGTCATCTCGGCGGAGGCGAGCGCGTGGCTCGCGACGACGCGTTGCGCCGTACGCTGAGCGCCTCGCTTAGTCCACTTGACTTCGCTCTGTTGGAAGAAGCCCTTTTTGCGGCCGCAGAAGATGCAGCGGCTCACCGACACCGTCGTGATAAGCGGCCTACCGCATGACTTGCACATGGACACGGACGGAGGCTAACGCGAGAGATGCTCTGGACACCATGATCAAGCGACCGGATCTGCCGCCGAGCGGGCGGCTGGCTTGGGCTGACCGGCGCTGGCTCGGAGTGGTACGCCAGAAGCCAGCGAAGCAAGTTTCGTTGAGCTCCGTGCATTTCACCAACCGGTCGGTAGGACCGACACCGTCAGCGGGCCAGATCGGCGATGAGGTTGACGGAACCCGCCACGATCACCACACCGAATACGTACGACAGGACGGCATGTGACAGCACGCTGCCCCGGATCCCCCGATCGCTGATGGCCGTGTCCGATACCTGGTAGGTCATGCCGATCGTGAAGGCGACGTAGGCCAAGTCGCGGTAGGTGGGCCGCCCTTGCACAGACTGGCCCCCGAAGCCGATCCCCCCGGTCGTTGATCGGAAGTGCAGGTCGGCGTAGCGCAGGGTGAAGACCGTGTTGACAACGGTCCACGACAACAGGACGGTCAGTATTGCGACGCCGACGAACAGCACCCGCATTGAGCCGCTCTGCCGGCCGGCGAGGCTGAGAGCAAAGCCGACACCCAGCAGGCTGGCGACGCCCGCCCCAACCAGCAGCACTGCGGCGGTTCCCCGCGTCTCGTCCTCACGGGTGGCGAGCAACTCGGTGTGGGAGCTTTCCGCTCGGACAATGACCGGCCAGATGGTGAGGAGGAAGGCGAGCGCGGCGGCGTCCCAGCCCCCGACCGCGGCCAACTCCCACGTCATGAACGGCAGGAGCGCCAGAGCGACAACGAGCCCGATGGAGGCGACGATTCCCGCTCGTCGCAGGGCAGGGGCGTGCCAGCCCAGGCTTCGGTGATACATCGTCTCCGGGGGCATGCCGGTCATCGTCCGAGTGTCGCCCACCGCATCGCATTGCGTGCTCAACGCCACGCACAGCAAGCCCGTTGGTCACCTGGATGGCCCACTGATCCAGCAATCGGCGTGCCTCTGCGCCCGTCGAGCTCTGCGACTCGACTGCACGGGAGCGAGTGGAACGTCCGCAACTACCGCGAAGCGCTCGCCACGGAAGGTAACCGGATCGCGGGTGCCTGCATCCGGACGTGCCGAGTTGAGTATGGCTGGCCTGCCGGACTTCGGTCGGGGTCACTCGAGCCGCTCGAACTGGAGGTTGGCGTGCAAGAGCGCTGACCTGTTTGCGATCTCGACGCCTTCCTCGGTGAAGTCGAACGCGACGTGCAGTACAACCTCGATGTACTACGAACGGGCCGAACCGAACTCAATGCGGGTGATGCCGACCGGGTTGTGGCGCCCACCCAGGTAGATGCTCGCATCGATGTATCCAGGGTGCGGGTTGATCGGGAAGTCGACGGTGCGGCCGGTCAGTGCAGCCAGGTCGTTGCCGGGTAGATCAATGAGCTCGTCGACGATGGCCGTCTTGATGATCTCCGGTCCGTCGGTGCCGGGGCGGAAGGTCGCGGGATCGACACGGTCTGCCGCGGAGAACGGCACGAGCAGTACGGTGATTGCCCAGGTACCGGCAGTTGGACCTGACCGCAGCGGTGAAAGGTAGACGATCTGACCGGGCTCCAGCCGCAATAGGTCGTCCGACAGTTCGAGCACGACGAGCATGCTAGGCCCCGAGTCGGTCGCCGTTTCCTCACGGGCCTGCCGTCATATCAGTTCCGGACTGTGCCGGGCGCACTCTTCTGGCCGAGCGGGCGTCACGCTAGGTGGCAGGGGAGTGGCAGAGCACGACGCCCGGCCGATGAGCGGTCGTTGCGTGGACCAGACGTGCACCGTGCTGCGGCGTGAGCGTATGAAACGATCTTCCGTGAACCAGGACCGGAGACGCCCGGTAGTCACTGCGCTGATCAAGCTCGCGGCCAGCGGCGACTACCAGGATCGAGCTGACGCGGGCCGTGCCCTGGCGAGTTTCGCCAAGGCAGTTCGAAGCCCTAGTCACCACCGCCCGGCTGTCGACCAACCCGAACGACTTCGCCCTGGTCGCGCTTTTGGACCTGCTCGGCCTGCGGATCTTCGAGCCCGCGGCGCCGGCATCGCCGACCTGGGCGAGGAACACGGCCACCGGGTACCGCGCGTGCGCGGCAAGGATGGCAAGGTCGTGCTCGTCCCGCTGCCACCCGCGGTGGCCCGAGCCATCGACCGGGCCGTCGACGACCCCACCAGCGGGCCGATCCTGCGCACCACCCTCGGCGTGCGGATGGACCGGCACGCCGCCACCCGCCGGCTCAAGCACCTGGCCCAGGCCACAGGAATCCGGATGCCGAGAATGCCTCCCCACATGCTGCACCACACGGTCGTGACAACCATGCTCGACGCCGGCGTCAGCCTGCGCGACGTGCAGATCGCGTTACCCGTGAACCTTGATCAGGCCCGCCGCGTGTC
The DNA here is from genome assembly GCF_042871425.1 of Micromonospora sp. NPDC005806. NCBI lineage: Bacteria > Bacillati > Actinomycetota > Actinomycetes > Micromonosporales > Micromonosporaceae > Micromonospora > Micromonospora sp. NPDC005806. The sequence continues at coordinate 13,763 of NZ_JBIAIL010000069.1, read as the reverse complement.
TCATACCAGGAGAGTCTCCCGCATCCTCGCGCCCAGATTGATTACGCCAACCACCCGAGGACCGGTCGGATCATGAACGTCGAGGGTGTGGTTGCGACGCATCAGCTCGCGGACCGGAGGCGGCAGCCGGGGCGGGTCGTCGATGGCCGCGAGGACCTGCCCGGCGGTCGAGATCAGTCGATCGGCCAGGGCTGCGGCATCGGTGTCCACCCGCACCCGGCCGTACTCCCAGCCGGCGATGGTGAGGTCGAGCACCTCGAATACGCGGGCCAGGAGCGGGTTCGGGTCGGCCACCCGGCCGAGCCGGGGCGCCCGGCTGCCGACCACCGCGACGGCGGCAGTCACCTGCGCGTACGGGTGGAGGCCGCACGGCAGCGCGAACAGGGGCCACCGCAGCGCCGGTCCGGCCTCCTTCCACAGCGGCCGGTAGTTTCGGCGGTGCACCAGAAGCCGCCGGCCCGTCCGTCGGTGTACGTCGTGGGCTTGGGCCTGTAGGTCCGCGTGGGCCTCGTCGGCGGCCTCGCTCACGATCCGGGCCGCCACCACCAGGCCGTCGTCGTCGTTCAGCATCCGGGTGATCGCCTCGACCTGTTCCGGGAACCGGACCTGCGAGCGGGCGCCGTACTGGTGCCGGACGTCCCGCAGCAGCGCCTGCTGCCGCCCCGGATTGAGCTGGACCCGCCTGCTACCCAGCAACTGACGGAGCCAACGCATCTCGCCTCGTTTCAGCAGCCGTCGCGGACCGCGGCAATGCTAGTGCGTCAGACGTTCCTCGTATTGTGGTGGGGTGGCTGAGCGATCTCTGACCTTGATGGCGGTACACGCGCACCCCGACGATGAGGCGACCAGCACCGGCGGCGTCCTCGCCCGGTGCGCGGCGGAGGGGATCACGACGGTGCTCGTGACCTGCACGGACGGGCGGTGCGGCGACGGGCCAGGCGGGGTCAAGCCGGGCGACCCAGGGCACGACCCGGAGGCCGTGGTAGCGATGCGCCGGGCCGAGTTGGCGGCCAGTTGCGAGGCGTTGAAGGTCACGCACCTGGAGACGCTCGGCTATGCCGACTCCGGGATGATGGGTTGGGCGGCCAACGATGTGCCCGGCGCGTTCTGGAACACGCCGGTGGCGGAGGCGGCCGACCGGCTGAGCGAGTTGATCCGGCGCTATCGGCCCGACGTCGTCGTCACCTATGACGAAAACGGCTTCTACGGCCATCCGGACCACATCCAGGCGCACCGCATCACCATGGCCGCCGTCGAGCGGACGAACATCCCCGCGAAGGTGTACTGGACCACCGTGCCGCGCAGTGCGTTTCAGGAGTTCGGCCGCGTCATGAAGGAGATTGGCGTCGAGTTTCCCGAGCCGGACGGGCCGTCGGAGGAGATGCCGCAGCTCGGACTGCCCGACGACGAGATCACCACCTGGGTGGACACGAGCGGCTACGGCGCGCAGAAGTTCGAATCGTTGGCTGCGCACGCCAGTCAGGCCGAGAACATCTTCTTCCTGCAACTTGGCCAGGAACGGTTCACCGAGCTGATGGGCGTGGAGACCTTCGTCCGGGTCCGCGACATCACCGATGCGCCGACGCCCGAGGACGATCTTTTCGCCGGACTGCGCTGACCGATCAGGCATGGCGGTCAGGGACCTGCGCACCGGTAGTGAGCAGGGCGCGCTGCTGGACGGGTTCGGCCGCTTCCTCAACTCGGTGACCGGGCCGGCGCAGATCGTCGTTGCCGCGCAGCGGCACATCTTCCTGCTCCGGCATAGCCGGTGGCGGAAGCACCAATGGAAAGCTCTCCGGCCTCGGGCATAGATCTCATCAACGATTGCCGTGTCAGCGGCCGACAGGTGCGATGCTGTCAGGCCGCCACGGCCGTTTCCCGGCGGCTGCACGAGCGGATCGGGCCGGACAGATCGCCTTGCATGACGGCGGCGGCCACCAGGTGCTCGGCGCGGCGACGGCGCATCCGCAGGGCCGACGCGGTCACACCCATCTCGGCGGCCAAGTGCTCGATCAGCGCGTCGCCGAAGCGGGTCGCGCTGATCAGCTCGGCGGCGTCGGCGGTGATCAGGCCAGCGGCGGCTGCCCGGCCGAGCAGCAGATCCGGGTGCCCGTAGGGCATCCTCGGCGAACGCGAGCCGCTCGGCAGGTCCAACGGCAGTTCCTCACCGTCGTCGGCCTTGACGACTGCGGCGCCGGCCCGCCACGCCGCCCAGCACAGTCGCAGCCACAGCCGGGGCGAAGCGAGGTCCGCCGTGCGCAGTGCGTGAAGGAACCCGGCGAGGACTTCGGAGTCAACGTCGTCGGCGTGCCGGGTGTAGCCGCGGCTGATCCTCGCCGCGAGGTGCGTCAGCGCGGGCAGCGCCACACCGATCGCGCCGACCACCCAGGCCGGTCCCCGCCGGCGGGCGTGACCGGCCAACTGCCGCCACACCTCGTCGGTGATGTCGCTGTCGTAGCGCCCGCACAACAGCAGCTTGCGCAGCTCGCCCAGCGGCATTGTCGTGTCCGGCAGGCCCGGCACCGGGTGCGCGTCGAACACCAGCGGCGCGGGTTCGCAGGTCAACAACTCGAACGCCTTCTCGGCGGTCGTCAGCGCCGTATCGGCCGTCCTCGTACGGGTGGTCGGTGCCATGGTGATGTCCCCTCGACGCAAGCACCTCGCCCTGTGCGAAGGCTCCGAGACGTCGATTGGGGCAGCCCGACCTGACACCACGAGCGCTTGTCAGACCAGGACAGGCCGTGTCCGGTCGTGTCAGGTTCGCCGCCGCGACCGCCCGCGCGAAGTTGTCCGGCGGCCCGGATGACCGGTTCTGTCAGGCCGGGGGCGGGTTCGATCTGCCTGTCAGCGGCGCACTGAGAGCGTCAGTACGCCCGCCGGTCCGGGGCCACCACGCCCATGACCGACAGAAATCCACGCCGCGCACCGATCCCCGTGGGGGATGTGGTGCCTGGCGACCCGCCCGTGCCGATCACCGTCTGGCCGGTACCGGCCCCACAGGACGGCGAGACCATGTCCAACGCCATGAGCGTGCGGCTCGTCCACAACCTCACCCACCCATCCGATCTCGTCGTTGACCTGACCGTCGGGCCGCAGCTGGCCCGCGCGGTCATCGCCACGCACCGCCGCAGCCACCTGCACGCGGCCCGGCAGGTCGGCTGGGGCCGGGAGGCCGCGACGCTGATCGTCACCGGCTGGCCGGTCGACGACACCACCTCGCCGGTCGAGTTCTTCGCCCGCTGCCGGGCCAGCCTCGTGGCGGGCGGCTGCGTGGCGGTGCTGCTGCCGCACGGCGACGTCATCGCACCGGTCGACATCGTCATCGCCGCCAAGCGGGCCGGGCTGCCGTACCTGCAGCACATCGTGGCGGCCGACCGGCCGCCTCTGCGTGGCCAGCAGGCGCAGCTGGACATCCACACCGACGTACTCATCCTGACCCGAAGCGCGACGGACACCGGGGGCACCCATGGCTGACCCCATGCCGGTCACCTCGGTGTGGCTGACCTGCCAACAGCCCGCCCGGGACCAGCGGCGAGGCCGCTACGTCCCGCAGACCTCCAGCCATCCGGGCAAGATGCTGCCCCACCTGGCCGCGCACGCGATCAGCTCGTACACCGCGCCGGGCGATCTGGTGTTCGACCCGATGTGCGGATCCGGCACCACCCTGGTCGAGGCCATGCACCTCGGCCGGCACGGGATCGGAATCGACATCGAGCCCCGATTCACCGCGCTGGCCGCCGCCAACGTCGCCCTCGCTGCGTCGCAGGGCGCCGCCGGCACGGCGCAGGTGGTCACCGGCGACGCCACTCGTCTCCTTGAACTGGTGCCCGCGTCCGCGGTCGGCCGGGTGAGCCTCGTGCTTACCTCACCGCCGTACGGGCGCGGGACCCACGGCCTCGTGGAGACGACGAGCACCGGGGTACGCAAACGCAACCACCACTACGGAGACCGCGAGAGCGGCAACCTCGCCTACGCGGGATGGTCCCGCCTGCTCGACGGGTTCGCCGCGATCCTGGCCGCCAGCCACCAACTGCTGCGCCCCGGCGGGACCGTGGTGATCACCTGCCGGCCGGTACGCCGCCAGCGGGACGACCTGATCGACCTGCCCGGCGAGTTCCTCGCTGTCGCCCGGTCGGTGGGGCTGGTTCCGGTGCAGCGGTGCGCGGCGATGCTCGCCGCCGTCCGCGACGGGCAGATCGTGCACCGGGCCAACATGTTCGGGCTGATGGCGGTCCGCCGCGCCAGGGACGAAGGTGTGCCCATGCACCTGGTGGCGCACGAGGACGTGCTGGTCCTGCGTCGCTGCTAGAAGTCCGTAATTTCGGCCCAACCCCAGTGTTCGCACGGCGAAGCCGAGTGTCCTGAGGGAACTGCGTGCCATGCGGGCACCGGGGCTCAGGGCAACTCGCGGCGGTGGTCCGCGTGAGGGCCGCCGATGAGTTCTCGGGCGTTGGCGGCCCAGCGGATGGCGGTGTCTTCGCTGAATCCGAAGACGGCGGCCAGGTGCAGCGGGTCGGCGCCGGTGGTGACGGCTTCTTCGAGTTGCCCGTGAAGAAGTCGCACATCCCGGCCCGCCGCTGGCTCCGCTCGGACGAGCAAGAACTGACAGGGGAGGGGCCGGGCTGTCAGGTCGTGCCAGGAGGTCGCATCTGACAGCCCGGCCGTCAGGGCTCCCGGCGGGCCTAACCTGAGGTCTCTCCCTTGTTCTGATGCCCCTTTGATCTGACGCCTCGCGCGACGGCACGCGCCCACCACTTCGGTCGGCTGCCGTCGCGAGCCTCAGATCCGGGCACCACAAACCCGCGCCCCTCGTCCATACGACCAGGCGCGGCACCCCCATCCCTTCAGGCGGCCACCACCCGGTGGCCGCCTTCTTCATATCCCAAGGAGGACCCATGCACCTGAGTTCCGGCGATGTCCGCGCCGACCAAGACACCGCAGCCCCACCCGATCTTCCCACCGGTGTCCCCGCACTCGTCGCCGCGAACTGCGGATCCCGCCCGGCCGGCAGCGTGGCGCTGATCTCATGCGCCGAGCGGGTCACGATGCTCACGGCCGGCAACCGGGGGCCCAGCAATGACTCACGAGAGCCTCGCCGACCAGATCCGTAACATGCACGCCGAAACGGTTGCCGCCATCGAGCAGCGCAGACGCTGGCCGTCGAGGCCCGTTCCGCGCTCATCGTCGCGCTGTGCAACAGGGTGATCTGCCGGCCCGGCTGTGAGGATGCCGTCGCCACGTGGGATCTGGAACCGTTGCCACTGAGTGCTTTGTGGCGCTCATGTGGCAGTTCCGCCTTGCGGCAGAACGGTCCCGGTCTTACCTGCGGACTGCGCGGGGCCGGGTTGACGTTTCACAGCCTCCTGCCCACCGGGGTGGGTCTTATGGGTGGCTCCACGTCCTGCCACCGGTCCACTCCCGGCGCGGTGCTGTCGCGCCGCGCTGGCTTGCGCGGCGAGGTTGCGTGCGGCGTTCAGATCCCGGTCGAGGGTGAGGCCGCAGGTGGTGCACTGGTAGGTGCGCTCGGACAGGGTGAGTTTGGTTTTCACCGCACCACAGCCCGAGCAGGTTTTGCTGGAGGGATACCAGCGGTCGGCCACCACGAGCCGACCGCTGTTCCACTGGGCCTTGTACGTCAACTGGCGGCGCAGCTCGGCGAATCCGGCGTCGGCGATGTGCTGGGCCAACCTTCGGTTGGTGAGCATGCCCGTCACGTTGAGGTCCTCGACCACGATCGTGGCGTGTTCGCGGGCGAGGCGGGTGGTGAGTTTGTGCAGGCCGTCGCGGCGCAGGTTCGCCACCCGGGCATGCGCCGTCCGGAGCCGGCCCGCCGCGCGGAGCCACCGCTTCGAAGGGTTCTTACGTGCCTTTCGGTCCGGGCCCTGTTTGCGGGACACGGCGCGGCCCAGCGCCCGCAGCCTCGCGCGGGCGGCGTCGAGGTGGCGAGGGTTGGGGACAAGCTCACCGGTCGAGAGCACGGCCAGATGTTTGATCCCGACGTCAACGCCGACGACCGTGTCCGGCTGGGCCGGGCAACGGACGGTGCGGTCGATCTCCACGGTGAACGCCACATGCCAGCGGCCGCCGCCGCGCCGCAGGGTCGCGGACATGATCCGGGCCGTGCCGGCTTCGAGGCCGCGGGCGAGTTTACGGGCGGACTCGTGCATTTTCAGCCGGCCGAGCCGGGGCAGCACCACATGTTTCCGGTCGGGTTCGATGCGGATCGTGCCGGTGGTGAACCGCACCGTCGGGGTGCTGCGGTGCTTGGATTTCAACCGCGGGAAACCGACCTTGCGCCCCGCGCGTCTACCGCTACGGGAGTCGAACCAGTTCTTCAAGGCGCGGGCCAGCGCGTCCAGGCCGGTGTTGAACGCTTCCTTCGAGCACTCCCGCCACCACGGCGCGACGTCGTCCTTGGCCGCATTCCACGCTTTACGCAACGCCGGCAGTGACCAGCCCATCGTCGGGGTGAGCGCCTCCTCGGGCACGCCGTAGGAGCGTTCCGCGGTCCGCTGATCCCACGCGGCCTTCACCCGGGCCAACGCCCAGTTGTGAGCCATACGGGTCGCGCCAGCATGGGCGAGCATTGACCGCTGCTGCGCCGGGGTGAGATCGAGCGCGAAACGATACCCCTGCACCGTCTGCACACCCGCCCCCAATTCACCCTTCCGTGATCAGTATCGGCCGCGGGTACGACACTCTCGCAGCCTCCACCCGCTCAACCAAGGCACCAAACACGCCGCTCGGCGCCTAAAGAAACTCAGCGGGCAGCAGTGGACAACCCCTCCGCCGCCCGCGGTCTTCGGCTCCCGAGCAGGCGCCACTGCACCCGGGGGTCCGCCCTGGGATGGCGCCTGCCCGCGGATCGGCCCAAGGCGGCGCGGACACGGTGAATCGGTCTGCGCCGCCGGGTTTTACATCCTGCTCACTCTCTCCTGGAGATCATCGTGTCCTTCACAGAGAACAAGCTGACCGTCCGATCATCAGCCGACCTGGCGGCCGCAGTGCCGTACCTGCTCGGCTTCCACCCCAGCGACGGCAGCATCGTCGTGATCGCCTCCCGCGAGCGGCGCATCGTGTTCGCCGCCCGAGGCGACCTGCCCACCCCCGCACACCTGCTGCGGGAATTCACCGTCCACCTGGTCCCGGTCGTGCAGCGGCAGCAGCCGATCACCGACCTGGTCCTCGTCGGCTACGGAATGCCCGAACACCTCGACCCGGCACTGCGGATCGTCGGCGACGCGTTCACCACCGCCGGCCTGACCGTGCGGGAGATGCTGCGCGTCACCGAAGCACGGATCTTCAGCCTCACCTGCGACGACCGCAGCTGCTGCCCACCGGACGGAATCCCGTTCGACCCGACCGCGTCACTGGTCGCCGTCCAAGCAACCGTCGCCGGGCTCGTCGCACGACCCGACCGGGCCGCGGTAGCCCGCCGCCTCACCCCCGATTACAGCGGCCGCGACAGCATCCGCGACGCCACGAACACAGCGACCACCCGCATGGAGGCGCTGATCACCACAGGCAGCACCGCCGTATTCGAGGCCGGTGTGCTGGCGGTCCGCGACGCGCTGCGCCAGCACGACAACGGCGCTCGGCTCACCGACGACGAGGTGGCCTGGCTGAGCGTGCTGCTGACCGACCGGGCGGTGCGGGACCTCGCCGTGGACCTCACCCAGCCACACGAGCAGCACATCACCTTCTGGGCGGAGATCACCCGCCGCGCGCACACACCACTCGTGGCGGCACCGGCGACGGTGCTCGCCCTGACCGCATGGCGGTGCGGGGACGGCGTCCTGGCCGTCATGGCCGCCGAGCACGCCCTCCAGATCAACCCCGACTACCAGCTCGCCCACCTGGTCCTGCACGCCCTGCAGGCCGGGCTGCCACCCACCGCCATCGAGGAAGCCATCACCCGCACCCACCACAGCCCTTCCACCCGCAACCCGAACCACCCCTACGACCAGGAGTGAGTTTGATGGACCCGATCCGCGCCATCCTGCTGTCCCTCGCCCGCAGTGCTGAGGAAGCCCGGCTGCGCTGGCACGCCGAATGCGCCGCCGTGCGAGCCCGCGGCGGAACACCCACCCGCAGCGACGCCTTCGCCCACAACGTTCAGGCCAACCTGTGCCTGATCACGGCGATCGGCGCCGCCGACCTGCCGGCGAACTTCCGCCTCTACGACACCACTCTGTCCCGCGACCCGCTCACCGCAGCCGCCCAGCTTCGCGAGGTCACCTTCGCCTACGACCACAGCGGTGCCATCGAGGCCGAACACGAGGCCGCCCGGCTGGCCTACAAGGCCGCCCTCGCCGCACCGCTCACCGCCCAGGAACGGCACTACGTCGACCTGCTCGCGGACCTTCCCGCCGCCCGACGCGACAAGATCATCGAAGCCGCTGAGGAACGCGCCCGACGCCGACCGACATAGGCACCGGACGGGCCGGGCTCGCGCCCAGCCGCTTCGCCCCGCCGCCGCTTGCGTCGCCCGTCCTGCGCTGTTAACGCGCTGGGCGCTCCCAGCCAATCGGTGGGGGAGCACCTGCGGCGTCCACTCGATGCCCCCGCCAGGTCGGCAGCACGCCAACACCCCTTGGTCAGCAGCGCAGCCATCAACGGCCGCCGAGCGGCCCGCTGCGGCTACCTCACCCCAGCACGACGGCAGCCATGCCACGGAAGGAATGCATGAGTCTCTACACCCTCACACCCAAACCCGGGTTCGAGCGGTACACCGTTCAGGTCGGCTGGAACCCGCACCGCACCTACGTCGCCACCGTCGTCGACTTCACCTGGGACCCGGTCACCGAACCGGACCGCCAACCCGACACCGTCCACCTCGGCCGGTTCGAGACGATTCTCGACCCGGCCGAGGTGCTTGCGGCCGTCGAACCCTACGCCGACATATCAGCCGACCTGCCCGCCAGGCTCCGCGCCGATCAGGCAGCGCACCCAGCGCGCCGCTGATACCAACTCTCCGCTTCCTGGACGGATGGGGCGGCAACGGTTGCGCGGGGCTTCCAACTACGCCGAGGAGCGGCCCTGCTGACGGAACTGCCCCGATAACGCCTCCCTCCGGGAGGCCGTCACCACCGGTGCCGTGCACCCAGCGGCACGAACCGAATCGGCCCGCCATCGGCGGGCCGTCGTCGTATCAGGACCCGGGACGCGCCGCCTGAGAAACGCTCGCGTCCCGGGTTCTCCATGGAAGGAGGAACCCAGTGTCCCTACCACTGATCATGATCGCCACCGGCCTGGTGGCGTTCACCCTCGGCACCCTCACCACCTGGCCGATCATCCACCGCCTTTGCGTCAAGCTCGCCGGCGCCACCTGGGCGCTGGCCCACGACCCGCTCACGGGGATGCTCAACCGCGCCGGCCTGCACGCCGCCCTCACCGACGCCGCCCCCGCCCAGCCCGTCATCGTCGCCCTGATCGACCTCGACGACTTCAAACACGTCAACGACACCCACGGCCACGACCTCGGAGACCAACTCCTCGTCGCTATCGGCGACCGCATCACCGACATCGCCGCGCTCCACGGCGGCACCGCCGCCCGGCTCGCCGGCGACGAATACGCAGCCCTCCTACCGGCCCGCACCGGCGACCTCAAGCGCGTCGCTGACACCTTCGCCACGATCATCGCCCAGCCCGTCACCCTCGCGGCCGTCGACAACGCGGTCACGCTCACCGTCACCGCCAGTGTCGGCCTCGCCTTGGCCGACACCACCGACTGCCTCACCGAGGTAGGCCTGCACCGGGCCGACATCGCGATGTACCACGCCAAACGCAACGGCCGCAGCCGCTACGCGGTCTACCGCCCGGGCATGACCATGCCACCCGCGCAGCACCGCCGCGGACCCCGCCTGCGCGACCGGCGCCAGAACACCGGCGAGGCGACGGCATGAGCGCCGCACCGGAGGAAATGGCCTGCCAGGTCTGCCTCTCCCCGCTGAACACCCTCGGCATGCCACCCACCTACGTACACCCCGCCCACCTCACCACCGACGGCCACGACCCCGCCCCGGTACCCGTCAGCCGGCTCGACACCGTCCACCGCAGCTGCGACTTCTGTGGCGACCCGTACCCGACCTGGACGCTGCACGGCGGGGAGGTCACCGCTATCGCCATCAGCCCCACCACAGGGCTGGTGCAAGACTTCGGCCACGCCTGGGCAACCTGCGCGACCTGCCACACCCACATCGACGACCGCCGTAACGACAAGGTCGTCGACCGGGCCGCGCGGGCACTCGGATTCGGCAACCATCCACAGGCACGCGAACGCATCGCAGAACTACACGACGCCTTTCTCACCGCCCGGCTGCCTGGCCGGACGCTCATCACCACCACCGCGTGGCCCGCGACCACCATCACCGCCGGAGAGCTGCCCAAGATACGCGACCGGCTCACCCGCTTCTACCGAGGCGCCGACAAGCTGCCCGCCGCGCTCGGGATCACCGACGTGCGAGACCAGATCGCCGCCAGCCTCGACCGGTCGCACCTGTACTGGATCGACAACGACTTCACCGACCTGGCCGAACACGCCGCCGCGCAGCTTCCCGACGTCTCCATCAGCCGCGACCTCATGCCCTCAGCTGACGGAATGCTGGTCTGGCCGCGGCCAGTGACACACCGTCAGTTCACCGCCGCATCCTGGGCCAGCACCAACGACAGACTCCAGTTGGTCCTCTACCGCGCGATCGGTGGGAGTCTGGACGGCAAACCGCTGCAACGGCTGCGCGAACAGGTCGGGTGGCTCGTCCCGATGAGTGCCACCCATCTTCCTGAACGACGCGTGGTGCCTGGCAGCCACCCGTCGGCAATGCTGGTCGCGACCTGGCTGCTGATCACACAGCAAGCCGCAGAAGTCACGGCGGCGCGAGTCGACAAAGGGGTCGCGAAGACCTACGCGCGTACCGGTCGGCCCACACCCGAGGTGCGCATCGTGCGAATCCGAGGCCCGCGCACCAGCGCACCGCCCGGCCGCCGGCCAACACCGGACGGCACAGAGCGGTCCCAGACCAGCCGGGTCTGGGTGTCCGGCCACTGGCGTAACCAAGCCCACGGCCCAGGGCGAAAGCTGCGCCGACCCGTCTACATCCACCCGTTCCTTCGAGGTCCCGACGATGCGCCGATCAGACTCAGCACCACCGTACGCATGCTCAGCAGCCGACGACCGAAGCCGGACGGTCGTGAGTAAATAGCGACGCCGCCGGTGGCATGGGCCTGGCCCCTGCCACCGGCGGCAGAGGAGCTCCATCGCTTAGCGTCGGCGGGGACGCCAGGGTCTCTTCAGGTGACCTCTTCAGGAAGACCGAAGTGGTCACGGGTCCCTGCTCCCCGCCTGACTAAATGCCGGCTGTCGTCCTGAAGCCCGTTGGCGCGAGTCACGAGATCTTGCTGCATCGACGTATGACTCTGGGTGCTGCCATGCTGGCGCCCGTGTAGATCCCGAGAATTGAGACTCGAATCCCACGGGCAGCCCTGTGACCAGAGCTTCCTGCTTGGTGACCTCTTCGGCGGATCCGAAGGCGTCACGGTCCGTGGGTGTCCTTGGCAGCGGAGACGTCCTCATCTGGCATCCGATGAGAGGACGCGTTTACAGCGATGCTGCCCGGCAGCGCGATGCCCCGCACACGATGCTGAGCTCACCGCTGCTTGACTTCCGCACAGCAGAGGTGCGGAACATCAATCGCGGGTCGGCGGTCGGCACGGCGAAGTCGCCGTCGTGTGGCTGGGCGCGCTCATCGAATCCGGAGAATCGTCTTGTCCCATCGACGTGCCAATCCGTGCGCCCACCACCGGTGCACCTGCCCGAGTACGCCGTAGACCCGCTCCATCGCGCCGTCCTACAGTTCCCGCATGCGGATCCGGGTCATCGACGCGTTCACCGACCGGCCGTTCGCCGGCAACCCCGCCGCCGTCTGCCTGCTCGACACCAACGCCTGGCCCGACGAGGCGTGGATGCGTCGGGTCGCCGCCGAGATGAACCTCGAGACCGCCTTCGCCCACCCCCTACCCGAGACCTCCAACGCCGACTGGGCACTGCGCTGGTTCACCCCCGCTGGCGAAGCCAACCTGTGCGGCCACGCCACCCTGGCCACCGCCCATGCCCTTTACAGCGACCACGCAACCCCCAGCACCGTCCGCTTCGCCAGCCCCGGCGGCATCCTGATCGCCAACACCCGCCACGACGGCACCATTACCCTCGACTTCCCGGCCGCGCCCCCCACCGAGGCACCGGCCCCCGACGGCATCGCCGACGCCCTCGGCGCCGAACCCGAGGCCACGTACCGTACCGGCGCCCTCGGCGACCTGCTCGCCGTTGTCGGTGACGAGGCCACGGTCCGCGCCCTGAGCCCGGACTTCGCCGCCCTGGCCCGCCTGACCCGCCGCGAGGTCATCCGCGGCGTCATCGCCACCGCCCCCGCAGCGCACCGGGACAGCGGCTACGACTTCGTCTCCCGCTACTTCGCACCTGCCAATGGCATCCCCGAGGACCCGGTCACCGGCAGCGCCCACACCGCCCTGGCCCCCTACTGGTCGCACCGCCTCGGCCGCGACCGCCTCACCGGGCTGCAGGCCTCCACCCGCACCGGCCTGGTCCACACCGCCGTCCACGGCGACCGTGTCCACCTCACCGGCCACGCCGTCACCGTCCTCGACAGCGTCCTGCACCACACCGCCGGATAGCCAATGGCATTCCAATGACGCCGACGAGCCGAGCAGACCCGCTCCGCCTCGTCAGGTCCTTCATCGGGTCGGGGCCTGGCTGATGCCGAGCTGCGCTGATCCGCCGGCGTCGCCGCAGCGGCGTGAGGGGCGAATCCGCCCGACGATCAAGCCTTGCCAGAGATCCGCCAGCGCGTGCTCGGCCGTGTTATGGCGTACCGCGGGGACGCACGCTTCTACCGCGATCCGCGCGCTACGCAGGGTTACGTGCCCGCTCGCGGCTCGTGGTGCGGATCTGCCGAATTGAGTGCGGTCAGTGTGTTCGGGTCTCCCAGACCGGCTGCTGGGGCTCGTCGTTGTGCACGATGAAGTCGACGTGATCGGTCGGGCGGACCGTAGCGAAGTAGAGCTGTTGGGAGGGGATGTAACGCTCGCGCCAGCGCCGTTCGACTTCGGCCCGAGATGACACCTGGCGCTCTCGGATCACGGCACGGTCCACGGTCTTCTCGAGCGCGGTCGACACGAGGATGCGCAGGTCCCACCGATCAATCAGTTCCGGGCGCATGAGGAAGACGCCGTCGAAGACCAGCACGGCGTCGGCGGGGGCAGTCGTGACCGGCGGGGACAGCGCGGTATCCGCTGTGCGGTCGTAGACCGCGGATTGGAAGCGTCGATCTCCGCCCGGGCCGAGCGGATCGAGCAGAACTCGGTTCAGCGCGTCGTAGTCGTGGGTGTCGAAGTAGCAGCCTTCGGCCGAGTACTCGCCGCGCGGATAGCGCTGTGCCCGGGGGAGGAGGAAATCGTCGATCGTCGCGCGGATGACGTCGCGGCCCTGTGTGCGCAAGACGACGGCCAGCTCGTCGGCGAGCGTGGTCTTGCCTGTCGCGGGCGGTCCGTCGATGGCAACCCGCGTCGGGTGTGCGACTGTGACGGACCCGACTGCCTCAGCCAGGCGGCCGAGCACCTCGTCGCGGGTGCCTTGGTCCATGTCTTGCCCCGTCCTAGTACGGCAGCCGCCGTTTGAGATGTCGCTGGCGGTGAGGGGTGGACGCGAGGCGGCCACCGCGTGATCGTCTGTACGTTGTGGACATAAC
>NZ_JBIAIL010000068.1:0-19470 GCF_042871425.1 Micromonospora sp. NPDC005806 | reverse complement strand
GCGGGGGGGGGGGGGGGGGGGGGGGCGGGGGGGGGCCCGGGGGGGGGGGCGGGCGGGGGGGGGGGGGGGGCAACCCGGGGGGGGGGGGGGGGGGGGGGGGCGCGCGCCGCCCGCCGTCGTCACTGCGACAACTCGTCGAACCGGTCCGATCACCCCAGGGGGGTCAGAACGCCTCCTCCGGGATGTCCATGATCTCCAGGTCGGCGCCCTCGATGATTCGCCGGTCGGCGCCGATACGCGGCAGCACCTCGCGGGCGAAGAACCGGGCAGCGGCCACCTTGCCGGTGTAGAACGCCTGGTCGGCGGTGGAGACCTCGCCGTTCAGGGCCGTCAGCGCCACGTCCGCCTGCTTCTGCAGCAGCCAGCCGACCACCAGGTCGCCGATCGCCAGCAGGAAGCGGCGGCTGCTCAGGCCGACCTTGTAGAGCGCGCGGGCGTCGCCGCCCTGGGCCTCGCCCAGCCAGCCGGTCATCACGCCGAGGATGTTCTGGATCTCGGCGAGGGCCTTGCCGAGCGCCTGCCGCTCCTCCTTGAGCTGGCCGTTGCCGGCCTCGGAGGTGATGAACTCCTGGATCTCACCGGCGACCGCCAGCAGGGCCTTGCCGTTGTCCCGGACGATCTTCCGGAAGATCAGGTCGAGGCTCTGGATGGCCGTGGTGCCCTCGTACAGGGTGTCGATCTTGGCGTCCCGGACGTACTGCTCCAGCGGGTAGTCCTGCAGGAAGCCGGAGCCGCCGAAGGTCTGCAGCGCCTCGTGGCCGAGCAGCTCGTACGCCCGCTCCGAGCCGACGCCCTTGACCAGCGGCAGGAGCAGGTCGTTGACCCGCTTGGCCAGCTTGGTGGCCTTCTCGTCGCCGGCCGCCTCGGCCAGCGCCACCTTGTCCTGCCAGGTGGCGGTGTAGCAGACCACCGCCCGCAGGCCCTCGGCGTACGACTTCTGCATGAGCAGCGAGCGGCGCACGTCCGGGTGCTGGGTGATGGTCACCCGCGGGGCGGCCTTGTCGGTCGTCCGGGTCAGGTCGGCGCCCTGCACCCGGTTCTTGGCGTACTCCAGGGCGTTCAGGTAGCCGGTGGAGAGGGTGGCGATCGCCTTGGTGCCGACCATCATCCGGGCATACTCGATGATCATGAACATCTGCCGGATGCCGTCGTGCTTCTCGCCCAGCAGCCAGCCCTTGGCCGGGACGCCGTGCTCGCCGAAGGTCACCTCACAGGTGTTGGAGACCTTCAGGCCCATCTTGTGCTCGACGTTGGTGGCGAAGACGCCGTTGCGCTCGCCCAGCTCGCCGGTCTCCTCGTCGAAGTGGTACTTCGGCACCACGAAGAGGGAGAGGCCCTTGGTGCCGGGGCCGCCGACGCCGTCGACGCCGACCGGGCGAGCCAGCACGTAGTGCACGATGTTGTCGCTCAGGTCGTGCTCACCCGAGGTGATGAAGCGCTTGACGCCCTCGATGTGCCAGGAGCCGTCCGGCTGCGGGATGGCCCGGGTACGACCGGCGCCGACGTCCGATCCGGCGTCCGGCTCGGTGAGCACCATCGTCGAGCCCCACTGCTTCTCGATGAAGAGCTTGGCCCACTTCTGCTGCTGCTCGGTGCCCTCGACGTGCAGCACGTGCGCGAAGGACGGGCCGGAGGCGTACATCCAGATCGGGGCGTTGGCGCCGAGCACCAGCTCCGCGAGGGACCACCACAGGGCGCGCGGGGCGTTGGTGCCGCCCAGGGCCTCGGGGAGGTCCAGCCGCCAGAACTCCGAGTCCATGAACGCCTGGTACGACTTCTTGAACGACTCCGGCAGCGGCGCGGTGTGCGTCGCGGGGTCGAAGACCGGCGGGTTGCGGTCACTGTCCGAGTAGCTGGCGGCCAGGTCCTCCCGGGCCAGGCGGTCGACCTCAGCGAGGAAGCTACGGGCGGTGTCGACGTCCAGGTCCGTGTACGGCTCCTGGCCGAACGTCCGGTCCGCCCCGAAGACCTCGAACAGGTTGAACTCGAGGTCCCGAAGGTTGCTCTTGTAGTGGGTCATGCTCGCTGGCCCCGCTTCCGGACAGGTGTTACCGATCAGTAACCCCGACTCTATTACTCGCCGGTAGCCAACGACAAGCCGATCGTGAAAGTGACAGCGATTACACACTTTCGGTTCAGGTTCCGGCCACCGCGGGACTCCCGGGGTCAGCCGGCGACCCCGACGGTGCGCCGGACGGACTCCGGCCGGTCGAGCAGGGCGAGCATCAGCTGGGCGACGTCGGCCCGCGAGACCGTCAGGCCGCCCCGGATGTTACGCCCGTACGCCGTGCGATAGTCGCCGGTCAGCGGGCCGTCGGTCAGCCGCGGCGGCCGGACCACCGTCCAGTCGAGGCCACCGTCCCGCAGCTCCTCCTCCATCAGCGCGAGGTCGGCGTAGTGGCGGCGCAGCACCCGCCGGATCGCCGGCCCGAGCACGAAGCGCATCAGGGGACCGTCGCCCTCGTCGTAGCGGGGCGGGCGCGGCCGGCCCGGGGACGGCACCACGCCGACCGGGGCGGCACTGACCACCACGATCCGGCGTACGCCCGATCCGGCCATCGCCTCGGCGACGGCCCGGGTGCCCCGGGACGTTACACCGGCGTCGGCCGCGGAACGGGGGCCGAGGCCGGACAGCACCGCGTCGGCGCCGCCGACCGCCGCCTGCAGCGCCGTCGGGTCCGCCGCCGCCAGGTCGGCGGTGACCACCTGCGCGGAGGTGCCGGGCAGGCGGGCCGGATCGCGCACCACCGCCGTGACGTCGTGACCGGCGGCCAGGGCCTGGTCGACGAGGTGACGACCGATCCCACCACTGGCCCCGAAGATCGTGAGCTTCATCCGCCACCCCTTCGTCGAGGGCCGCCCACGGCGGCCACCTCCCGTAAGATATGGAAACCGTAACAGTTGATACGAGGTTCAAACAATATGAGTTCCGTAGAATCTGCGGACGCGCGCCGACACCGCCGGACGGCCGTCCGGATCAAGGAGGCGATGCGGGAGCTGAGCAACCAGCTCGCGCTGCTGAACCACCACGTCGGCGTACGCCTCTCGCTGCGCGACGTGGACCTGGACTGCCTCGACCTGATCGCCCGCCACGGACCGCTCAGCCCCGGCACACTGGCCCGCCGGGCGGGCCTACATCCGGCCACCATGACGGGCATCCTGGACCGGCTCCAGCGCGGCGGCTGGATCGTGCGCGAGCGCGACCCCGCCGCCCCGGACCGCCGCTCGGTGACTGTCCGGGCCCTGCGCGAGCGCAACGGCGAACTGTTCCGCCTCTACGCGGGCATGAACACCGCGATGGACGAGATCTGCGCCGGCTACGACGAGACCCAACTGGAGGTGATCGCCGACTTCCTGCAGCGGGCTGGGGAAGCCGGGCGGAGGGCCACCGACGAGCTCGCCGACGGCTGACCGCGCGGCCGGCGTCAGCTCTCGGCCGCGCCCACTTCCCAGCTCGGCACGGCGGCCGTCACGCCGCTGTGCGGGCCGGTGTACTCCATCAGCACCAGCGCGATGTCGTCGTCGAGCCGGCCGTGCACCCACTCGACCAGGGCGGTCTCCAGCGAGGCGAGGCCGTCGGCGACGGTGCCATGGCCGAGCAGCCGCCAGGCCCGGTCGGCCGTCGGGAAGAATTCGCCGTCCCGGCGGGCCTCGCCGAGCCCGTCGGTGAACAGCAGGAGCCGGTCGCCCGGCTCGAGCCGCTCCACCCGGGGCCGGACCACCGGCATGAAACCCAGCGGCGGCGCGGGGGCCGGGGGTTCGAGCGGGATCACCGCGCCCCGGCGCAGCAGCAGCGGCGGCGGATGGCCACAATTGACGATGGTGAGCGTGCCGCCCCGCTCCTCGACCAGCGCGGCGGTGACGAAGTCCTCGTCGCCCACGTTGCGGGCCACCGCCCGGTCCAGGTCGGTCACCACCGCCCGCAGGTCCGCCCGCTCGTACGCCACGTGCCGGTACGAACCGAGGACGATGCTGGCCAACCGGACCGCGTCCAGCCCCTTGCCCCGGACGTCACCGATGATCATGCGGACGCCGTACGGGGTGTCCATCGCCTCGTACAGGTCGCCGCCGATCTCGGCGCTGGTGGAGGAGGAAATGTAGCGGGCGGCCACCGCGACGGTGCCCACCTGGGGGCCGAGCGTCCGGAGCACCGCCTGCTGGGCGACCGCGGCGAGCCGGGACAGCTCGGCGATCTGCTCGGCCTGGCGCTGGCGTACCGCCGCCACGGCGGCGCCGATCGGGGTGGCGAGGGCGACCGCCGCGACGTTGACGGCGGTGACCAGGGACGCGGCCTGCTCGCCGACGGCGAAGGCGGCCGCGATCCCGGTGGCGAGGACGCCGAGCCCGAGCACCACCCGCCAGGACGCCATCGCGGCGGCGAGCAGCGGCGCGGCCACCATCAGCGCGAGGTAATGCGCCGCCCGGCCGTCCGTCAGCTCCACCACGGAGACGAGTGCGAGCAGCGCGAGGGCCGCGCCGAGACCGGCGCGGGACCCGGGGCTCAGCGGGCCACGGCCCGGCTGGAAGGGTTGAGTGCGTACATCGGACAGCATGCCTGATGGACGTGAACGGGTGAATGAGCCTGACCCGTCGTCCGAGGAGGTTCTGCCCGGCCGGGTCACCCCACCGGGCCGATCGCCGTCCGTCACCCGGTCAGCCGAGGACCTCGTACCTGACGGTCACCTCGCCGAGGTCGGTCGAGGCGATGCCCGCGAAGGCCGCGCGGGACAGGTCGAGGCACCGGCCGTCGACGTACGGACCGCGGTCGTTGATCCGCACCACCACCGACTTGCCGTTGGCCGGATTGGTCACCCGGACCTTGGTGTCGAACGGCAGGGTCTTGTGCGCGGCGGTCAGCGCGTTCGGGTTGAAGGTCTCGCCGTTCGCGGTCATCTGGCCCTCGTCGTAGAAGGAGGCGCCGCAGGTGGCGCTCTGCACGACCTTGGCGGTGGTGGTGGTCTTCTTCGCGGTGGGCTTCGAGCTGGCGGTCCGGGTCTGGCTCCGGGAGGCCGCCTGGGTGCGGGTCACCTTGGGGCTGGGGGTGGCCTTCGGCGAGGGGCTGAGGCTCGGCGACGCGGACGCGCTCGGCGACGCGGCGGCCGAGCTGGGGGCCAGCGTGCTGGGCAGGGCTTCGACGGCGGCCGGCTCGGCGGCGGGCTCGGCCGAGGTGAGCTGGACCGCGCCGACGGTGCCGCCGACGGCGAGCACCACACCGACGGCTGCGGTGGCGGCGATGCCCGCGGGCGAGAACTTACGGGTACGGAAGTGCTTACCAGCCACCGCCCGGTCCTTTCGTCAGCTGAACAAACCGGGTGGGACCGTAACGAGAGAAGCACTTCCGAAGTCAACGTGATCATGACGGTATGCCCGCATTTACCCGCATACGTGTATCCGGTCGACCCAGCTCGACTCATCCGATCGGAGGAAGGAGTGCAGGCAGGGGCGGGCGGTCCATCGCCTGGCGTCGGTGCCCGATGATGGATGTCGTGCTGCACCGACGTCTGGTCGAGCTGTTCCGGTGGGTCGATCCCGGCCCGGACAGCAGTCATCTGGTCAGCGACATCTCCGCCTGGTGGCGGGATCCGGAGGTGCTGGCGGCCGTCGGACCGGCCCTGGCCGGCCTGTTCCCGGACGCCCGGCCCACCGTGGTGGTCGCCCCCGAGGTGACCGGGCTGCTGCTCGGCCCGCTGGTGGCGGTGGCGGCCGGCGCCGGTTTCCTGCCCGCGTACAAGGACGGCGGCGACCGGCGACGGGTGGGCGCCATGCGCTGGGCCGAGACGCCGCCGGACTACCGGGGCCGGCGTCTGCGGATCGGCGTGGACGGCCGGCGGCTGAGCCACGGCGACCGGGTGCTGCTCATCGACGACTGGGTGGACAGCGGAGCCCAACTCGACGCGCTCCACCGGGCGGTCCAGGCCGGCGGGGCGGAAGTGGTGGGGGCCGCCGCCCTGGTGGCGACCTGCCCGCCGGCGGTCGCCGCACGGCTCCGGCTGCGTTCCCTGCTCACCGCGGACCTGCTGCCCGGCTGAACCCGTCCGGCCGCCGACCGGGGTCCCCGCCCGAGGACCGGGACCCCGCGTCGACCTGACGTCACTCCATGAAGGTCGGCTCCGGCACCGCCGGCACCGCCTTGGTACGCGGCATCGGCGCCTCGGTCGCCTTGACCGTCACGCCGGTCTCCAGCATCCGGTCGAAGACGTTGCGGAACAGGGTCGACATCGCCTCGTCGCTCGCCAGGGCACCGGCGAACGAGATCGAGGAGGCGCTGAACACCAGGGCGCCGTTGGGCTTCTCCATGAAGACCATGGCGGCGCCGCCGTTGGCGTTCTCGCCCATGGCGATGACCTGGGCCGCGGTGGCCTCACCGGCGAGGCCCCGCATGCCGTCCACCTCCCACCCGCTGGCGCCCTTGTTGTAGCCGGTGACGCCGAACCTGCTGCCCACGATCAGGCCGGTGCCGGCGAGCAACGGGTGGTCCTGCGTCACCCGGAACGGCGCGTACGTGCCGGCGGCGATGTAGTTGGTGCCGACCAGCTGCGAGGCGGGCAGACCGAGGTCGCTGAAGTAGTCGCGCTTACCGTCGGTGCGCCGGTAGGTGACCACCGTGCGGGCGCTGTTGACCAGTACCCGCTCGTAGATGCCGTTCCCGCCCGCGTAGACGACGTGACCACCCCCGGCCTGGAAGTTGACCAGGTTCTGGCGCATGGCCTCGCTCCAGTACTCCGGGTGGCTGGTCAGCACGATCACCCGGTAGTTGGTGAGCCACGCCCCGGAGGCGTGCAGGTCCATGTCCTCGTAGCAGTCGAAGGCGAGCCCCTGCCGGGTCATCCAGCGGGTCAGCAGCAGGTCCGACCAGAGGGTGTGGTCCGGCGCCCCCGGGTCGTCGACGTTCCACTCGGTGGAGGGCCGGCGGACGGTCAGCGGGCGCGGCTTGAAGATGTCGTTGCAGTACTGGTTGTGCCCGCCCCAGCTGTTGTACGCGTTGTAGGTGAAGGTCGGTACCAGCACCGCGATCTTGTTGGTCGGTGTCACCGGCCGGACCACGAACGGCACGTACCGGCGCAGCCCGTAGGCACCGCTCAGCTGGGCGGCGTACAGGCCGGGCTGCCAGTCCGCGGGGATCCGGAACTGGATCCGGTCGGTCCAGTTGCAGCCGACCGTGATGTACCCCTTCGGCAGAGCCTGCACGCCGGTGGCGACCGAGGCCGGTTGCGAAACGGCCTCCGGCGCTCCCGCGGCGGGCGCCAACCGGACCATCGCCGCGCTGACCGAGGGCAGCCCGGTCGACACCGCGATCCGGACCACCTCGCCCTGCCGAACGCTGGGCGTGGTCGGGTAGCCCTGGAGGGCCGCCTGGGTCTGCACCGTCCAGCCGGAGCCGACCTTCAGCCCCGACCCCTTGTTCATCCACGCGGTCCGGTTGTCGGTGCCGGCCGTCAGATAGTTGGTCAGCCGGTACTCCATCAACTGACCGGTCTGGGTGGCGGCGGGCGCGTCCGGCGGGATCGCATAGAGGACGCCCTGACCGGTGAACCAGACCCCGTCGTTCAACCCGAAGTTGCGGAACCCGCTGCCGATCTTGAACCCGGAGCCCGTCGCCCACACGCCGTCGCCCTGGTGCCGGTACCAGGAGATGTCGCCGTAGTTGTAGGCGTAGATGACGCCGTTGGTGTCCGCCTGGCAGATGCTGCTCTTGAAGCCGCTGCCGATCTTCAGACCGTCGACCGACCACTTCTTGGCGACCAGGTCCCACCGGTGCAGGACGAGGTCGCCGTTCGAGGTCTGCCCGTAGATGTCGCCGTTGAAGCCGAACACCCGGGGGTACTTGTCGAAGCCCGACCCGATCTGGCCGCCCGAGATCCAGGTGCCGACGCCGGTGGTCCCGTTGCTGAGCCGGTAACGGTAGTAGAGCAGGACGCCGTCGCCGCGCAGCGCGTAGAGCGACCCGTCGACACCGCCGAACACGGCCCGGAACCCGTTCCAGCCGGTGCCGACGCGGCGCCCCGAGCCGCTGGCCCAGCTGGCCGCACCGGTCTGGTAGCCGAGGTGGCGGTACCAGTAGAGGCCGCCGTCGGCCTGGATGGCGAAGATGACCCCGCCGCCACCGCCGACCAGGCGGATGAACCGCTGCTGCGGGTCGTAGCTGGGGACGGCCGCCGAGGCGGCCTGCTGACCCACCGCCTCACCCACCGCCAGGACCGGCGGTACGGCGGCAGCGATGACCGCGCTGTTCCGCAGCAGACGCCGACGGCCGATGCCCGGCTTCGGGCTTTCTTCCATGATCACTCCCCCGTGACAGACGCACGGGCAAGATACTCCGAAGCAGCATCGGATCACGCACCGTGCCGATCCGCAGGGTCCGGATCACGCCCTTCGCCGGATACTTCCGGCCGGCCGGTACGGCGAAGATCGCCGTTCCGGCGGATTGACGGCCGGTCACTCCATGGACGACGGCTCCGGCACGCCCGGGGCCGGGCTGGTCCGCGGCATCGGCGCCTCGGTGGCCCGGACCGGCTGACCCGAGGCCAGCATCCGGTCGAAGACGTTGCGGAAGAGGGTGGACATCGCCGGATCGCTGTCCAGCGCGCCGACGAACGAGATGGCGGACGCACTGAACACGAGCGCGCCGTTGGCCTTCTCCATGAACACCATGGCCGCGCCGTCGCCGCCGGGGTTCTCACCCATCGCGATCACCTGGGACGGAGCTGCCTCGCCGGCCAGACCGCGCATCGCGTCCATCTCCCAGCCGCTCGCGCCCTTGTTGTAGCCGGTGGCACCGAATCTGCTGCCCACCACGAGCCCGGTGCCGGCGAGCAGCGGATGGTCCCGGACCACCCGGTAGGGCGCGTAACTGCCGGCGGCGATGTAGTTGGTACCGACCAACTGCGAGGCGGGCAGTCCCAACGCGGTGTAGTAGTCCCGCTTGCCGTCGGAGCGCCGGTAGGTCACCACCGTGCGGGCGCTGTTGACCCGTACCCGTTCGTAGAGGCCGTTCCCGCCGGGGTAGATCAGGCGTCCGCCGCCGGCCTGGTAGTTGACCAACTGTTGCCGCATCGCGTCGGTCCAGTACTCGGGGTGGCTGCCCAGCACCAGGACCTGGTACTTGGTGAGCCACGACCCGGAAGCATGCAGGTCCATGTCCTCGTAGCAGTCGAAGGCGTAACCCTGGCGGGTCATCCAGCGGGTCAGCATGAGGTCGGACCAGAGGGTGTGGTCGAAGATCGCCGGGTCCTCCACGTTCAGTTCCGTGGAGGGTCGGCGGACGGTCAGCGGGCGCTGGGTGGTGACGTCGCTGCAGTACTGGTTGTGCCCGCCCCAGCTGTTGTACGCGTTGTAGGTGAAGCTGGACAGCAGCACCGCGATCTTGTTGATCGGCGTCACCGGCCGGACCACGAACGGCACATACCGGCGCAGCCGATTTGGCCCCTCCAGCTGGGCGGCGTAGAGGCCGGGCTGCCAGTCCGACGGGATCCGGAACTGGATCCGGTCCGACCAGTTGCAGCCGACGGTGAGGTAGCCCGTCGGCAGGGCCTGCACGCCGGTGGCGACCGAGAACGGCTGCGAAACGGCCTCCGGCGCGCCGGCGGCGGGCGCCAACCGGACCATCGCCGCGCTGACCGAGGGCAGCCCGGTCGACACCGCGATCCGGACCACCTCGCCCTGCACGACGCTGGGCGTGTTCGGATAGCCCTGGAGGGCGGCCTGGGTCTGCATGGTCCAGCCCCGGCCGACCGTCCGCCCGGTGCCGCTGTTCATCCAGGCGGCCCGCTTGTCGGTGCCGGCCGTCGGGTAGTTGGTCAGCCGATACTCCAGCAGGGTGCCGGTCTGGCTGCTGGTGGGGGAGTTGGGCGGGATCGCGTAGACGGCACCCTGACCGGTGCACCAGACCCCGTCGTTCAGCCAGAAGTTGCGGAACCCGCTGCCGACCCGGAAGCCGGAACCCGAGGCCCAGGCCCCGCCGCCCAGGTGCCGGTACCACTCGATGTCGCCGAACCGGTAGGAGTAGATGACGCCGTGGGTGTCCGCCTGGAGCACGCCGCCCTTGAACCCGGTGCCGATCCGTGTGCCGTCGACGCTCCACGTCTTCGTCACCAGGTCCCACCGGTGCAGATACAGCTCACCCTCGGCGGTCTGCCCGTAGATGTCGCCGTTGAAGCCGAAGACCCGGGGGTACCGGTCGAAGCCGGACCCGATCTGGCCACCCGTGATCCAGGTGCCGACGCCGGTGATCCCGTTGCTGAGCCGATAGCGGTAATAGAGCAGCACGCCGTCGCCGCGCAGCGCGTACAGCGAGCCCTCGGTGCCGCCGAAGACGGCCTGGAACTGGTTCCACCCGCTGCCGATCCGACGCCCCGAGCCGCTGGCCCACGTGGCCGCACCGGTCTGCCAGCCCAGGTGCCGGTACCAGTAGAGGGCCCCGTCGGCCTGGATCGCGTAGAGCACCCCCGAACCGCCGCCGACCAGCCGGATGAAGCGCTGCTGCGGGTCGTAGGCGGGGACCGCCGCCGAGGCGACCTGCTCGCCCACCGCCAGGAGCGGCGGTACGGCGGCGGCGATGACGACCCCGTCGCGCAACAGTCTCCGGCGCGGCATGCCCGAAGAATTCGCAAACTCCCCCATGGCGACTCCTTCATGGACCGAAGGTGACCGGGAAGCTACTCCGAGGCGCGTTCGGCTGCCGCCCCACTCCGGGTCGGGTCCCGACAGTGCGCCCGTTCGCCGCCCAGCTCCGACCGGGTGGACGACCCCGGGTCGCCGGTCCAGGGGATTGACGAACGCTGATCATTTGCACTCCTCGGGTCGGGGTTGACTTCAAGGTCGGTTGAACTTCGAGGATCGCGGTATGGACGACGACATCCTGGACGAGGCGTACCAGCGGCTGCACCGGACCGGCCCGGAGTTCGAGGGCTGGCTCTCCAACCACGGACCGATGGCGGTCGAGGCGCTGGTCCGGCACGGCCACGGCGCGCGGGTGCACCGCTGGCTGGACGACTACCTGGGCCGGCTGGACGACCTGCCCCGCGGCCTACGGCCGGTCGACGACTGGCGGGCCGCGCTCGGCGACCCGAAGCGCGCCGGCGACTGGCTCGCCCACTTCGACCGCGAGCTGCGCGAACACCCCTGGCAGGAGGTGCTCGGCACCTGGTGGCCCCGGCTGCTGCCGGGCATCGCGGCGGGGGCCACCCACGGCGTGATCCGGGTCGGGCACGCCGTGCGCGTGCTGCGTACCGACGGGGTGAGCCCGGAGCGGCTCGCCGAGCTGGGTCAGGCGCTCGGCTACTGGGCCGCCCGGTGGCAGCCGGTGCCCGGCGCCGGCCCGCTCACCGGCCGGTCCGACGTGGCCTCGGCACTGGCCGGGGTACCCCGGATCCCCGAGCAGAGCGGGGGAATCCGGGAACGGCTGGGGCGGCTGCCGGACGTACCTGAATGGGCCGGTGCGGCGGCGGCGCTGCGGCCGCCCGCCGGCCCGGGGGAGGCCGAACGGACCCTCACCGAGCTCGTGCACCGCGCCGGTCTGGACTACCTGCGGTTCGGGCACGGCAACCCGGTGATGCTCGTGCACGCGGTGACCGCGCCGACCGCGGTGCTGCGTACCCTGCCGGCCCTGGACCCGGCGCTGTGGGCGCCGAGCGTCGCCGCGGCCTGGTCGGCCACGGCCGCCGTGACCTCGGTGTACGCCCCACCCACGCCGGCCGCCGCGCCGCGACCTGGAGCCGTCGCCGCTGGGCCGGCGGAGGTGTTCGCCCGGGCGGCCCGGCACGGCGACGCACACGTGGTGAAGCTGGCCGACGCGGTGCTGGAGGCCCACGCGGCGACCGGCGACGCCCGGGTGCTGGCGGCGGCCGGCTACGCCGCCCAGCTCATCTGACGAACTCCTCCACCGCGGTGCAGACCCGGCCCAACACGTCGGCGGAGCGCGCCAGCGGGCCGGGCACCAGCATCGAGTGGTCGGCGTCCGGCACCTCCAGCACGTGCGGGCTGAGCCGGCGCGCCACCTCGCCGTTCCAGAGCGAGTCGGCGGTTCCCCCGACCAGCAGGCACGGCGAGGTCGCCCGGTCCAGCCCGTCGACCACCTCGGGGTGGTTGAGCACCGGGGTCAGCCAGACCGCCGGCAGCCCCCGGTCGGCGGCGAGCGGGGTGGCGAAGGTGCCCAGCGACTTGCCGACCAGCAGGTCGACGCCGCCGTCGAGGGCCGGCGTCACCTGCTCGGCCACCCACTCTGCGGTCCGGTCGGCGGGCAGGTCGCGGGGCACCTGCCAGGTCACCCCGTGGACGTCGAAGCCGAGGCGGCGCAGCGCCTCCCCGACGTACGCGAAGAGCGGGGCCCGGGTGTCGTAACCCACACCCGGGACGAGCACCGCCCGGCGGTCCGCCATGGTCGCCTCCTCGTGACCTCTCCGGCTCTCCCGTCAGCATCACCGACAGCGGCCCCTGGGGGAGGTGAAATTCGGTGCCGGGCGGCGGGTCGGCCGTTAGCCTCGGCAGGATGTGGCCCCGGATCGGTGGACTCCGCACCCTCGCCCTCGGCGCGCCCGGCGAGATGCGCAGCAGACTCAACAGCCTCGTGCTGGCCGGCGTGAAGACCGCCACCGCCGGCCTGCTGACCGGCGATTACGCCGCCGAGAACGAGAAGCTGGAGCAGGTCGGCGAGCGGCTGGTCCTGGTCGACGACCACGACGCGCTGGTCGGCGTCGTCGAGGTCACCGGCGTCGAGGTGGTCCGCTTCGCCGACGTGCCCTGGGACTTCGCCCGCTCAGAAGGGGAGGGCGACCGGTCGATCGAGGAGTGGCGGGAGGGCCACCGCGGCTACTGGACCCGCGAGGGCTTCCCGGTCGACGACGACACCCAGGTGGTGTGCATCCGGTTCCGCCTGATCTCCGCCGGGGACGGCGGCATCAGCACCGGCGACCTGGGCACCTGACCGGACGGCCCGTCAGGCGCGGCGCAGCTCAGGCAGCAGTCCCGCCGCCTCCGCCAGCACCGCCTCGTCGCCGGCGTACCAACTGCTGGCCCGGGGCCAGTGCGTCACCACGTCGGTGAAGCCCAGCCGGGCAGCCCGGCCGACCTGCTCGGCGAAGAAGTCCGCGCCGCTCAGCGAGTAGGCCGGCGCGGCGTCCAGCGACAGGTACCGGTCCAGGGTGGCCGGGTCGCGCCCCGCCCTGTCGAGGGTCTCGTCCATCCGGGCCGAGAGTTCGGCGACGGACGACCACCAGCTCGCCAGGTCGTCGCCGCCGAGCCCGGTGGTCACCCAGCCCTGGCCGAACCGGGCGACCAGCCGCATCGAGCGCGGCCCGTTCGCGGCGACCACGAACGGCACCCGGGGCTGCTGGACGCAGCCGGGGTTGTTCCGGGCGTCCACCGCGGCGAACCACTCCCCGCGCCAGGTGGTGCCGTCCTTCCGCAGGATCACGTCCAGCAGCTCGGTGAACTCGGCGAACCGGTCCACCCGCTGCCGGGGCGGCAGGGTCTCCCCGCCGAGCACGGTGGCATCGAACCCGATGCCGCCCGCACCGAGCCCCAGCAGCAGCCGGCCGCCCGAGACGTCGTCCAGCGCGGTCACCTGCCGGGCGAACGCCGCCGGGTGCCGGAAGTTGGGCGACGCGACCAGAGTGCCGAGGCGGATCCGGGAGGTCACCGTCGCGGCGGCGGTCAGCGTGGTCATCGAGTCGAACCAGGGTCCGTCGACCAGGTCGCGCCAGCCCAGGTGGTCGTACGTCCAGGCGTGGTCGAAGCCCCACTCGTCCGCCTGCCGCCAGCGCCGCTGCGAATCCGCCCAGCGCTGGTCGGGCAGGATCACGATGCCAATCCGCATGATCGCCAGCGTACGGCCCGGCCGGGCGCTACGCCGCCACCACGTCGGCGACGACGCAGGCGACGTTGTCCGGCGCCCCCTCGGCGTACGCGAGGTCGACCAGGCGCCCGACGGCGCTCTCCGGGTCGTCGGCCCCGGCGAGCGCCGCGTGCAGCGCCTCCGGCGCGACCACGGCGGAGAGCCCGTCGGAGCAGAGCAGGTAGCGGTCGCCGGCGAGGGCGGTCCGCAGCGCGAGGTCCGCCTCGACCTCCGTGCCCGCCCCGAGCGCCCGGGACAGCAGGGCCCGCTGCGGGTGCGCTGCCGCCTCGGCCGGGGTCAGCCGACCCTGGTCGACCTGCGACTGCACGTACGTGTGGTCCTGGGTCAGCCGGAACAGCTCGCCCGCGCGCAGCAGGTACGCCCGGGTGTCGCCGACGTGCACCAGGGCCAGTCGCGTGCCACGCCGCAGGATGGCGGTGAGCGTGCTGACCGGCTGGTGCTCGTCGGTCCCGTGCGCGCGTACCGTCCGGTCGGCCGCCGTCACCGCGTCCGCCAGCGTGGCGAGCAGTTCGGCGGGCGGCGCGTCGGCCAGCTCCAGCGGCCGGAGCGCGTCCACGGCGGCGGTGCTGGCGGCGGCGCCACCGGGACCGCGCATGCCGTCCGCCACGGCGAGCAGGGTCTCGCTGGCATACGCGGTGTCCTCGTTGGAGTCGCGGACCGCGCCGGTCTCGCAGCGGACGGCGTACCGGAAGGTGGTGTCGGACATGGTGGTTCCCCTTTCGGAGAGCTGGTCGACGAGGAGCGCGACGACGCGTCCGCGGGCCGCCGTGTCGGCGCTGACCCGCCGCCACCAGGCATCGACCGCCTCGGCAGCCGCCTCCGCGGCCAGGCCGCAGACGGTCCGGATCTCGGCCAGCGGCATCCCGGCCCGGCGCAGGGTGGCGATCAGCCGGGCGCGGTCGAGCTGCGCGGGCCGGTAGTAGCGGTAGCCCGAGTGCGGGTCGACGGCGGCGGGGGGCAGCAGCCCCTGCTCGTCGTAGAGCCGCAACGCCTTGGGCGTCAGTCGTGCCGCCCGGGCGAACGCACCGATGGTCAGCAGCTCCACGGACACATCCTCCTCGTGCCGGTCACGGCGACCGGCACGGACCACGCTGGGCCTTGCCGCAGGGGCAGGGTCAAGGCGCCCGACCGGGAAGAGGTGATCGACGGGCGGCTGCGCCGCTACTACCGGCTCACCCCGGCCGGCCTGGACGCCCTCCAGGTCGAGACCGCTCGGCTGCGCCAGCTCGCCACTTCCTGATCGGAGCCGCCTGCGCCCTGGTCCTGCTGGCCGTCGCGCTCGTGCCCCGGAAGGACCTGCGGCCGCTGACCGTCAGCCTCGGCTGAGTTTGGCGAGCATCCGGCTCAGGTGCGGCTCGACCGTGCCCGGCGCGGCGCCGGCCACTTCCCGGGGCGTCCACCAGCGGACGCCCCGGAACTCGCCCGCGTCGGGGACCAACTGCTGGTCGCGGCTGCCGCTCAACACGTACCAGAGACTCACGTCGGTGTGCCGGTCCGCCGGCCCGCCGACCGTCTCCGTGACCGTGAGGAAGGCCGGGCGCTCACCGAAGGGCTGGGAGAAGGCGGCCGGCACGCCCAACTCCTCCACCACCTCCCGGCGTACGGTCTCCGCCGGGTGCTCGCCCGGCTCGACGTGACCGCCGGTCGGCAGCCACATTCCCGCCTTCCGGTGATCCACCAGCAGCACCGCGCCGTCCGTCTCGTCGCGCAGCAGGAAGTACGCGACCAGGTGCGGGGAGGGCGTACGCGGCTTCTCCCGGCGGAAGATGTCCGCCGTCGCGGCCAGCCAGGCCAGGGTCTCCCCGCGGTGCCGTGCCTCCTGCTCGTCCCCCGGGTTCAGCGCCTCGACCAGCGCCCGGATCTCGTCTCGCACGCCCGCAGCCTGCCAGCCGGGACCGACAGTCTCAGTCGACCGGGCCGTTGACGTCGACCGTGGCGCGGACGAACTCGCGTACCCGGGCGGTGGTGTTGCTCGCCAGCCACACCGGTCCCCGCAGGATCGGTGGCGCGTCGCGGATCGGCACGTACGCCAGGTCGGGCCGGGAGTGGTAGCGCCGGGTCTGCTCACCCACCGGCAGCACACCCCGGCCCATTGCCACCAGGGACAGCATCTCCGAGAAGGTGTTGCCGACCGGCCCCTTCGGCACCGGGCGGCCCGACGGCGTCCGGTCCGGGGTGCGGTCGCGCTTGAACTCGGCCGAGGTCACCGCCGGGTACTGCACCACCGGATGATCGGCCAGCGCCTCCAGCGACACCGACTCCGCGCCGGCCAGCGGGTGGTCCGCGGCCACCGCGAGGACCCGCTCCTCACGCAGCAGCGCCGGACCGTTGGCCATGCCGTCGAAGGGGTACGACGCGATGAGCACGTCGATCGAACCGTCGCGCAGGCTCGACCGGGTGGTGGCCAGCGGGGCCTCGTGGACGTGCACCACGCAGTCCGGGTGCCGTTCGGTGAAGAGGGTGACGGCCCGGAGCAGCACCGGCGCGGTCCACTCGCCGACGAACGCCACCCGCAGCTCACCGGTGAGCCCGCGCCCGGCGTCCACGGCCCGCCGGACGGCGTCCTCCATCCCGGCCACCAGCGGACGCAGGTCGTCGGCGAGCCGGGCGCCGATCGGGGTGAGCCGGACGACCCGGCTGGTGCGCTCGAAGAGCGGCGCCCCGATCCGGCGTTCCAGCTTCCGCACCACGTGGCTGATCCGCCCGGTGGTCACCCGCAGCCGCTCGGCGGTACGCCCGAAGTGCAGCTCCTCGGCCAGGGTCAGGAACGTCTCGATCTCGTACCGCTCGAGCACGCTGACCCCCATTGTTGAATCCTGGTCAACGATCGTAGCCCGATCGCGTCTTGGTCGGCCGCGCGCTGCCAGCGAGGGTGGACGGTGTTCCCGATGTTCGCAGGAGGAGTACCCATGGACCTCGTCAGCACCTACCTCAGCGGCCTCGACGGGCCGTTGCGCGAGACCGGCGAGAAACTGCGTACCGTCATCGACGCCGCGCTGCCGGAGGCCACCGGCGTGATGTGGCACGGCCATCCCGTCTGGGGGCTCGGCGACCGGCCGGGGCGGACGCCGATCTGCCTGGTCAAGGCGTACCCGTCGTACCTCACCTTCGGGCTGTGGCGGGGACAGGACGTCGACGACGAGACCGGCCGGCTCGCCGCCGGCGCGCGGCGGATGGCCTCGGTCAAGCTCCGCACCGTCGACGAGATCGACCCGGAGCTGTTCACCGGCTGGCTCCGGCGGGCGTACGACCTGGAGACCCGGTGAGCGCGGTGCGGGTGACGGGCTTCGACCACCTGGTCCTCGCCGTCGCCGACGTGGAGCGGTCCCTCGAGTTCTACTGCGGCACGCTGGGGCTGGCGCCGGTCCGCGTCGACCGCTGGCGGGCCGGCGAGGTCCCCTTCCCCTCGGTACGCGTCAACCCGGAGACCATCATCGACCTGGTCAGTGGCGAGCCGAGCGGCTCGAACGTGGACCACTTCTGCCTGGTGGTCGACCCGCTCGACTGGCAGCAGGTGATCGACTCCGGGGTGTTCACCGTGCTGACCGGGCCGGTGCCACGCTTCGGCGCCCGGGGCAGCGCCACCTCGATCTACGTTCGCGACCCGGACGGCAACACCGTCGAGCTGCGCTGGTACCCGGCCTCCCCGTCCGGGGCCTGATCCCGGTCGTCGTCCCGGCCCGGTCGGACGCTACCCCGACGTTGCTAGCGTGGCCCGATGCCCGCACTCGAGCGACTCGACGTCCACCACGCTCCCGCGCTGCTCCGCTTCGAGCGGGACAACCGGGCGTTCTTCGCGCGGTCGGTGCCGGACCGGGGCGACGACTACTTCGCGGAGTTCGACACCCGGCACGCGGCGCTGCTGGAAGAGCAGGCCACCGGCCGGTGCCACTTCCATGTGCTGGTCGAGGACGACGGGTCCGTGCTGGGCCGGTTCAACTTGGTCGACGTCGCCGACGGCCGCGCCGAACTGGGCTACCGGGTGGCCGAGCGGGCCACCGGTCGGGGTGTGGCCCGGGAGGGCGTCCGCCGCGTCTGCGAACTGGCCCGCGACGCGTACGGGCTGCGCGAGCTGGTCGCCTCGGCGGCGCTCGCGAATCCCGCCTCGCTGGCGGTGCTGCGGCGGACCGGGTTCGTCCCGGTCGGTGAGGTGCTGCTCGACGGGCAGCCCGGTCTGCGGCACGTCCACGATCTGGCAGCCTGAGCCGTCGCGGAGGCCTCCTCCTGTAACCAATCGGGCAGCTCGGGAACGAGACGATGACCTGCTCGACGACCTCGTGGCCGGGGGTGCTCCTGGCGGCGCGGGCCGAATGCAGCTGCTGATAGCGCAACCAGGGCGACGATGACCTCCCGGCCGGGGTCGCAGCCCGCCGGCAGGCGTTGAGCCTCGCGAGCTGTCGCTCGGTGACGCCTCCCGCGCCGTGGCCCAGCAGCCGGCAGATCTTGTCGCGCGGGTCGTTGGTAAGGCTCCGGTCGCACAGGCACCTTGTCGGGTGACGCAACGACGAATATCGTCTCGATGTATCGGCCTGATATATCGGACGGCGCTGCGGCCCGCCGGCTAACGCAGGAGGTGCGATGAGATCGATCGACTACGACACGGAGCAGTACCAGGACTACGCGCGCGGCCGCGCCCTCACCCAGCAGCAACTGCATGTATGGATCAGCGCTTTTGAAGCGGTGCTGCCCGAGCGGCGTCCGCTGGTGGGGCTGGACGTCGGCTCGGGGACCGGCAGGTTCACCCCCGCGCTGGCACGAGCGTTCGGGCCAGTCACCGGCGTCGAGCCGTCGGTCCGCATGCGCGAGGTTGCGCAGACGCAGTCCCAGCATCCCGGTGTGAGGTATGAGGCAGGCACCGCCGAGGACATGCCAGCGCCGTCCGGCAGCGCCGACTACGCTCTCATGTTCTTGTCCTGGCACCACGTCCAGGACAAGCCCCGGGCAGCCCGGGAGCTGGCCAGGGTGCTCAGGCCCGGCGGGCGGCTGCTACTGCGCGCGAATTTCAGCGACCACCATCCCCGGCCGTGGTGGCTGGAGTACTTCCCCCGCGGTTACGAGGTGGACGCCTCGCTGTTTCAGCCGCTGCACGAGGTCATCGCGACGTTCACGTCGGTCGGCTGGCGCGTTGCCAGCTTCGGCACGGTCACCGAGCCGTCCTCGGGCACCTGCGGCGACATGCTCGAACGGCTGCGCCTGCGCACCCTCTCGTTCTTCGCGCAGCTCAGTCCTGAGGACCTGGAGGCCGGCTTCCGCCGACTGGAGCAGGCTGTTGCCGCAGATCCCAGCGCACCAGCGCCTGTGTTTGCTGAGCCGCTGCTCACGCTCGAACTGCCCTAAACTCCGCTACAAACCCAAGATGGCGCAGCGCTACCCGTGGTTGAGCGGCATGGCAGACCGGAAGATCGGGCAGGACACCAGGCTTGTGACGGCAGAATCATGTGGGTAGATGAGATCTACTGGGCGCATCGACTGCAAGGGTGAGCGCGGCCGACCGTCAGGCGTTGAGGCGGAACTCAGAGCGGGCCTAGTACGGCAGCCGCCGTTCGGGATCATGGTTGAAGTTCGAGGTTGAGCCGTCGGGTGTAGTGGGCTCGTCGAGCTCGGGCTTGGTGGCGCCG